>JAZKTD010000406.1:0-2863 GCA_036625705.1 Salinivenus sp.
GAGTGCAAGCGGAGTTCGTATTAGCCCTCCGTCGTCTCCACCGTGCCGATGGTGAAGCCCTGAATCTCGCTGGCGCGGAAGCGGAAGACCGAGCCGCCGAGATGGATGGCCTCGGCGCCCGTCATGACCTCCTGGACGGACACGTGGACGTAGGTGCCGGAGCCATCGTTCCCCACGGCGTCCATCATGGCGGCGATGAGGTCGCCCATCGCGTCGATCGCCCCGTTCTCGGAGCCGGCCTGCTCGCGGGCCATCTCGACCATGCGGGTGGTGTCAGCCTCGAAGGTGTCCCGGCCCACGATGTGGCCGGTCACCATGTTGCCGCTCACCACGAGCGTGACGGGACAGGCCGCCTCCTCGGTGACGTTGGCCTGCGCGCTCAGTGCTTCGATGCCTGGATCACTCATTGGAAGGTCGTCCTCGTTGGTGCAAACGTTGGCGCGTCCCTGGCCGAGCGGGACTCGGGGGCAGGGGATTGATCGTCCAACCTACGCCGAACGCGGGAGGACGGCAACCCCGCTCGTGTAAATGCCCGACGAACGCGCCTGGGTCGCGCCGGGCCGCTAGCCGCTGGGCCGGCGGCGCACCGCAAACGCCTGCGCGGGGTTCCGGACCAGCAGCTGCCGCACGGCGTCCTCGGACAGCCCGGCCGCGCGGAGCGCGGGCACCAGGGTCGTGACGAGGGGCGTGTAGGACGCCACCGATCCGCCACCCGGCTCGCCCACACTGTACCAGCCGTTGTCCTGCGAGAGCAGAAGGCGGTCGAGGACGCCGTTCGCCTGCATCCGCCGGACGTGGCGAACGTACCGGTCGGTCTGCTCCGGCTCGTACCCGTCGAGCGACACCCAGCCGCCCCGTCGCGCCACCTCGACGTGGCGGGCCGGGTCCTCCGCGTTCTGGGCGTGCACCCAGATCCACGCCTCCGGCGACACGCCCTCCTCGGCGAGCACGTCGAGCTGCTGGAGCGCCGGGCGGGCCGGGCCCGTGTGGACGGCGAGGGTGAGACCGGTCTGGAGGTGGGCCCGGGCCCCGGCCCGGACGAGCGTCCGGTCGATATCCGACAGCGCCCCCGCGTCGACGCCGATCTTGATGAAGCCGGGCCGTACGCCGGTGTCCCCGATTCCGTCGGTCCACTCGCGCACCCAGCGGGCCGCCAGGGCGTCGACGGAGTCGCTGTACGCGTGCTCCGGCACGTGCTGATCGTTGCGGGCGCCGTAGTAGCCGGTGTTCGTCAGGACCTGAAGGCCGGTCGCCCGGGCCAGCCGCCGCAGCACGATCGGGTCGCGGCCCAGGTAGGCCGGCGTGCAGTCGACGAACGTCTGCACCCCTGCGGCCGCCGCCTCCTGCAGATGGGTCCGCATCGTCTCGACCACCGAGGTCCGGTCGTACCGGTCCGGGCCGACTACGTCGACCCCGGCGAAGTCCACCATGACGTGCTCGTGCGGGAGGGTTCGCCCCATCGCCGACGGCGCGATCGGGCCCGTGACCGTCATGATTTGCTCGTCGACCGGCGGAGACGGGCGTGAACGGACCAGTCCCTCGGGCGCAGCGAGGGCCCCGAGCGCAGCGAGACCAGTAGTCAGAAACGTTCGGCGGTCCATGGGGCTCCGGTCACGTCGGGGGAAAGCAAGAGGGACTTCCTTTCGCGGGAAGGACGAGGGCACTACGCGTCCTGGGGATACTCAACGCCCCACTCGGCCCGGAGCGCGTCCGCGGTTTGGAGAAGCGCATGGCTTTCGTCGAGCGGCATGACCGGGCTCTCGGTCCGTCCCTCGCGCAGGCAGCGCAGGACGTGGGCGGCCTCGAACTGGTAGCCGTTGCCCTCGAACGGCCGGGCAAACGTCTCCGTGGTGCCGTCCGCGCGGGTGAGGTCGAACGGCGCGCCCTTCCACCAGGCGCGCCGGCCCGCCAGCCGCCCGTCGGGCCCCGCGATCGCGCAGGTGCGGCCCACGTCGGCGCGGACGGAGGCCTGCCACACCGCCTGCAGCCCGTCGTCGTAGTCGAAGACGACGGCGCACTGCTCGTCGACGCCCGTCGGGCCGAGCACCGCCGTGGAGGTCACGGCGTCCGGCGGGCCGAAAAGGTCGAAGGCGAACGCCATCGGGTACACCCCGAGGTCGAGCAGGGCGCCGCCGCCGAGCGCCGGGTCGAAGAGCCGGTGGTCCGGGTCGAAGGCCTGCGTGAGCCCGATGTCGGCTCGGAGCTGCTGGACGCCGCCGAGCGCGCGCTCCTCCGTCACGAGGCGCCGCACGTCGGCCATCACCGGCAGGAAGCGGGTCCACATCGCCTCCATGAGGAACCGGTCCTCCGCCCGTGCGGTGGCGATCAGGGTGTCGGCCTCGCGTGCGTTGAGGGCGAGGGGCTTCTCGCAGAGCACGGCGCAGCCGGCCTCCAGCGCGAGGGCGGCGTGCTCGGCGTGGCCGGTGTGGGGGGTGGCCACGTGCACGACGTCGACGTCTTCATCCGCCACCAGCGCCTCGTAGGAGGCGTAGCGCCGGGGCACGTCGAACGAGTCGCCAAAGGCGTCGGCCCGGTCCTGCGACCGGGAGCCCACGGCGATCAGTTCGGCGTCGGGAAGAAGCTGCAGATCGGCGGCGACGAGGTGCGCGATGTTGCCGGTGCCGAGGATGCCCCAGCGAATTGACATACTGGTACCTTGATGGTTTGCTGAGCGTAGGAGAGGGAGGTGTCTTCCGGCGTGCTGCCCGCGTTCCCGGCGTTGAACGTTGGCACGTTACACGTTTTCGGAGCGGCTCGATCAATTCGAGATGCTGAAGTGTTTTCGTATGGCGGCGTCGTGAATTGTCGTTCGTATCACGTTCCAACGCACAACGGACACCTGGCGGTGGATGGCACTCTCCGA
>JAZKTD010000407.1:0-2859 GCA_036625705.1 Salinivenus sp.
CCCTCCTTGTTGAACATCTCGGTGAGCATGTCGTCGCTCGCCGCGCCGGACGGCACCATCGGGAAGACCATCTCCTCCTTCGGCACCGCGAACTCCATGACGACGGGCCGGTCGTCCACCGTCCAGGCCTCGTCGATCACGTCGCCGACCTCGTCGGGCGAGGTGGCGCGCAGGCCCACGCAGTGGTGCGCCTCGGCGAGCTTCACGAAGTCGGGATTCGTCGACGTCAGGTCGGTGTGGCTGAAGCGGTCCTCGTGGAAGAGGGACTGCCACTGCCGCACCATCCCCAGGAAGTTGTTGTTGAGGATCGCAATCTTGAGGGGCAGGCCGTGGGCCGCGGCCACGCTCAGCTCCTGCGCGTTCATGACGAAGCCGCCGTCGCCGCTCACGCAGACGACGTCCAGGTCGCGCCCCTCGCGCATGCCGAAGGCCGCACCCATGGCCGCGGGCAGCCCGAAGCCCATGGTGCCGAGGCCGCCGGAGCTGATGTGCGAGCGCGTTCGGCCGAATTTGTAGTACTGACAGACCCACATTTGGTGCTGGCCCACGTCCGTGACCATTACCGCGTCGCCCTGGGTTTTGTCGTAGAGGGCCTCGACCACGGACATCGGGGCGATCTGGTCGCCCTCCGGCTCCTCGTACTGGTAGGGCGGGCAGTCGTCGCGCCACTCGTCGATCTGGGCGAGCCAGCTGGACGTGTCCTTCGGCTCCACCTTCGGCAGAAGCTGCTGCAGCACCTTCTGCGCGTCGCCGATGATCGCGCAGTCGGCGTACACGTTCTTCGAGATGCAGGAGGGATCGATGTCGATGTGAATGATCTCGGCGTTCGGGGCCCAGGCGTCGACCTTCCCGGTCACGCGGTCGTCGAAGCGCGCGCCGCAGGCAATGATGAGGTCGGCGTTCTGCACCGCCATGTTGGTGTGGTAGAAGCCGTGCATCCCGAGCCAGCCGAGCGCGAGGTCGTCGGTCTCCGGGAAGGCACCGAGCCCGTGCAGGGTGGTCGTGACGGGAATATTGGTCTTTCGCGCCAGCTCGGTGAGGTGCTCCGGCGCGTCGGCGTTGATGGTGCCGCCCCCGACGTAGAGGAGCGGCTTCTCGGCCTCTTCGATCATCCGCGCGGCCCGGTCGATCTGCGTCGGGGCCCCCTTGCCGGGCACCGTGTAGCCCTTCAGGTCCGGCTCGTCGGGGTAGACGAACGGGGCCTCGTCCATCTGCACGTCCTTCGGGATGTCGACGACCACGGGGCCGGGCCGCCCGGTCCGGGCGATGTGGTAGGCCTGCTTGATGGTCGGGGCCAGGTCCTTCACATCCCGCACCAGGAAGTTGTGCTTCGTGATGCTACGGGTCACGCCGGTCGTGTCCGTCTCCTGAAAGCTATCGTTGCCGATCAGGTGAGTCGGCACCTGGCCGGTAAAGACGACGATGGGAACCGAGTCCAGGTACGCGTCCGCAATGCCGGTCACGGTGTTCGTCGCGCCGGGGCCGCTGGTCACGAGGACCGTGCCGACCCGCCCCGTGGCCTTCGCGTATCCTTCCGCGGCGTGGGTGCCGCCCTGCTCGTGGCGGACCAGCACGTGGTCGTAGGCGGGCTGGATCCGCTCCATCGCGTCGTAGATTTTAATCACTGCGCCGCCCGGATGGCCGAAGACCCGGTCGACGCCCTCCTCCTCGAGGGCACGAACGAAGATCTCGGATCCCTTGAGGGTCGGGGCATCCGGGGCGCCGTTGGTGGTCGTAGAAGGGGTGTCGGAGGACTGCAGGGTGTCAGTGGGCATCGGGATGAAGAGCCTGTCGTGGGGAGGAAGGTGTGAGTGTGGGAGCGCACCGCGACGTTCCGAAGCAACCGATCTCCGATCCCGTACCGACGTGCCTGTATCGCGTACAGGCACTCCGCTCGGCACCGCCACCGCGTGCAGGAACGGTGCCGACAAGAGGAACGATGACTTGAGAGCGCGAATCAGACATCGGTCGGGGGAGGGGGCCAATCCCCTCGGCGTCGCACGATGTCTGGAGTCATCGAGATGAAGGGATTGGCCGTCGGCTGTTAGCCCGGAAGAATCGCAATAAGAAGAAGAAGGACGAGCCCCGAACGTCGGAGGTCCCGTCCAGTGACGACGATCCCTTCGTGCGTGACCGAACCTGTGCTCGCAGACCGGCGGTTAGGCGATGCCGCCCGGACGGTCTCCATGATGGTGGGGGGATGCGCGGAGACAGTGCGCATTGCGAGAGGGAGGTTCGTTGCATTAAGATTGCCCCCCACGTAAAGGACTATGGATGTTCCTGTCAAGTGGCCCATTGAAATCTGTGGAGGGGCTCCCCGGAAGATCCTTCGGGACGGAAGCGCTTTCGTCCCTTAAAAATTGCTATATTTTAAGACCGAAGAAAAAAATATTGCGAAGAACGCGGAATGAGAGCGAAGTTGCTGGAGGGGGCGACGCGCCGTGTATGTTCATATTTTCACAATTCGGCGGCGCCACACACCTTTCATCCCGATTCGGCCAGGCGTGCTCGGAGCGCTTGGAGCAGCCGGTCGACCTCCCGCTCGTTGTAGCGCCGCACGAGCGGACCGAGCAGCGGGCGAGCCAAGCCGGGGCCCGGCAGGACGTAGGTGGCGGCGTACGTGAAGCGGGTGCCCGAGTCTTCGTCGAGAGGCGAGAAGTACCACCGGAGCGTCCCCCGCAGGTCGCCGGTCATCGCCCACACGATGCGGTCGTTCGGGGCGTAGTCCGTGGCCCGAACCTCCCCGTCGAAGGAGACGCCGAGGATCCGGTAGGTGTACCGAACCCGCGACCCGCCGTTTGGCAGTCGCTCGACGAGCTCGGACCGCGTGAGGCTGGGCGTAATCTCCGGCTGATGGGC
>JAZKTD010000408.1:0-2859 GCA_036625705.1 Salinivenus sp.
TCCGGGTCGGGTCCCGAAAGAAGTAGAGCGTGAAGGCCAGCCCCCCGACGGCCACGAGGAGCAACGGCCCCCGCCAGAGCCACGCGTCCAGCAGCCCGGCGCCGAGGGCCAGGGCGAGGGCGAGACCCGCCGCGACCGCGACAATGGTATATCCTTCGCGGGCAATCACAGGCGGAGACGGGGTTCGTTCGATGAAGAGGAGCGTGAGTGGATCCCTCCCCCCGAGGCCCCGAGCAGGACGGCTGAGCGCAGCATAGCAAAGGTGTCCCCCGGGCCTCGGTCGAGGACGACGGCGGAAAATGGCTTTCCCGTACAGACCGCTACGGACAGGGTCGCCGCTCGGTCCCGTGTGGCTGTTCGGGGATGTGCACGGGATCTGCGGGGTCCCCGACGGCGGGTCCCGGGACGGATCCGACCCCGTGGAGCCCGTCGCAGGTCGAGCGAAGCGCCTCCTTCCGTACGCCAGCCCTCCGGTGGACATACAGCCCCGCTGTCCTCTCGGGGAACAGGGGCGCAGCGGAGCTCTGCCGTCTCGACCGGCCGGTTGGCGAGCGCGCGGGTCCCGTGGCTCGACTCCACAGCCTTCGCGTCGGGAGGGTCGGCGACGTGCGGGTTCACGGGTCCCCGACTGGTCTTTTGAGGACGTCGGCGGAGGTGATCGGGCGGAGTGGTGCTCCACCCCTTTACGCGACACGACAGCTTTACCTTTACCAACGTGGAAAGTTCATCACGAGACATGAACATCGTCCGGAGATTCCGGCCCCAAAAGGATCTGAAGCGAGGTCAGCGGCGCCCTCTGGCGGACGCCCTCCGTGGGTCGAGAGTCTCCTCAGGAAGGCCGCCCTCTAACGAATCTCGATGGTGTGTGTAAATGGGGTGTAACCGGTCAAATACACGCTGTTTAGATCGAGCTTCGGCTCGGCTCCACGCAGCTCCGTCCAGTGATGGTCGGCCCGTCCGGGACCGAAAGTAATTCGTCGCCCCTCGCACTTGTATTCGCCGTATCCCTCCGGCAACAGGTATGCATCCGCTATGTCCTCGACGGGATCGACGGCGGCGAGCTCTCCGTCCTTCCGAAATCCCATCTCGACGGCGACGGGCACGCCTTCCGTACCCGTGATGGTGATTTCGAGGACAAATCCGTTTCCTTCCTGGCGGATGAGGGCTTCTTGCCTCAGCTTCTGAACCTCGCTCTCCTCCCGCTCGTCCTGCTTCATCTCCGAGACCGCCCCCTCGTCGGGGAGGTCGTCCGGAGAGAGTGGCTGATAGTACGGCCCGCTCAGTTCCTGCGTCAGTTCAAACCCGTTTTCAGTACGGGTGAGCTCCTCAGACTTAAACTGGCCTTCGCCGAAGAAGGCCGAGGCAAACCGTACGGCATCGAGGACGGCTTCTCCCTTCATGAAACTGAAGAAGGACGGATCGTCCTCGATAACGGCCGCATCCAGATCGTCGCTCCGAATGCGATGGACCCCGGAATGTGAAAACGACCTCTGGTAGCCCATCGGCACGGACGCAGCGGGCGGAAGCCCCGACCAGACCGACGAGTCCTCACACAGCAACGGCAGATCTCCCCCGAGTTGGCCCTTCCACTGGGCCTCGATCAGCCGACAGACGGCCGCGTACCGCGGCTCGTCGTCACGAATTGCGAGGGAGCGATAGGCATAGTAGTAGGGCCTGACGTACCGGATCTCGTCGCGGTCCCGTCGACTTGACGGGGCCGTCACCAACTCTCCCCCGGGCCGGAGATAATACAGGGTCGCGTCCAGGTTCTGCCGAACCGGACCCAAATACTCGGGCCGGTCGAGATTCCGGCTGATCGTGATGAGCGTCTGATCAACGATTGCGGAGTAGATGCCTACGCTTTCCTCGATGTACTGTCCGTCGGGGTTGACGTAGACGCCTTCGCGCAACCACTCCTCGGCACGCTCGACATACCCGTTGTCGGGCTGGATTCGGTGCAGCCAAGACAGGGCCGCGGTGACGACCCAGCGGTGGTTGGGCGTGTGCACGCCGCCAACCTTGAGGATCTCTCCGGCCCGAAGCAGAAAGGTCTCTAGCATTTCGGTGAGGGCCCCGAGCGCCTCGACCTCGTGACGCCGGAGAAGCGCGTAGATGGGAGCGAGGTCGTTGACGACAAACCCCGTGTCCGGCGTCGAGTGGAAATTGGTCGTACGCAGGTCGATCGAGCCATCCTCGTGCTGGAAGCGGAGCAGGGCGTCCGCGGCGGCTTCAAGGGCCGCGCGAATTCGGTCCGAGCGGTGGTGACTCGAGTGCTGGTAGAGGTGCGCGATCGTGAGGGTCTCGATGAGGGAGGCCGTATGGTTCGGAACGGGAATCTGGTGGTCATCCACCACGGCACCGTGAACGTCACTCCCCTCCTCCTCAATTTGCCGGTCCAGCAACTCCGGGACGCGCCGATCGTTCAGCTTCACGAGTTCCACGAGCCAGTCGGGCATCACCCCAGAGGTGCTCTTCGATCGGGGCGCCGCGGCGAGCGGTGGGGACGTCCCAAACAATGCGCCCGAGACGGTCATGCCCCCCAGCTTGACGAAGGTCCGTCGTTCCATCACTGCGTTCGTGTCGCACTGCCATATACTCTCGCGCCCCCGGTTCTTCGGGCCTTTCCCTCCAAGTCTGGGCCCGATTCCCCGGACCTCTTCTCAGCCCGTGGGCCCGCCCCCACCACGCCGGTCGGCCGTACGGCCATAGCATGGGGGAAGGGAGACTCAGATTCAAACGAGGAGGCGACCTGAGCCTCCTAGACGACGCGGGCAACCGCCCATCCCCGATACCTCTCCTACCGAGACAGGTAGAGGTCCTTCATCTCGTAGGGCTGCTGGAAGTGCTCGTCGGTCAACG
>JAZKTD010000039.1:0-17521 GCA_036625705.1 Salinivenus sp.
ACCTGCCAGACCTCGCCGATATCGAGTCCCCGGCAAGGCAGGCGTACAAATCCACTGGGCCGATCCTCAGTGGTCTCTCCCTCGTGGAGAGCAGACCCCAATCGACGGGGACAGTGGCACCGCGCCGCTGTCCCCGTTTTTTGTGCCGGTATCCGGCGGTGGGGAAAGTGGGCCCCGATCTACTCGTTGGACGGATCGGACTGGCCGGCGTCCTCCGGTGCCGACCGGACCTGCTGCACCATCTTCTCGATCATCTCGTCGGTAAGGGCCCCGCCGCTGAACGACGCCAGCGTGGTGAGGGGAAGGCTGCCGAAGATGTCCGACAGGCCCATCTCGTCGCCCCCGTCGCCGCCCCCGCCCATGGCGGCCTGCATCTTCCGGAGGAGCGGCTCGATCACCTCTCGGCCCTGCGGGTCCTGGAGCCACTGGTCGATCGTGGAGTAGCGGTCGAGGACCGGCCCCTGGTCGGCGGGCGGCCCCTTGATGGTCACCGTCTGCCGCAGCGGCAGGTCCCGCGAGGAGGTGCCCACGCGCACCTCGTAGGCCCCGCTCTCGACCGTCCAGCGGTCGCGGCGGTCGTCCCAGGCGGCGAAGTCCCGGCCCCGGAGGGCAAACTGCACCGTCGCCGTTTCGCCCGGGTCGAGGGCCACCTTCTCGAACGCCCGCAGCGCCTGTGGGGGACGGCGCAGCCGGCTCTCCGGGTCGTGGAGGTAGAGCTGCACGACCTCCCGGCCACGCCGGTCGCCCGTGTTGGTGACCGTCGCCCGGGCGGTAACGCCGTCGCGGCTCGTCGCCGAGTCGGCGCTGAGGGTGAGGTTGTCGACCTCGAAGCTCGTGTAGGAGAGGCCGTAGCCGAAGGGGTACAGGGGCTCGACGTTCTTCTCGTCGTAGTACCGATAGCCCACGAAGAAGCGCTCGCCGTAGACCACCTCCCGGTCCTCCCCGGGAAAGTTGAGGTAGGCCGGCGTGTCGGCGAGCCGCTTCGGAAACGTCGAGGCGAGCTTGCCCGACGGGTTGGCGCGGCCGAGGAGCACGTCGGCCTTCGCCTGTCCGCCGGCCTGCCCGGCGAGCCACGTCTCCAGGATGGCCTTCGGGGCGTCGCGCCACGGCATGGCGACGGCCGACCCGTTCGAGAGCACGACGCCGGTCGACGGCTGCGCCTCGGCCACCGCCTCGATCAGGCGGTTGTGCGGCTCGGGCATGTGGAGCCGGGTGCGGTCGGATCCCTCCGTCTCGGCGGCGGGGGGCAGGCCCGCGAACACGAGGGCCACGTCGGCCGCGCGGGCGGCCTCGACGGCCTCGGCCCGCAGCGCGTCGGCGTCGCCCTCGTCCTCCCCCAGGGGGTACCCGGCGGCGTACGTCACCTGGCCTGTGCCCAGGGCGTCGGTGAGGGCGTCGTACGTGGTCGACACCCGGGTCGGGTTGACGCGCGAGCTGCCGGATCCCTGGTAGCGAGGCTGCTGGGCGAAGGCCCCGATGACAGCGACCTGCCGGTCGGTCGATGCGTCGAGGGGCAGAACCCCGTCCTCGTTCTTCAGCAGAACGGCACTCTCGGCGGCCGCCGTGCGGGCGAGCTTGTGGTGCTCGGCCTGCATCTGCTCGTCGAACGCGACGTCCGATCGGTGCAGCCGGTCCCCCCGAAGCGCAATCTCGAGGGTCGCCTGCACGCGGCGGTCGAGCAGATCCTCCGAGAGGGCCCCCGACTCGACCGTCTCCACGAGCCGCTGGTCGTGTGCGTCGTTGCCGGGCATCTCGAGGTGCAGGCCCGCCCGGACGGCGGCCACGCGGTCCTGCGTGGCGCCCCAGTCCGAGATCGCGATGCCCTCGTGGCCCCACTCCTGGTTGAGCACGGGAAGGAGCGTGTCGTGCTCGGTCGCGAAGGTGCCGTTCACGCGGTTGTAGGCCACCATCACCGTCCACGGGTCCGCCCGCCGGACCGGGATCTCGAACGAGCGCAGGTAGAGTTCCCGGAGGGTGCGCTCGTCGACCTCGGCGCTGGTGGACATGCGGTGGTACTCCTGGTTGTTGGCCACGTAGTGCTTCAGCGACGCGCCCACGCCCTCGCTCTGCACGCCCTCGATGTAGGCGGCCGCCATGCGGCCCGAGAGGATCGGGTCTTCGGAGAAGTACTCGAAGTTGCGGCCGCCGAGGGGCGAGCGCTTGATGTTGGCGCCGGGCCCGAGGAGGACCTGCACGTCCTGGGCCTGCGCCTCCCGCCCGAGGGCCGCGCCCACCCGCCGCACGAGCCCGGGATTCCAGGACGCCGCCAGGCCCGCGGCCGTGGGGAAGCACGTGGCCGGCCGGCTGCCGCCCATGCCCATGTCGCCTGGGCTGTTCGTGCGGCGCAGGCCGTGGGGCCCGTCGGCCAGCCAGATCGACGGAATGTCGAGCCGCTCGACCGGCTCGGTCGTCCAGAAGGCCCGGCCCGAGGCGTAGGCCGCCTTCTCCTCGAGGGTCATCTGCTCGACGAGGGTGGCGGCGCGGGCCTCGAGGTCGTCGGGAGAGGGGCCCTGAGCGTGGGCGGCCGAGACCGCGAAGAGGCCGAGGAGAGCGACGAGACCGACGAGTGCGAGCGTAGACAACGAGGCGTGCATGACCGATGTGAGGCGGCGAACGAAGCGGGGTGCGGGACCGGTCTGGTCGGAGGGAGCAGGCCGGGTATGCTTCCTCTGTGATGTAAAGTTACGTTAAAGGGCGGGAAACGCAACCGTGCCGCGCCGCTCTCGTTTTCGGTCCTGGTGTCTTTGCTCTGCCCTTCGCTCCCGCCCGCAGTGCCGTGGCCCTTCGCCTGGTTGAGATCTATCGTCCCGACGACGAGACCGCCCTCGAGCCGCCCGGCGACACCTACGACGTGCTCGGCCACTGGACGTACGGGGTCGACGAGGGGCAGCGCGTGGACCGGGTGCTGCTGGAAGTCGAGGAGACGGAGGCGTTTCTGGACTGGGTGGACGGGGCCGTCGTCGAGGACTACCGGGTCGTCCTCCAGTCCGTCGAGGCGACGCTGCCCCGGCCCGAGGTGGAGGAGGCCGACGAGGACGCAGGCGAGGCCGAGGAAGACGACGAGGTTGACACCGGGCGCGTCGGGCGGGCGGAGCTCTACGAGTACGCCCGGGACGAGGCCGTGGTCTCGGGGTCCTTCCTCGCGCTCGTGGCGCTCTCCACGCTCGTCGCGGCGGCGGGCATGCTTCGGGACCAGACGGCCGTCGTGATCGGGGCCATGATGATTGCGCCCCTCCTCGGCCCCAGTCTGGCACTGGCCCTCTCCACGACGCTCGGCGACCTGCCGCTGCTGGGGCGGGCCCTGCGGGCCAACGTGCTGGGGGTGTCCCTGGCCTTCGCCGGCGCCCTGAGCATCGGGCTCCTCTGGCCGGTCGATCCGGCCGTCGGCGAGGTCGCCACCCGGACGATGATCGGGCTCCCCGACCTGGCCCTCGCCGGAGCCGCCGGGACGGCGGGCGTCCTGTCGGTAACCCGCGACCAGGCGGTGGGCCTCGTCGGGGTGATGGTGGCGGTGGCGCTGCTGCCGCCCGTGGTGGCCCTGGGCCTGCTGCTGGGCGACGGTCACCTCGCGGCCGCCGGGCAGGCGGGCCTCCTCACGGCGACCAACGTGGTGGCCCTCAACCTGGCGGCCGTCTGCACCTTCCTCGTCCAGGGCGTCCGGCCCCGCGACTGGCGCGACCTCGAGCAGGCGCGCACCTCGGTCCGCCTCGCCCTCGCCCTCTGGGGCGCGGCCCTCGCGCTGCTGGCCGCCATCCTGTGGGTGCAGGGCTGACCGCGGAACGGGGGAGGGCTGCCTCCCCCGCCCGGTCCCCGCGGTCGGGGCGGCCCCCGGCGACGAGGGCGGTCGCGGGGATTTGGGGTCCCTCCCGGCCGCCCGGTAGGTTGGACCGTCCCGCCCGGTCCCCATCGGGACGGGGTCCGCGTTCCCTCTCCCGACCCCCCCCTCTTTCCATGTCTCTCCGAACGGCTCTCGGTGCGACGATCGCCGTGCTCCTTCTCGCGGGGGGCACTTCCCCCTCTGCGGTTCGGGCCCAGCCGGACGATTCGAGCCCCCCGAACATCGTCCTCATCATGGTCGACGACCTCGGATACGGGGACCTCAGCAGCTACGGGGCCGACGTGCTGCGGACCCCCCACATCGACTCCCTCGTGGCCGCCGGCCTGCGCTTTGACCGGTTCTACGCGAACTCGCCGGTCTGCTCGCCGACGCGGGCCGCCCTGCTGACGGGGCGGTACCCGGACCGGGCGGGCGTGCCCGGCGTCATCCGCACCCACGCCCGCAACAGCTGGGGATACCTGCGTCCGGAGGCGGCCCTGCTCCCGCGGGTGATGGCCCGGGCGGGGTACCACACCGCCATGGTCGGGAAGTGGCACCTCGGCCTCGAGCCGCCCAACACGCCCACGGCCCGGGGCTTCGATGTCTTCAAGGGTTTCCTCGGCGACATGATGGACGACTACTACACCCACCGGCGCCACGGAATCAACTACATGCGCCGGAACGACGAGGTCATCGACCCGGAGGGCCACGCCACCACCCTCTTCACGGAGTGGGCGAGCACCTACGTGCGGGATCGCGCGTCCTCCTCCGCCCCGTTTTTCCTGTTTTTGTCGTACAACGCCCCGCACTCCCCGATCCAGCCGCCCGACGACTGGCTCGAGCGGGTCCGGCGGCGGGCCCCCGACCTCCCCGAGGAGCGACAGGAACTGGTGGCCCTCATCGAGCACCTCGACCACGGCGTCGGAACTGTCGTCCAGGCGCTTCGCGAGACGGGGGCCTACGAGAACACGATGATCGTCTTCACCTCCGACAACGGCGGCGCCCTCTACCACGGGGCGAGCAACGGCCCGCTCCGCGGCGGCAAGCAGGACATGTACGAGGGCGGGATCCGGGTGCCCACCGCGGTGACGTGGCCGGGGCACGTCGAACCGGGGACGCGCACCCAGCGCATCGGGCTCACGATGGACCTGTACCCGACCCTGGCCGACGTGGCCGGCGTACGGCTCAATCGCCGCGTAGACGGCCGCTCCCTTCTCCCCGTACTTCGGGGGGAGACCGCCGCCTCGTCCGACGAGCCACGGACGCTGTTCTGGGTCCGGCGCGAGGGCGGCCCTGTGTACATGGGACAGGCCGCCTACGCGGTCCGGCGGGGCCCCTGGAAGCTGCTCCAGAACCGGCCGGGCGAGCCGTTTCGTCTGTACCACCTGGGCCGCGACCCCCGGGAGCAGACGGACGTGGCGGAGGACCACCCCGGGCAGGTCGAGTCGCTGTCCGAGGCGCTTCGCCGCCACGTCCAGGACGCGGGGCGCGTGCCCTGGCAACCGCCGCGCTGAGCCGCGCCGCTACGCGTCGTCGAGAAGGGGGGTGCGGAGCGGGAGGTGGACGGCGATGCGGGTGCCCTCGCCGGGGGTAGACGCGATCTCGACCGCCCCGTCCAGTCGCTCGACGCGCCGCCGGATGCCCTCGAGACCGAAACTGCTGTCGTCGCCCGGGGCGTCGGCGCCGAACCCGACGCCCTCGTCGGCGATCTCGAGCGCGAGGTGGTCCTCGTCCGCGGTGACCGCGACGCGCGCCGCGTCGGTCTCGGCGTGGCGAGCCGCGTTCAACAGTGCCTCCTGGACGACCCAGTAGGCCGTCCGCTCGACCAGGGACGGAAAGCGCGCCTCCGCCTCGGTCTCGACTCGGAGGTCGACCACGAGATCGTGCTTCTCCGCCATGTCGTCGGCGAGGGACGGGAGCGCGCCGGCCAGGCCGTAGTCCGAGAGGGCGCTCGGATAGAGCTTCCGGGAGATGGTCCGCGCCATCGTAGAAAGGTCGCTCACCAGCGTCTCGATCTGGTCGAGGGCGTCGTGGACGGCGTCGTCGCCGGCCTGCCGGCGGGCGAGGCCGACCGTGAACTGGAGGGAGGTGAGAAGGCCGCCCATTTCGTCGTGGATTTCCTGGTCGATGCGGCGGCGCTCCTCTTCCTGGACCTCCAGGAGGCGCTCCTGCATGCGGCGCCGTTCGGTCACATCGCGGAAGGCCCAGAGCCGACCGAAGTGGGTGCCGTCCTCCCCGACGATCGGGGCGCTGTACTGGTCGAGCCACCGGCCGGCGGTCCGTCGGATCAGGTCGCGGCCGTCCGCACCGGGGTGGTCGTACAGGGCATCGACCATCGACCGAAAGGCCTCCGGACGATGAACGCGGTCGCTCAGTGCGTCGAGGGGTCGGTGCCTGGGGAGAACGTCCGAGACCCCATCCTCAGGCGGAGCCGGAAGCCCCCAGAGGTCGAGGAGTTGTTCGTTGTGGAAGACGACGCGCCGGTCGTCGTCGACGGCGAGCAGGCCGTCGATCGTGGCCTCGGCCTGTGCCTCGAGGAGGGCCGTGCGCTGGGCGAGCGCGCGTTCCCGCTCCTTGCGCTCGGTAATGTCGGTGTAGATCGCGAAGCTTTCGACGGGCCCGGCGTCGCCCTCCCGGATGGCCACCTGTATCCGAAAGTCGCGGCGCCCGTCGGCCGCCGTGCGCTGGACCTCCTGGGTCGTCGGCTCCCCGACGAGGACCCGGCGGCGGATCGAGTCGGCCGCGGGCCGCTCCTCCTCCGGCACGATGAGCGCCTGAATGTCCTCCCCCCGAATGGTGTCTTCGTCGTAGCCGAACGTCGTCTCGAAGGCCTCGTTGACGGCCCGGATGCGGAGCCGGCCCTCGTCGTCGGTCCGGCCGCGCACGACGGGGGTCGGGAGATTGTGGAAGAGGGTCGCGAACCGGTCTCGTTCGTCCCGCAGGGCCTGCTCGGCCGCCTTCCGCTCGGTGATGTCGAGCAGCACGCCGTTGTAGACGAGCTCCCCCTCGCGCCGGACCGGCGTCGACACGCCCAGGAGCCAGATCCGCTCCCCGGAGGGTTTCTCGAAGGGGGTCTCCTGCCGCCACGGCGCCTCCCGCTCGACGGCCGCCTCGACCGACGCCACAAAAGGCTCCCGGTGCCCGTCGGGGATCCGCTGCACGAATTGGTCGAAGAAAGTGTCCGGGTGGGCCTCGATCCCGAGCATCGACTCCACCTGTTCACTGACGAAATCGCTGCCGTAGGTTCCATCGGGGGCGGCAACGAACTGATAGACCACGCCCGGAACGCTGTTGGTGAGGCCACGGAGCTGCGTCTCCCGTGCCCGGAGGTTCTCCTGGGCGCGCCGCCGCTCGGTGATGTCGTCGAGGTGGAAGACCGCCCCTTCGAGGGCCCCGTCCGCGTCGTGAAGGGGCGCGCCGCTGACCGACAGCAGGCGCCGGGTGCCGTCGGGCCACTCGACCGTGTGCTCGACGTCCCAGACGGGGGCCCCGGTCGCCATCACGCGGCGGAAGGGCAGCTCCTCCTCGGGCATCGGCTGCCCGTCGGGCCTGCGGAGGCGCCACTCCGGGTCGTTGAAGGCCCGGTCGGTCACCGCGTCCTTCTCGAGGCCGAGTACGTCCTGGGCCCGGCCGCTGGCCTCGATGAAGTTGCCGTCGGGGTCCAGAACCGTGATCGCCGCCGGGCTCGTCTCCAGGATGCGGTCAAGGAGGTTGCGCTCCGCCCGCAGGGCGTCCTCGCGCTCGATCCGGTCGAGCACGGTGGCGGCGTGGGCCGCGAGAATGTCGACCAGGCGCAGGAGAAAGGAGTCGAGCCGTCCGTCTTCAACCCGACCGACGACGACGGCCCCGTGCTCTCCGATGGGCACGGCGGCGGCGCCCCGGAGCGCCCCGTAGTCGAGGTCGTTGTCCAGGGCCCGGAGGTCCTCAACCACGACGGTCTCCCCGGTCCGGTAGGCCCGGGCCCCAATGCTCTCGCCCTCGATGGGCAGGGGCTGGATGTTGGGGATCCCGTCGGGGCCCTCCACGGAGACCTGTTCGGGCACGAGGACGTCTCCGCGTCGGAGGTTGACGGCCGTGACGGAATAGTCGAAGATCTCCTGCAGGAGATCGTGGAGGTGGCCCGCGACCACGTCGGGCCGCCGGGATCGCGGAAGGCGGCTCGTCGTCTCGTAGAGCGCTTGAATCTTCTCCTGCCGGTCCACGACGGCGGCCTCGGCCTCCTTCCGGTCGGTAATGTCTCGGCTGACAACGGCAAATCGGGCCGCCCCCGACACGTCGAGCCGACGAAGGTCGACCTCGACCGGAAAGGTCGACCCGTCCTTCCGCCGATACCGCCCCTCCCATCGATTCCGGTCGCCGGGCTCCATATTCGTCCAGTTCACCCGCACCCGTTCCGGGGTTGCCTCCTGATCGAGATCCCACACCTTCATCTGGGTGAGCTCATCGGCCGTGTACCCGGTTTTTTCGCAGAGGCGGGTGTTGGGGGCGATCAGGTTTCCCTCCAGGTCGTGGAGATTGATCATGCTGGGGGACCCGTCGAAGAGGGCCTCGAGCTGCTGTCGGGTCGGGTTTGGGCGGGACGCCGGGCCGAGTACCCGCTGGACGGCGTCCACGAGGACTCCCAGTGCGGCGGCGTCCGCCTCCCCGAACGGGTCGGAACGCGGCGCCGGGTCGGCGAACGCGACCGTCCCGTAGAGCGTCCCGTTCACTACCACCTTTGCGCCAAAGTAGGTGGCGGCCCCGAAGCGGTCGTAGGCGGGGTCCCCGGCCCAGCCCTGCTCCGGGGCGTTCGTCACGCCGAGGACGGCGTTCTGTGCGAGGACCGTGCGGGCGTACGTCGTCGACAGGTCGGCCGTCTCGCCCGGTGCCCCGGCGTGGGACGGCCCGTGGACCTCGGTGATCGTGTGCGTGCCGGCCGCCGGGTCGACGCGGGACAGCAGGCCGGTCTCCACGCCAAACCGCTCCGCGCCCACCCGCAGGAGTGCCCGAAGCCGTTCGGATTGGCTGCGGTCGTCGTCGGCGACGAGGGCCTCGAGACGTCCGGGGTAGTCCGAGTCTTCGATCGCCTCGACCAGGGTGTCCCGGTCGCCGCCAATTGAAAACAGGGCCCCGGGAGACCCGCCGTTCGACGCTGGTGACTGCGGCATGCTGATCACTTCGAACCGGTGTTCGTGAATACTGCGCTACGGCGCACCGTGCGGCGGGCTCACGCCCAAAGAGATGAGTAGGGGCGTTCGCTGGGGAGAAACGCCGTCTTTGGGTGAATACAGAGTAAAGGAAGGGGGGGGAGGTGTTTCGCCGGGGCCGGGCGGGCCGTCGGGAGTCCAGCCGCCCGCGCTTCGGTGTGGTGCCCGGGAGTCCCGGCGGATTGACAGCGGTGCCCGCCCATGACCCCCACGGAGAGGCCCTGCCCGCCGCGCCGGTCGGGGAGCCGGAGGGCGACGACGCGCAGAACCGACCGGGCGGAGGGAGCTGGCGAACGTGCGCATTCCCACTCCCACAGGCCCGAGACGAAGACTACCGCACGACGGTCACGCGGCGGGTCGTGGTCTGGTCGCCGGTGCGGAGGCGCAGGAAGTAGACCCCGTTCGCGAGCCCCGAGGCGTCGAGGCGCGCGGTCTGCGCCTCCCCGGCGGTCGGCCTCCCGCGGTAGACGGTCCGCACCCGCTGGCCGAGCGTGTTGTAGAGCGTGAGGCGCGCCTCGGTCGGCTCCTTCACCGCAAACGAGACGGTGGACCGCTCCTGCACTGGGTTCGGCGCGGGCCCGCTCAGGCGGAGGGTCTCCTGCATCCGGAGCTCCACGCTCACCGGCTCGTGGAGGTGGGTCGTCCCGTCGAGGTCCACCTGCTTCAGGCGGAACCGGTGGGTCCCGACCGCCAGGTCCTCGGCCGTGAAGCGGTAGCGCAGTGTCTCGGTCGTGGTGCCGCCCTCGGCCTTGCTCTCGACGAAGCCGACCCGTGTCCAGCTGGAGTCCGACCGGGTCCGGTGCTGAACACGGAAGCCGGCGTTGCCGGTCTCGGCGGCGGTCGTCCAGGTCAGCTGGACGGACTGCTCGCCGGTTTGGGTGCCGTCGAAGGCGGTAAGTTCGACCGGCAGCGGAGCGCTGTTCGATGTGAAGCGGTAGAGCTCCAGTCCAGAGGTGCCGTCCGTGGCGGTCACGTACAGGTCTGCGCCCGAGGCGCCACCGTCGTCGAAGCGGACCGGGGCGGTGCCCCCGCCGCTGGGCGCGCCGGGATGAAGGTCGACGCTCGTAACGCTCGATCCGTCGTAGGCGTGGGGCTCCCGTCCGTCGGTCCCGTTGGCCGCTGTGAAGTAGAGGCGGCCTCCGAAGGCAACCAAATCCTGCGGGTCGGAACTCCCAGACGGGGCAATGTCCGCCACTTCGCTGTCGCTGGACCCGTCGAAAACGTGGAGCTCCCGGTCGCTCCCGTCGGTGGCCGTGTAGTACAGATCCCCGTCGTAGGAGGTGAGATTCCGGAGATCAGAATCCCCGGACGCGTTGATGTCCGCCACGCGGCTGGCCCCCGATCCGTCGTACGCCCAGAGTTCCTCGCCGGTGCCGTCGTCGCCATCGGCCCGGAAGTAGAGCACGCCGTTGTGGACGGACAGGAATGCGGGGAAGGAGCTGACAAAAGCACCCCCGTTGATGTCGGCCACCTCCTGGTCGGACGAACCGTCGTAGGCCCGCAGCTCGCGATCAGAGCCATCGAAGGCCTGGTAGTAGAGTTTCGTGCTGCTTCCGTCGTCGTATACCGTCAGGTACTTCGGATTTGAACTTCCAGACCCGTTGTTGATGTCGGCGACCTCGCTGTCGGAGGAGCCGTCGTAGGCGTGCAGCTCGGTGTCCCCCCCGTCGTTGGCCTGGTAGTAGAGCTTCGCGCCGCTCCCGTCGTCGTACACCGTCAGGTATTTCGGATCCGAGCTCGCCGAGCTGTTGATGTCGATTTTCTGAAACGACGATCCGTCATACTCCCAGAGCTCCCGGTCAAACGATCCGCCGTTGGCGGTGAAGTATAGGTTTCCGTCGTAGACGGTGAACGCCCGAGGCTTGGATCCCCCGGAGGAATTGAGGTCTGTCACCGGGTCAACGCTGCTGCCGTCGAACGACCAGATCTCGGCCCCATCCGCGCCGCCGCTTGCCTGAAAGTAGAGTGCGCTGTTGTAGACCGTCTTGTCGACGGACGCCGAGATGCCGACCGCGTTGATGTTGTTGTTGGTTGCTGCGACGGCGCCGAGGTTGTTCGTGGTCGTAAAGCTCGTGACCGCGGACCCGTCGAACTGGCGAAGGGCCGTCCGCGAGCCATCGGAGGCCAGGAAAAAGAGCTTGGCCCCGGTGCCGTCGTCGTAGACGATCAGGTCCGAGGGCGACGCACCGGAGGAGTTGACGTCGGCCACCTTTTGGTCCGACGAGCCGTCGTACTTGTGCAGTTCGCGCCCGCTAAAGCCGATGACGGCACTGTAATACAAGTCGCCGTTGTATACGGTGAGCTGCTCGGGGTCCGACCCGCTGTCGGATCCGGTATTGATGTCGGCGACTTCGCTGTCGGAAGAGCCGTCGAAGGCGTGGAGTTCCCGGTCGTCGCCGTCGCCGGCCCCGTAGTACAGTTTGCCGTCGTACACAGCGAGGGCCTTCGGATCGGAATCACCCGAGGTGTTGATGTTGGCCACCATCTGGTCGGAGGAGCCGTCGAAAGCGTGCAGCTCCCGGTCGCCTCCTTCGTCGGCGCTGTAGTAGAGCTTCGCGCCGGTCCCCGGATCGTAGACGGTGAGGTCTTCCGGAAGCGAGTCACCGGTCCCATCAATGTCGGCCACTTCGCTGTCGGAGGAGCCGTCGTAGGCGTGCAACTCGGTGTCATCCCCATCGAAGGCGCTGTAGTAGAGTCTGCCGCCGTACACGGTGAGTTCAAGGGGCGAGGAGCTGCCGTTCGGATTGATGTCGGCCACCTCCTGGTCGGAGGAGCCGTCGTAGGCATGGAGCTCGGTGTCGCTCCCGTCGCTGGCTCGGTAATAGAGCTTCGCGCCGGTGCCGTCGTTGTACACCGTTAGATTGGTGGGGCGCGAGTCGCCGCTTCCGCTTACGATGTCGGCGGCCCGTTGGACGGTCGAGCCGTCGTAGACGAACAGCTCTGTCCCGGCGGCCTCCGAGGTCGCCCGGAAGTACAATTTCGGGCCCGAGCCGTCGTCGTACACTTCGAAATCTCGCGGGTCGGAGGGAGTGGACGGGCCCCCGATGTTTGTCACCTGCCGCAGTGTCGATCCGTCGTAGCAGAATAGCTCGTCGTCGTCCAGAACGGTGTCCTTCCACGTGAAGCAGAGTCGGTTTGTGCTCCCGGTCGAGAAAGTCGCGATGACTTCTTCGTCGGGCCTGTCGGGCGGAGCAACGGGGGAGGTGAACCGGTCGGCCACCTGCTCCGGCTGAGCCCGAGCCGCACGCGGCACCCACATCGTGGCCATCATGCTGGACAGGGCCGCCACGAGCGCGAACCGAAGCACAGCATCGATACGACCCGGGGGCGGACGGAACGCCTGGAAATCGGTCATGGCGTCTCTGTCGAGAACAGAAAGTCCAGAGTCGTTGGAGGGGCTTCGAAGAGGCCGACGGCCGGCAGGGAGTAGAATCGGCGCATCTGTGAAATAATGATGGAGAGAGTGCCCTGTCAAGCTTGTCGGGAGCGGACGTTAGAAAGGCTGGGGGGCAATCCGGCCGTCCCCAGTCCCCCGTTCGGGGACGAAGAGCGCGGGGCGACCGACGCGGCCGTGAGGAGACAAGGACAAGCCCCACAGTTCTGCTCTGTGCCGTCGATCGCTAAGGCGGACCCGTTGACTTCATTCGGTGCAGGGGGTATTCTACCGATCCCTCGCACGGCGCCGTTTGTCCGGTCGTTTTTCCCGACTCGTCTCGCCCCGCCATGAAGGCTCCCGCCACTGTCGTTCTCGCGCTCCTGCTCACGGGCCTGTGTGCCGGGCCGGCCGCCGCCCAGGTGGTGAAGACCGCCGACGGACGGGTCGAGGGCGTCACGGATACCAGCGGCGTCCAGATTTACAAAGGCATCCCGTACGCCGCCCCACCGACGGGCCCGCGCCGCTGGCGGCCCCCGCAGCCGATGGAGCCGTGGACGGGCCTCCGGGCGGCCGATCGCTTCGGGCCGCGGTGCATGCAGACCCGCCCCTACGGCGACATGATCTTCCGGAGCGAAGGCATGAGCGAGGACTGCCTCTACCTGAACGTGTGGACCCCCGAGGCGGAGTCGGACACGGCGCGGCCGGTGCTCGTCTACTTCTACGGCGGCGGCTTCCGGGCGGGCGACGGCTCGGAGCCGCGCTACGACGGGGCCAGCATGGCGCGGGAGCAGGACCTCGTGGTGGTCACGCTCAACTACCGGCTCGGCGTGTTCGGCTTCCTGGCCCACCCGGCCCTCACGGCCGAGGCCCCCGACAGCGCGTCCGGCAACTACGGCCTTCTCGACCAGCAGCGGGCCCTCGAGTGGGTGCAGCAGAACATCCGGGCGTTCGGGGGCGACCCCCGGCAGGTGACGATTGCCGGGGAGTCGGCGGGCTCGATGTCGGTGAGCGCCCACATGGCGGCGCCCGGCTCGAAGGGGCTCTTCGCCCGTGCCATCGGCGAGAGCGGGGCCGTCCTCGGGACCCGCCCGCTGCCGTCGCTCGACGAGATGGAGCGGCGGGGCACGCAGTTCGCCGAGCAGGTAGGCGCCGACTCGCTCCGGGCCCTCCGGGCCGTGTCGGCCTCGCGCCTGCTGGAGCTCGCCGCGAAGCCGGACGTCCCCCGGTTCGGGCCCACCGTGGACGGCCGCTTCCACCCGACGCCGCCCTCCGAGGTGTACGCCGCGGGGGAGCAGGCCGACGTGCCGCTGCTCGTGGGCTGGAACTCTGAGGAAGGCAACTACCGGGCCCTCACCGGTAACCGGCCTCCCACGCCGGAGGTCTACGCCGAGGCCGTGCGCGAGCGGTTCGGCGACCGGGCCGACCGCGTGCTCGAGCTCTACCCGGCCGACACGTGGCAGGCGGTGATCGAGGCCGGGACGGCCCTCGCGGGCGACCAGTTCATCGGATACAGCACCTGGAAGTGGAGCGAGGCACACCGCCGGACCGGCGCGTCCGTCTACCGCTACTTCTACACCCACCCGCGCCCGCCGATGAAGCCGGGTGCAGGCAACGACGTGCCGGGCCTGGCCGGGGCCAACGACAATCCCCGGCACGTCCAGCCGCCACGCGGGGCCGTCCACTCGGCCGAGATCGAGTACGCGCTCGGCACCCTCGACGTCAACGACATCTACGCCTGGACGCCCGCCGACCGCACCGTCTCGCGGCTGCTGCAGGGCTACTTCGCCCGCTTCATCCGGTCCGGCACCCCCAACGGAACGGAGGCCCCCCAGTGGCCGGCGGCCGGGACCGGCGAGCAGGCCACCGTACTCGAGATCGACGATACGCCGGAGGCGCGTCCCGAGCAGCACCGCGAGCGGTACCTGTTCTGGAACGAGGGGGGCGAGCCGTAGGCCCTCCCCGGGGCCGCCCGGGGCGGGCTTCCGTCATTCGCCGGGGGCTGACGTTTTTTGTTTGGGGCGGCTGGTTCGTATTCTTTGATAGGAAACCACCGGCTTCCCCTCTCCGACCTGCGACCCCAGCCTTCGCCCGTCATGCACCGACGCTCCTTCCTCGAACGGCTCGGCGCCGGCGCGGCGGCCCTGAGCGGCCTCGGCCTCGCCGGAACGAGGCGGTCCTCGGCGGACGCTCCCACCGCCTCGAGTACGCCCCGCCCGGCCCGCGTCCGGACGGCGACCAAGTTCCACATGCTCGAGTCCGAGGCGCCGGTGCGCGAGCGGTTCCGTGCGATCCTTGAGGCCGGGTTCGCGGGCGTCGAGTTCCGGAGCCCCAACGACTACGACACCGCGGCGATCGTCGAGGCCCGGGAGGCAACGGGCCTCGAGGTGATCGGCGTCGTGGCGGGGTGGAAGAACTTCGGCTCGACCGACGAGGCCGAGCTGAAACGCTCCCACGAGGAGCTGCGCACGGCCCTGCAGGACGCCGCCGACTACGGGGCATCCCTCGTCCTCCTCGTGCCGGAGACCGTCGACGCCGAGATGCCCTACGACCAGGCCTACGACCGCTCGATCCGGGAGATCAAAAAGGCGCTGCCCCGGGCCGAGGCGCTCGGCGTCCGGATCGGTATCGAAAACGTCTGGAACAACTTTCTCCTGAGCCCCCGCGAATTTGCCTCGTACGTCGACGCCTTCGAGAGCGAGTGGCTCGGCGCCTACTTCGACATCGGCAACGTCGCCAAGCACGGCTGGCCCGAGCAGTGGATCCGCATTCTCGGGGACCGCATCCTGCGGCTGGACGCGAAGGGCTTCAGCGCGGACCTCATGAACGAGCGGGGCCCCGGGGCCGGGTTTGAGGCCGACATCGGCGAGGGCACCATTGACTGGGCGGCCGTCCGCGCCGCGCTGGACGACATCGGCTACCAGGGCTGGGCCGTCGCCGAGGAGAGCGGCGGCGACGCGGCCCGCCTGCAGACCGTCGCCGGGCAGATGACTCGCGTCCTGCCGACTGCCTGAGCTCGCCCGGGCACTCCCCGACCCATCGCGATCTCCCAACTGCCTCCGCTCCGGTGATCGAGACATGACGCCTCTTCCCCGACCTCCCGCTTCACGGGTGCGCCGCCTTCTGGGGGCCTGCGGACTCGGCCTCCTGCTCCTCGGAGGCGTCCTCTGGGGCGGGGCCGCCGACGCGCTCGGCCAGGATCGGCCCAACATCCTCTGGATCAGCGCGGAGGACGTGGGCCCGGACCTCGGCGCCTACGGCGACCCGCACGCCGACACCCCCCACCTCGACTCGCTGGCGGCCCGCGGGCTGACCTACCGGTACGCCTGGTCCAACCTGCCGGTGTGCGCGCCGGCCCGGACGACGATGGCGGCGGGGATGTACGCCCGCAGCCTGGGGGCCCAGCACATGCGGTCGTTCGTGGACCTGCCGCCCGGCGTACGGCTCTTTCCGCAGTATCTCCACGAGGCCGGGTACTTCACGACCAACCGCGGCAAGGAGGACTTCAACGTCCCGAAGCCCGGGACGCTGTGGGACGAGCACGGGGAGGAGGCCCACTGGCGCCACCGCGACGGGGACCAGCCGTTCTTTTCCGTCTTCAACACCGGCTCGACGCACGAGAGCCAGACGGCCCACGCCGAGGTGCAGGTCGAGGAGGCCGAGACGGACTACCCGATCCCGGCGTTTCAGCCCGACCTGCCGGAGATGAACCGGAACTGGGCGACCTACTACCGCCAGGTGGCCGAAATGGACCGGTGGGCCGGGGCGCGCCTGCGGGCCCTCGCGGAGGCGGGGCTGGCCGACGAGACCATCGTGTTCTTCTGGGGCGACCACGGGCCGGGCCTGCCCCGCGGGAAGCGGTTCGCCTACGACTTTGGGCTGCGGGTGCCGCTGCTCGTGTACGTGCCGCCGAAATACCGGGACCGGCTGGCCCCGCCGGAGTACGCCCCCGGAGCGACGACGGACCGGCCGGTGAGCTTCGTAGACTTCGGCCCGACGGTGCTGAGCCTCGCCGGGATCGAGCCGCCGGACTACATGCAGGGACGCGCCTTCATGGGCCCGCACGAGGCGCCGCCGCGGGACTACCTCTACGGGGCGCGCGGCCGGATGGACGAGCGGATCGACATGGTGCGCACCGTGCGCGACAAGCGCTTCCAGCTCATCCGGAACTACATGCCGCACCGCCGCCCCGGCCAGTACGTGGAGTACCTGCACCGCAATCCCGTGATGGACAAGTGGCGGCGCCTCACCGAGCAGGGAGAGATCGGCCCGCCCGCCTCCTTCTACTGGAAGGAAAAGCCGCCGGTCGAGCTCTACGATCTCGAGGCGGACCCCGACCAGGTCCACAACCTGGCCTACGACCCGGCGTACCAGCACGTCCGGCGTCGCCTGACGGAGCAGCTGCGCCGGCACGAGATGAACATCCGGGACACCGGCTTCCTGCCGGAGGCGCAGATCCACGCCCGCCCGGCCGAGGGCGAGGCCCCCTTCACGATGGCCCACGACCCGGGGCAGTATCCCCTGGAGCGCATCCGCGCCGTCGCGGAGCGGGCCGCCGGCCGCGATCTGTCGGCCGTGCCCGCCCTCGTGTCGGCCCTCTCGGCCGCGGACCCGGCCGTGCGCTACTGGGCCGCGACGGGGCTGCTCGTCCGCGGGTCGGACGCCGTGTGGCCGCACCGGGAGCGGCTGCGGGGCCTGCTGGAGGAGGACCCCGCCCCGACGGTGCGCGTAGTGGCGGCCGAGGCCCTCGCACGGTACGGCACCGAGGCGGACCTGCGCCGGGCCCGGCAGGCGCTCCTGACGCTCGGCAACCCGCAGGCGAGCGACCCCTTCGCCGCGATCGCGGCCCTGAACGTCGTCGACAAGCTCGACGAAAAGATGCTCCCCGTCCGCGAGGAGCTCGCCCAGCTGCCGAAGCGGCCGGTGGACGGCCCCCGCCGGGCGAGCGGCTACACCGAACGGCTACTGGAGAAAATCCTGACGGACCTGGGGCCGGCGGCCGAGAACTGACGCCGTCCCCACGTTCACCGCTGTACTCCCCCAACCGACCTATGTCCATGCCCACAGACGAAGTCACCCTCCGCCCCCGCGCCCCGATTGCGCATCCCCGTACCGACCGGTCCGACGCCCCGCGTCTCCGCGTGG
>JAZKTD010000409.1:0-2851 GCA_036625705.1 Salinivenus sp.
GGCTTTCTCTTGAACCGCCCGCGGCCTATGTTTCTCGGCCCCTTTGCTTCCGTACTTTCCAGGCTTCTCTCCATGAGACGACCGTGTGCGCTCGCGCTCTTCTTCGTCGTGCTGGGACTCGCCGGCCACTCGTCCGTGCAGGCCCAAAATCAGCCGCTCTCCCACGAGGACTACGACCGGTGGGAGGAGATCGACGCGCACTCGATCTCCGACGACGGCGAGTGGGTGCTGTACAGGACGAGCCCCCCGAAAGGGGACGACACGCTTTACGTAAAACAGGTGGATCCCCGCCGGAGCCACGAGGTACCCCGCGGCGAGGAGGCGCGGTTCACGGCGGACGCGCAGTTCGTTGCGTTTATGGTTGCGCCCCCGTACGACTCCACCCGACAGGCCAAGCTCGACGACGTGCCGCCCCCGAGGCGCCCGACGGACGATCTCGGTCTGCTCGATCTTTCGTCGGGCGACACGACCCGCGTCGACCGCGTGCAGTCCTACAAGCTGCCCGACGAGGGGCGCGACTGGGTGGCGTACCACCACGAGCCGCCCCGTCCCGACAGCAGCGAGGCCGAGGAAGATGACGGCAGCGACGAGGAGGGCGACGACGGGGACGCCGACAGCGCCCCGCTCACGATTCGCCACCTGGACAGCGGCGACACGTGGCGCTACGACAACGTGACCGACTACGCCGTCGCCGAGGAGGGCCCGTTGCTCACCTATACGGTCGCCGACAGTACCGAGAAAAGCCTCCACGCCGTCCAACTCGACGGCGACACCCCGCACGTCACGACCCTCCACTCGAGCGAGCTGACGTACCCGCAGATGGCGCTGGACGACGCGGGCTCCCAGGTGGCGTTCCTCGCCGGTCCCGACAGCACGGACGTGCCCCACCACGAGAACACCCTGTATCACTGGGCCCCCGGAGACTCGGACCCCACAACCATTGTGGAGTCCGGCGCGTCGGCGCTCCCCGAGGAGTGGCTGGTCACCGAGCAGGCCGGCCTCTCGTTCTCGGAGGATGGGTCGCGCGTGTTCTTTGGCACCGCCCCCACACCGCTCCTGCCCGTGGAGAAAGACAGCCTGCTGGAGGACGAGCAGGTGGAGCTCGATGTCTGGCACTGGCAGGACCCGTACCTGCAGCCGATGCAGAAGGAGCGGACCGACCAGAAAAAACAGCAGTCCTTCCGCGCCGTCCATTTCCTCGAGACGGACCGGACGCTGCAACTCGCCACAGAGGAAATTCCCGCCGTCACGGTCGCGGACGAGGGAAATGCCGACGTGGCGCTCGGCGTCACCAATCGTCCGTACCGCCAGGCGCTGTCGTGGGACTGGCCCCCGGCGTACGACGCGTACCTCATCGACCTCCAGGGCGGCGAGCGCGAGCGCATCCTTCAAAACGTGCAGTCCGTTCCCCAGCTCTCCCCCACGGGCGAGTACGTCGCGTGGTGGGACCGCGGGTCGCGCGACTGGAAAGGACTCAACACCGACACGCGGGAGCGAATGACGCTCTCCACGTCGATCCCTCACCCGGTCTTCGACCACCGGCACGACAGGCCGTACCCACCGGGGCCGTACGGCCTGGCCGGCTGGACCGAGGGCGACGACCAGGTACTTCTCTACGACCGGCACGACGTGTGGGCCGTCGACCCCGAGCGCCCCCAGGATGCCCGGGCCGTCACCGATGCGCTCGGCCGCAACAACGACCTGCGCCTCCGCCACGTGTCCCTCGACCCCGACCGCGATCCCGCCGCGTGGGGGGACTGGCCAAACCCCGTGACGCCCACTGTGGTGCCGGACGAGCTGCTCCTCTCGGCCTTCAACGTCGAGACGAAGGCCGACGGCTTCTACCGCGACCGGATCGGCGGGGGGGACCGGCCGACCGAGCTCATCATGATGGACCGCTCGTTCTCGACCCCGGAGTCGGCCGACGACGCCGACCGGCTGCTCTACACTCGCGAGAGCGTCCAGGAATTCCCCGACCTGCGGGTGGCCGACCGGTCGTTCAGCGATCCCGAACCGCTGAGCACCGTCAACCCGCAGCAGAGCGACTACCGCTGGGCCACCGTCGAGCTTGTGGAGTGGACCTCGGCCAACGGGGAGCAGCTGGAGGGGCTCCTCTACAAGCCCGAGGACTTCGATCCCGACAGCGGTCGGGAGTACCCGATGATGACCTATTTCTACGAGCAGTACAGCGACGACCTGCACGAGCACCACGCGCCGGCGGCGGATCGGTCGGTCATCAACTTCACCTTCTACGCCAGCCGCGGCTACCTCGTCTTTGTGCCCGACATTCACTACGAGGAGGGCTACCCGGGGGAAAGCGCCATGCAGTCGGTCATGCCGGGCGTGACGCGGCTCGCCGACCGGGACTACGTCGACGAAGACCGCATCGGCGTACAGGGGCACAGCTGGGGCGGCTACCAGATCGCCTATATGGTCACAAAGACCGATCTCTTCGCCGCCGCGGAGGCCGGCGCGCCCGTCTCCAACATGATCAGCGCGTACGGCGGCATCCGGTGGGGCACCGGCATGAGTCGCATGTTTCAGTACGAGGACACCCAGAGCCGCATCGGGGGCAGCCTGTGGGACATGCCGATGCGCTATATCAACAACTCGCCCATCTTCCAGGCCGATCGCATCGACACGCCGCTGATGATGATGCACAACGACCAGGACTCGGCGGTCCCCTGGGAGCAGGGCATCGAGCTGTTCGTGGCGCTCCGGCGCCTCAACAAGCCGGCGTGGCTTCTCAACTACACAGGCGAGGTGCACTGGCCCACGGATCTCGCGGAAATCCGCGACTGGACGACGCGCATGCAGCAGTTCTTTGATCACTACCTGAAGGGCGCGCCGG
>JAZKTD010000410.1:0-2842 GCA_036625705.1 Salinivenus sp.
CTGCCCCCGGAGGGCGGCGAGTCGCCCCAGGTGTGGCTGTGGATGCTCATCTTCGGGATCCTGCTCTTCTGCACCCTCTACCTGGGGCTCTATGTGGGCGACTTTAGCCCCGATCCGTGGCTGCAGTCCTCCGAGCCCGTGGCGCAGAGCGGCGCCGCCCCCCCGACGCCGGCGCCCGTGAGCGGGTCGCAGGTCTACAGTTCACGCTGCGCGACCTGCCACCAGTCCAACGGCCAGGGGGTGTCGGGGGCGTTCCCGACCCTCGTCGGCACGGAGTGGGTCGAGGACAAGGGACGGATCATTCGCATCCTGCTCCACGGCATGCAAGGGGAGATGGAGGTACAGGGGGAGACGTACAACGGCAACATGCCGGCCTGGGGCGGCGTCCTGGACGACCGCGAGATCGCCGCCGTCATCACCCACGTCCGGCAGTCCTGGGAGAACGACTACACGGAGGTGACCGCCGACGAGGTGTCGGCGGTGCGCGGGGCCACCGAGGGGCGCACCCAGCCGTGGACGGCCGAAGAGCTGGGGCAGGCGGAGAATCAGACCGTGCCGGCGGACACGACCGGGACGGCGGCGGACGCCTCGTCCTCCACGGTTGGTCGGGCGCTCTTCGATCGGCTCGTCGTGGCTCGACCCGGCCTCGAGTAGACCGGGCCCCGGCCTGCCCTCTGGATCACGCCACGAACGGGTCGCACGCCCGGAGCGGGCGCTCCCCCGACAAGAGCCCCACCGCGATTTGAAGGGCCACAACTCGATAGAGACCCTGTACATGTAGGACGACGGCCACGTCACCACTGCGACATCTTCGGGGCACTTCCGCCCCACCTGCCATGAACTACTGCGACCACTGTGGGCTGCCGGTCTCGGGGGGCGGAGCCACCGGTTCCGAGACGCCCGCGGACGTCCACTACTGCTGCCACGGCTGCCGCATGGTGGCGGAGACGCTCGACGACGCCGAGGCCGACGGCCGGACCGACGAGCAGCAGGCCCTGCTGGTACGCCTCTTCGCGGGCGTCCTGATGGCGGGCTTCGTGATGGTGTTCAGTCTCGCCATCAGCTCCGGGTACGGCTTCGGGGCGCTCCGGCGCCTTGAGCACGACGTGGGGACGGCCCACTGGGTGCTCCTCGTCGCGGCGGTCCCGGCGCTTTTCCTGCTGGGCGGTCCGCTTCTGCGCGCGGCGTGGCGAAACCTCCGCGACGGACGGCTCACGCTCAACGTGCTGTTTACGCTCGGCACCTCGAGCGCCGTGGTCGTGAGCGCGGTCAGCTACGTGCGGGGCACCGGCCCCATCTACCTGGAGACCGCCGTCATGCTGCTGGCGCTCTTCACACTGGGCCGCTACCTCACGGCCCGGGTCAAGGGCCGGACCACGCGCGTCCTCCGTCGCCTCATGGAGGTGCCCGACACCACCTACGCGCGCCTCGCCCCCGAGCCCGGCCCGGTCGGCCCCGACGAGATCCGCGAGGGGGACCGCCTCCGGGTGCGGGCCGGCGACGTGGTCCCCGTCGACGGCCGCGTCGTGGAGGGGCGGAGCTACGTCGACGAGAGCAGCCTGACGGGCGAGGCGCAGCCGGTCGTGCGCGGAGAGGGAGACGCCGTCTACGCGGGAACGACGGCCGTGGACGGGGCCCTGACCCTCAAGGTGACGGCCGTAGCCGAGGAGCGCCGCCTCGCCCACGTCGAGCGGATGATGCGCCGGGCCCTGGAGCGCCCGCCCCGCATCGCGCGGCTCACGGACCGCGTCTTGCGCTGGCTCATCCCCGGCGTCGTCGTGCTGGCCCTCGGCACGTTTGGGGCCTGGTGGGTCCTGGCCGGTTTCTCGAAGGCCCTCTACGTGGCGCTCAGCGTCGTCCTCATCACCTGTCCCTGCGCGCTGGGGATCGCCATCCCACTCGCGCTCACCGTCGCGCTGGAGCGGGCCGGGCGCGAGGGCGTGCTGCTCCGCTCCGGGCAGGCGCTGCTCGACCTTGCGCGGGTGGAGGCGGTTGCCCTCGACAAAACGGGCACGCTGAGCACGCTCCCGAGCCCATCGGTCGAGGTGGTGCTGCCGGAGGCAGTGCCGGCCGGCCGGTCACCGGGCCCCTCCCGGGCGGACGTGCTCCGCCGGGCCGCCGCCGTGGAGCGGGGCACGAACCACGCCCTCGCCACCGCCCTCGTGGAGGCCGCCGAAGAGCACGACCTCTCGGTGCCCACCGTCCGGAACGGGACGACGCACGCAGGAGCGGGCGTGACCGGCACCGTCGTCGAGGGATCGACCTCCCGCCGTGTCGGGGTGGGCAACCGGGCCCTGCTGGATACTCTGGGAATCCGGCCCCTCTCCAGCCTCGCAGACCGGGCCAGGGACGCCACCCAGCGTGGAAAAACGGTCCTCTACGTCGTGGAAGACGAGCGGGTGGCGGGTCTGCTCACGCTGGAGGAAACCCCGGTCCCGCACGCCGCCGATGCCCTCGCCGCCCTTCGCGACGCGACGCACTCCGTGTCGGTGCTCACGGGCGACCGGCCCGCCGCCGCGGCCCGCCTGTCCGACGCCTTGGACGTGCCGGCTGAGGCGAGCCTCTCCCCGTCCGACAAGATCGACCGCCTGCAGGCGCTCCGCGAGCAGCATGGACCCGTGGCGATGGTGGGGGACGGCATCAACGACGCCGCCGCGCTGGCGGAGGCAGACGTGGGCATCGCCCTCTCCTCCGGCGCCGCCGTCTCGATGGAGGCGGCGGACATTACGCTGTACCCGTCGGACCTCCGCCTCGTCCCGTGGCTGCACGACCTCGCCCGCCGCACCGACCGCGTGATCCGCCAGAATCTGTGGTGGACCTTCGGCTACAACGCCGTCGGCCT
>JAZKTD010000411.1:0-2835 GCA_036625705.1 Salinivenus sp.
TTACTTGACCCGACTCACGTGGACCGTGTTGGTCCGGCCCCGGGCGGGCAGCGGCATCCCGGCCGTCATGACGACGTGGTCGCCGGGATCGACGAGCTCGTAGTTGCGCAGCACGCTGTGGACGCGGGCAATGCCCTGGTCGGTGTCCTGCTGGAACGGGATGTGAAAGGCCTGCGTCCCCCACAACACGCACAGGTGGCCTACGACGCGCTCGTCGTCGGTGAAGGCGTAGATGGGCATGCTCGGCCGGTGACGGGCAATGGAGCGGGCCGTGGCTCCCGAGTTGGTGAGGCAGCAGAGGGCCTCGGCCCCCACCTGCTCGGCGAGCCGACACGCCGTAAAGCTGACACTCTCCGTCACGCTCTCGCTCTGTTCCAGCCGGCCGGGCGCCATGGCCAGGGACGGACGGTGCTCCTGCCAGTGCGATTCCGCTTTTTGGATGATCTGGTTCATGGCCTGCACAACGCGCACCGGGTCGTCCCCTACCGCCGTCTCGGCCGAGAGCATCACGGCGTCGCTTCCGTCGAGCACCGCGTTGGCGACGTCGCTGGCCTCCGCCCGCGTGGGGCGCGGGTTCTCGACCATGCTCTCGAGCATCTGCGTGGCGGTAATGACGGGGTGGGCCGTGGACATGGCCCGGCTAATCAGGTCCTTCTGCGTGCTGGGCACCTCTTCCATCGGCATCTCGATCCCCAGGTCCCCGCGGGCCACCATGATGCCGTCGACGGCCTCGAGGATGTCGTCGATGTTGCGGACAGCCTCCGGCTTTTCGATCTTGGCGATCACGCCGATGTTCTTGCCGGCCTGGTCGATGCGGCGCGTCAGCGCCTCGACGTCCGACCGCTGCCGCACGAAGGAGAGGGCGATCATGTCGACGTCCAGCTTCAGGCCGAACTCCAGGTCCTTGAGGTCTTTCTCGGTCAGGGACGGCGTGGACGTCCGGATGTTCGGGAGGTTCACTCCTTTTCTGGACCGGAGCGGGCCGCCCTCCACGACGGTCGTCTCCACCTCGGAGCCATCGACGCCGGTGACCTCAAGCTCCAGGAGGCCGTCGTCGATGAGGATGCGGCCGCCAACCTCGGCGTCCTCGGGCAGAGTTTCGTAGTCGATGTAGATCCGCTCGCTGGTCCCCTCCGCCATCGGCTCCGTCGTGATCGTGAGCGACTGGCCCTCCCGCAGCATGACCGAGTCGTCCGCCATTTTCCCGACCCGAATCTTCGGGCCCTGAAGGTCCTGCAGGATCGACACGACCCGGCCGGCGTCCCGGGCGGCCTCCCGCACGCGCTCCACCCGCTCTCGGTGTTCCTCGTGGGTCCCGTGGGAAAAGTTCATGCGGGCCACGTCCATTCCGGCCTCGACGAGATTCCCGATCGTCTCGGGATCCGAGGAGGCAGGGCCGAGTGTGCAAACGATCTTCGTCCGTCGGTCCATAATCGGCGAGGAAGAAACTGGGAAGAGAGGCGATCGCGGCCGGGAGAAAAGGAGGCGCGGTCGCGTGCGTTTCAGCCGATCAATCTAGGAGAGCACGCGCAGAGATGCGTGACCGTGGGCGTGAGGATCGTATGAGCGTCTTCTCTCGGTGGCTCAGGGGAGGGAAGAGGATCCGGGTGCGGCGTCACCGTCGCCGGCCACACGACGAACCGTCTCGTCGCTCACGTTGGTGCGCTGGACGGGCGTGCGGCTCTTGAGTGCGCTGGAGACCATGATCAGCTCCCCCACGTTCTCGAGGGTCAAAAGCCCCACCAGTTGCCCGTGTTCGACCACCGGGACGGTGCTGCAGTTCCGCTCGTTCATCTGCCGAAAGACCTCGTCGAGGGGCGCCCCCGGCTCCGTCGTGAAGATGTCTCGATCGGCCACATCGGCGACGGAGGTGTCGCGGTCGTGGGCCGAGAGGGCCTGGATGAGCGTCTTCCGGCGCAGAAGCCCCACGATCTGGTCGTCGCGGACGACGGGAAAGTCGTGGTCGGTGCCCGCCAGCAGTTCGTCCACCGCGTCGTCGAGGGTCTCCTCGACGTCGAGGACGGTAAACCGGGTCACCATGGCCTGCCGCACGGGCGTGCCTTCCGTAAAGGCGCGGTAGACGGCCTGCTGCGACTCCTGCTGCGCGCCGACGTACACGAAGAGGGCGATGAAGAGCAGAATCGGGTTGAAGGAAATCAGCCCGAAGAGGCCGAAGAGGATGGCCATTCCCTGCCCCACGTTGGCGGCCGTCTGGGTGGCCTTCGCGTAGTCCTGCTTCAGCGCGAGCAGGGCGCGCAGTACCCGCCCCCCGTCCATCGGGAACGCGGGCAGCAGGTTGAAGCCGGCCAGGGCCAGGTTTATCCACATCAGGGAGGCGAGGGTGTGGGCGCCGGGCGCGCGGAGCACCTCGGGGGAGAGGGAGCCGTCGACGACGAGCAGGATGGCGCCCAGGACGACCGCGATCGCGAGGTTGACGGCCGGCCCGCCGACGGCAATCCAGAACTCCTTCATCGGCTCGGAGGGGATGCGCTGCAGCCGCGCCAGTCCGCCGATCGGATAGAGCGTGATGCTCCGGGTGCCGACGTCGTAGCGGCGGGCCGTCAGGGCGTGGCCGAGCTCGTGCAGAATCACGCACGCGAACACCCCCACGATGAGCCCCATGCCCGACAGGGCCGCCCCGATGCTCTGGCTCTGGACGTAGTAGTAGGCAAAAATCGCCGCGATCAGGAGGAGAAACGTCCAGTGCAGGAAGATGCCAATCCCCGCGACGGACCCGATTTTGAGGGAGCGTTTCATTCGCCTGGTGACCAATGAGGAAACGTGGATGGGATCGAACGTCCAAACGGACGCGGGCGTTTCCGGGCTCCCGATCCG
>JAZKTD010000412.1:0-2833 GCA_036625705.1 Salinivenus sp.
CGTGAGGGCCATGTAGGTGAGCGACGGGTTCTGGCAGGCGGAGCTCGTCATGCAGGCCCCGTCGGTCACGAACAGGTTGTCGACGTCGTGGGTCTGGTTCCACTCGTTGAGGACCGAGGTCTCCGGGTCGCGGCCCATGCGGGCCCCGCCCATCTCGTGGATGCCCTCGCCCGGCCAGTAGCGGGACTCGTAGGTCTCCACGTCTTTTCCGCCGGCGGCCTTGAGCATCTCCGCGGCCTGCGTCTTCGCGTCTTCCCGCATCTTCGCCTCGTTCTCACCGAGGGACACGTGGAACCGGAGCTGCGGAATGTCCCACTGGTCGGTCTCCTCGTCGTCGAGCTCCACGTAGTTGTCCTCGTACGGCAGCGTCTCGCAGAAGGCGGTGAGGGCCATGCGCCACTGCCCGGGATCGCGGATCTTGCTCTTCAGGTCCGCCCCGATGCCCTCCTCGTTGATGGCCCGGCTCCAGCCCTCCCGGTAGGCCGAGCCCTGGTAGCCGTAGCCGCGCAGGAAGTCGACCTCGCTCTCCTGGCCCGGCAGGTTGCGGAAGCGCGGGATGTAGACCCCGTTCGGGCGATGGCCGTGGTAGTAGGTGTCCTCGAAGCCCGGGAAGGTGCCCGACGCCCCGATCTTGAAGTGGTGGTCCATGATGTAGTGCCCGAGCGTGCCGCTGGAGTTGGCCAGCCCGTTCGGGTAGCGCGAGGAGGTGGAGTTGAGCAGGATCTTGGTGCTGCCCATCGCCGAGGCGCAGAGGAAGACGACGCGGCCCTTCACCTCCCGCGTCTTGTTGGTCTCGCGGTCGATCACGCGCACGCCGGTGGCCTTCCCGGTGTCCGGGTCGTGGATGACGCTGTGGACGATGCTGTCGCACTCGATGGTGAGGTTGCCGGTCTGGCGGGCGGCCGGGAGCGTCGAGCTGAGGCTCGAGAAGTAGGCCCCTACCGTGCAGCCGCGCGAGCAGGGCCCGCAGTAGTGGCAGGCCTGGCGGCCCTTGTGGTTCTGCGTGAGAATGGCCGCCCGGCCGATCGTGAGGTCCCGGTTCGGAAAGGCCCCCTCGAGGCCCTCCTCGACGTGCTGCTCCACGGCGTTCAGTTCCATCGGCGGCAGGAACTCGCTGTCCGGCAGCTGGGGCAGCCCCTCTTCCATACCACTGAGGCCGATGTACTTCTCGACCTTCGAATACCAGGGGGCAACGTCCTGATACCCAATGGGCCAGCCCTCGGTGACTCCGTCCCGGTCGTTGGCGCGGAAGTCCATCTCGCTCCAGCGGTAGGACTGGCGCCCCCACGTGATGGAGCGGCCCCCGAGGTGGTAGCCCCGGACCCACAGAAACGGCTCATCGTCGTCGAAGGCGTAGGGGTGCTCGCTGTCCTTGACGAAGAAGTGCTTGTTGTAGGCGTTCACCGGCCCCGCCATGGACTGTCGCGGGTAGTGCTCCTGCATCTCCTGCTTGTCGCCCCGCCCGTGGTAGTCCATCTCCCAGGAAGGCTTGTGCTCGGTGATGTAGTCTTCGCCGTGCGTGACATTGCGGCCGCGCTCGAGCACCAGGGTGTTGAGGCCCTTCTCGGCGAATTCCTTGGCGGCCCAGCCGCCGGTTACGCCCGAGCCGACGACGATCGCGTCGTACTCGGTTTGCTGCGGGGAAATATGTACGTCCTTGTCCATGGTGGAGAGAGCAGGTGTGTGGATCAGGGAAGACCCGCCGGGCGTCGGGCGGGTCCGTCGTGAAAAGGGCAGAGGGCCCGGAGGGGCGCGGCACAGCCTCGGCCGCGGCGCCGGGTCAAAGGGGTGGGGAACGGCCCACAGGCGCGGAGCCGACCGGGTATACTGTACAGGTGGGGGTGTGGTCCGCAGCGAGCGTCCGTTATTCCTCGGCGAACGCCTCCTCGAAGCCGGCCGCGGCGGGGGCGAAGTCGACGGCGCGGACGCGACCGCAGGCCTCTTCGGCGCCCTGCTCGCGGTCCATGCCGCTGTCCTCCCACTCGATGGAGAGGGGCCCGTCGTACCCCATACGATTCAGGCGCCGGATGATTTCCTCGAAGTCGATCTTTCCGCGGCCGATGGAGCGGAAGTCCCAGTACCGGTCCTCGTGGCCGAACGGCAGGTGCCCCCCGAAGACGCCGGCCTCCTGGCGCCGGTCGGCCCACCAGACGTCCTTCATGTGGACGTGGTCGATGCGGTCGGCAAACTCGTCGAGGAAGGCGAGGTAGTCGACGCCCTGGTAGCCGAAGTGGCTGGGGTCGTAGTTGAAGCCGAAGGCGTCGTGGCCGTCGAGGGCGTCGAGGGTCCGCCGGGCGGTGCTGAGGTCGAAGGCGATCTCGGTGGGGTGCACCTCCAGGGCGAACTGCACGTCCTTCTCGGCGAAGACGTCGAGGATCGGGGTCCACTGGTCGGCGAACGTTTCGTAGCCGTCGTCGATCATCTCCTGCGGCGTCGGCGGGAAGGCGTAGAGGAGGTGCCAGACCGGCGAGCCGGTAAACCCGGTGACGACGTCGACGCCGAGGGCACGGGCCGCCTCGGCGGTGCGCCGCAGCTCCTCGATGGCCCGCCGGGTGACCCCGACCGGATCGCCCTCTCCCCACACGCGATCGGGGAGGACCTCGGCGTGCCGCTCGTCGATGCGGTCGCTTACGGCCTGCCCCACGAGGTGCTGGCTGATGGCCCACACCTCGAGGTCGTGGGCGGCGAGCTGGTCGCGCTTCTCGCGGACGTAGCCGTCCTCGGTGACGGCCCGTTCGACGTCGAAGTGGTCGCCGGCACAGGCGAGCTCAAGGCCGTCGTAGCCCCAGCCGGCCGTCTTCTCGGCGAGGGTGTCGAGCGGCATGTCGGCCCA
>JAZKTD010000413.1:0-2819 GCA_036625705.1 Salinivenus sp.
CCCCCGAGAACGCCGGTAGCGTCCACGAATCCGCCTTTCCCCCGTCCCCGTTGCATGATCGACCGACTCCGAGCGATTCAACGCGAAAAGCAGACGGCCCTCTGCGTGGGCCTCGACCCCGACCCCGAGCGCCTGCCGGCCCCGCTCCGCGACGGGCGCCTGCTGACCGACGCGGTCCGCGAGTTCTGCGCGACCATCGTGGACGGGACTGCGCCCTACGCCTGCGCCTTCAAGCCGAACTTCGCCTTCTTCGAGGCGCTCGGCCCCGCCGGCCTCACGGTGCTGGATCAGGTGACGGCGGCGATTCCGGACGATTGCCTCCTGATCGGCGACGCGAAGCGGGGCGACATCGGCAATTCGGCCCGGTTCTACGCCCGGTCGATTTACGAAGACCTCGGCTTCGACGCCTGCACGGTCTCGCCGTACCTGGGCCGGGACAGCCTCGCGCCCTTTCTGGAGTACGAGGACCGCTGCACGTTCGTCCTCGCCCGCACCTCCAACGACGGGGCGGCCGATCTGCAGGAGGCCTGCACCTGCGACGGCACGCCCCTCTACCGCCACGTGGCCCGGCGGGTGGCGGAGTGGTCGGCCGACGCCGACGGCACGGCCGGCCTCGTGGTCGGCGCCACGGCCCCGGCCGCGCTGGCGGAGCTGCGCGCCGACGCCCCATCCCTTCCGTTCCTCGTGCCCGGCGTGGGGGCGCAGGGCGGCGACCCCGCAGCCGTCATGGACGCGGCCGCGACCGACGAGGGCCGCGTCCTCGTCAACTCCAGCCGCAGCATTCTCTACGCGTCGGAGGGCCCCGACTACGCCGACGCCGCGGCGGAGGCGGCCCAGAAACTGCGCGATGCCCTGAACGACTGATCCGAACTCCGCTCGCACTCGGTCTTTCGAGTGCCCGCTCCGTTCGGGTACGGAAGTCTGGACGTATGGATGGGTTGGACGTGTTTTTCCTCCCTACCCCCGCCCCGACAGTCCTCAGGACGCGTACATCCTCACGTTCAAAATCACAAGAGGCGGGAGGCCGACCGACAGCGTACCTCCGGTCACAGGGGGCGGTATCAGGCCTCCAGCGACCACGGGTCGCGGTAGGTGGCCGTCACGTACTGGTTCGCGTCGGGGTGGTTGGTCACCGTCTCGGCCTCGGCGTCCCACTCAATCGTGTGGCCGGAGCGGAAGGCCACGTTCCCGAGCACGGCGGCGCTGCTGGAGCGGTGCCCGACCTCGATGGTGCTTTTCGGCTTCTCGCGCGACTTGACGGAGTCGAGGAAGTCCCGCCGGTGGGACGGCTCCACCCCGTGGGAGTCGACCTGCATCTCGTTGAGGTCGCTCCCCGGCTGCGGCTCGATCCGGAAGCCCCCCCGGCTCAGGTACATCGTCCCCTTCGTGCCGTAGAAGATGATGCCGCTGCCGTGGTCGTCGACGCCGCGGTCGTTGACGACGCGGTTCTCGTAGACGCACGTGAAGCCGGGATACTCGTAGGTGGTCTGGAGGGTATCCGGCGTCTCGCGGTTGTCCTCGATGAGATATTTGTTGCCCATCGAGGAGATGGTGTGGGGGGCGTCCTCCTCCATCGCCCAGTGCACGATGTCGAGCCAGTGCACGCCCCAGTCGGACATGTTGCCGCCGCCGTGGTCCCAGAACCACCGCCAGGTGCCCCAGGTCTCGAAGTTCATGTCGTCGTCGAGGAAAACGCCGAACCGGTTCGGGTTGAACGGGTGCTCCGGCGCGGGCCCGAGCCAGAGGTCCCAGTCCAGCCCCTCCGGGGGTTCGGTGTTGTCGGGGGAGCCGATGCCGTCCGGATACGCGTTGCTCGTATTCCAGGTGCGGACGAAGCTTACGTCCCCGAGCGTGCCGCCCCGAATTAGCTCGACGGCTTCCTGGAAGTGCCGGCTGGCCCGCTGCTGGGTGCCGAGCTGCACGATCCGGTCGTTCTCCCGGGCGGCCTCGACGACGTGGCGGCCCTCCTCGATCGTGTCGGCGAGGGGCTTCTCGACGTAGACGTCCTTGCCGGTCTCGCAGGCCCGAATCGAGGGAATCGCGTGCCAGTGGTTCGGCGTCCCGACCACGACCGCGTCGATGTCGTCCCGCTCGATGATGCGGCGGAAATCGGTGTAGGTGTCCACATCGCCCTCCACCATGTCCGCCCCATACTGGAGGTTCGGCTCGTACACGTCCGCGAGGGCCGCGATGTCGACGTCGGGCTCCTGCTGAAAGCCCGAGATGTGGTACCGCGTAATCTGACCGACCCCGATCATCCCGAGCCGGATGCGGTCGTTGGCCCCCACGATGCGGCCGTAGCTGACCGACGGCATGGTGAGGGCCGTACCGGCGGCCCCGACGGCGAGGGTCTTCACAAAGTCCCGACGAGAGGTAGAGGAATCGGACATAAGGGCTTGGGCGACTTGCGGAAGGGACGACACGTGTGGGGCGCGGGCCGCGGTCCCGACGCTGCCTCGGGGCCGGCGGACCGTCACCGCCTCGGCAAAGCGCTTACAACCTGCGCTGCTCCGAACCTACGGCTCGTGGGAATTGACGTCAACCACACGGCGACACCGTCCCCCGGCCGTGCAGCCCATGACCGTTCACAAGGACTCGGACAACTTTGCGGGCGGCCGGTTGGGCACCGCTCTTACCGATCCGTGAATGCCTTTGCGACGTCCGATTCTTGCTTGCGTCTGTCCACGGTCCCCAGCGATCGGGGAAAGTGATGTGCGTACGGTTTCACGGATCGGTATCACTGGGCCGCGGGAAGCAGACGGACCTCTTTATTAAGGAAGAAAAATTTATTGAGGAAGAAAAAGGGGCAACCCCGCTAA
>JAZKTD010000414.1:0-2812 GCA_036625705.1 Salinivenus sp.
ACGACGGTGCCGTCCTTCCGCATCTCGGTGCCGCCCCAGTAGACGCCCTCCTCCGGGTCCCACCGGATGGCCTGGTAGCCGCCGTAGCCCCCGGCCCCGACGTCCACCGAGTGTCCGCGTCCGCGAAGCGCCCGGACCACGTCCCCGGCCACGCCGCTCTCCAGACGCAGGGTGCCGCGCCCGTCCATCGCGTCGCCCGTCGGGGAGCTACTGCCGTAGTGCCGGTACCGGGCCGCGTCGCCGGCCGCCTGCACGTTGAGCCCGAAGTCGACGATGTTCGAGAGCACCTGCACGTGCCCCTGCGGCTGCATGCCGCCGCCCATGACGCCGAAGCTCAGGAACGGCTCGCCGTCCCTCGTCGCGAACGCCGGAATGATGGTGTGAAAGGGCCGCTTGCCCGGCTCGTAGACGTTGGGGTGCCCCTCCTCCAGCGTAAAGAGCTGGCCGCGGTTCTGAAGCATGAAGCCCAGGTCGTCGGGGACGAGGCCGCTGCCCATGCCGGCGTAGTTGCTCTGGATGAGCGACACCATCATGCCCGTCGAGTCGGCCACGGTGAGGTAAATGGTGTCTCCCTCTTCCAGCTTCGCGTCGGCCTGCGCGATGGCCGTCGGATTGCCGTGGCTCGGCGCCGAGAGGACCCGATCCATTCGAATTTCCTGACGTCGCTGAGCCGCGTACTCCTCGGAGACAAGCTCCTCGACCGGCACGTCGGAAAAAGACGGATCGGCGTAGAAACGGGCCCGGTCCTCGAAAACGAGCTTCTTGGCCTCGGCCTGCACGTGAAGGTAGTCGGTCGAGTTGTGCCCCATGTCCGCCACGTCGAAGCCCTCCAGGATCTGGAGCATCTGCAGCGCGGCGATGCCCTGCCCGTTGGGCGGAAGCTCGTAGACCTCGACGCCGCGGTAGTCGACCGACACCGGATCGACCCAGTTCGCCTCGTGCTGCCGGAAGTCCTCCATCCGGAGGTAGCCGCCGGTGCGCTCGGCGTAGTCCGTGATGGTTCGGGCGATTTCGCCCTCGTAGAAGGCGTCTGCGCCGTTCTCGGCGAGGGTCTCGAGGGTGTTGGCGAGGTCGGGATTGCGGAAGATCTCCCCTTCCCTCGGCGCCCGCATCGCCCCGTCCTCCCCTTCAACCAGATACGTGTCCCTCCAGTTGCCCTCAGGGATGCGGTCGCTCTCGCGGAAGCTCTCGACGTTGCCCTGCCAGTAGTAGGCAATGACCTGCGAGAGCGGAAACCCGTCCCGGGCGTAGCGGATCGCCGGCTGCAGGTCCGCCGCGAGCGAGAGGCTCCCGAAGCGCTCGTGGAGCTTGCCCCAGCCGCTCACGGTCCCCGGCACGCTCACCGGCAGGTGCCCGTAGTACGGGATCTCGTCGCGATTGCCCAGCTCCTGCTTCATCTCGTCGTAGGAAAGGCCGCGCGGGGAGCGGCCGCTGGCGTTGAGGCCGTAGACGGAATCCGTCTCCGGGTCGTAGACAATTGCGAAGAGGTCGCCGCCGATGCCGTTGCCGGTCGGCTCCATGAGGCCGAGGGCCGCGTTGGCCGCGATGGCCGCGTCGACGGCGCTGCCGCCCTTCTTCAGGACGTCGACGGCGATCTGCGAGGCGAGCGGCTGGCTCGTGGCGGCGATGCCGTGCTGGGCGATCACTGGACTGCGGGCAAAGCGGGGCCCGGTAATCCGGTCGCCGCCCCGGTCGGCCGGGTCGTCGGTCTGGGCCGCGACGGACGGCACGAGAAGAAGCGCGGCGACCGCTGTGAGGATTCCCGTAGTGAGGGCGCGCATGGGAGCGGTGGGGACGGTGGTGAAGGAGCGTGTCCTGCAACGTATGGACTGCAGGACAAACTCGAAACCCTCGGGCGACCCGCGCCACGTCGGGGCCGGGCGCTACGACGGGGGTCGAGGCCAGTGTTGGCCCGATGGACGGCCGCGGGCCCTGCGCGGGACATTCGGCGGAGCAATCGTCGGGGGCTGGTGCGGAGGTCCGTAACGTGAAAGGGGGACTCGGCCACCGGGGGATCGGCCTTTATGGATCTCTCTTTCACCACGAGGATACAGCACCCGCGCGTACTCTCAGTTTCAACCTCACGGCATTATGCCCGACTTCTTCGACGACCGCCGCCCGCACAACGGCCTCACCTACGACGAGTACCGCGCCCACTGGCGCGAGCAGAAGGACCGCCCGGCCGAGGGCGCCGACCCGGACGAGCGGAAGATGCTCCACTACCTGAACTACAACTGGGAGCGGCAAACCCACGTCCACGACGCCTACACGCCGTCCGACGAGCTGCGGGCCGCCGTCGAGACCGTCGACGAGCCGCAGCTCTGGATGGTGCTCACCGAGCCCTGGTGCGGCGACTCCGCGTTCCTCCTGCCGGTCATCGCCGAGGCGGCCGCCCTGAGCGACGACGTCACGCTCCGCATCCTGCTGCGGGACGACAATCTGGACGTCATGGACCAGTACCTCACCGACGGGAGCCGCAGCATCCCCAAGCTCGTGGCCTTCTCCGAGGACGGCGAGGAGCGGTTCACGTGGGGCCCCCGGCCCGAGTCGGCCCGAGAGCGCTTCGCGGAGCTGCGCGAGGCGTACGACGACAAGCAGCGCCAGATCGCCGAGCTCATCGAGCACTACGAGGACGGCGGCTGGCGCGAGGCCGACGCGGAGCTGGCGGCGGCACTCCGTGCCGGCGTGGCGACGCCCTCGAGGTAGCCTCTCCGTTCGGCTTCCCGCCGCCCCGCTCACCAGCCGGCGGCCCAGGGGGCCGCGCGACACCCGGAGCGCTACGGGGCACTCGCATTGCGGAGGCCGAGCGCGA
>JAZKTD010000415.1:0-2808 GCA_036625705.1 Salinivenus sp.
GCCGTTCGCGGCGACGGACCGGCAAAGTCGGGGGGCACGATGGGCAAAATCGGGATGGAACTCGCCCTCCTCTACTTTCAGCACCGGCAGAACGGCGCCGCGGGTGTCCGCGCCCTCCGAGCGGCCGCCACTCGCGAGCCGTCTGCGAAGAGCCGGGAGGATCGTCGCCCGCACCCCCGCGTTCGCTTTCCGGTGTCGTCGGACGGAGCGCTCGTGACGGTCGAGGCGGTGGCCGCCCAGGCCCCAGATGAACTTCTGGGGGCCCTCCGTGACCTGGGACTGGAGGACGGGGCTGTGGCCGGCAACCTCGTGTCCGGGCGTATGCCCATCGAGGCGCTCGACCGGGCCGCCCGGCTGCCGTCCCTGCGCGGCATGGCGCCGTCGCTGATGCGCACCCATGCAGGGACCGTACGCTCGGAGGCGGACACCAGCCACAGCGTCGTTCAGGTCCGGGAGGACCGGGGGCTCGACGGGTCCGGTCAGAAGGTCTGTGCCCTCTCCGACAGCTACGACAACAACGCGTCGGCCCTCACCACGGCGAGCGACGACATCGCGTCCGGCGACCTGCCCGGTGCCCAGAATCCCGAGAGCAACACGACGCCGGTCGACGTGCTCGACGACGAGCTCAGCGAGAGCGACGAGGGGCGGGCCATGCTGCAGCTCATCCACGACCTCGCCCCCGGGGCCGAGCTCGGCTTCCACACCGCCTTCAAGGGCGTAGGGAACTTTGCGCAGGGCATCCGCGAGCTCGCCGGCAGCGGGTGCACCGTCATCGTCGATGACGTCGGCTCCTCCATCGAGCCGTTCTACCAGGATGGGCCCGTCTCCACCGCCGTCGACGACGTGGTCGAGAACGACGGCGTTGCCTACTTCTCCTCGGCCGGCAACGACGGGCAGAACTCCTACGAGGCCTCCTTCCGGAACTCCGGGGAGGCGGGCGTGATCAGCAGCAGCTCGACCCGCCACGACTTCGATCCCGGGTCGACGGTCGACACGGAGCAGTCCGTCACCATTCAGGCTGGCGGCAGCTTCACGATCTTCTCGTTCCAGTGGACCGACCCATCCGCGATCGTCGAGGGGTCGGACGGCCCGGATACCGACCTCGACATCGCGCTGGTCGACGCCTCGACCGACACGGTTGTGGCCCAGTCCGACCGGGACAACATCGGGACCGGCGTGCCGGTCGAGTCGATCGAGTACACCAACGAGAGCGGGGCCGAGGAGACCCTCAATCTCGTCATTGAGAAGGCGGCGGGCCCCGACCCCGACGAGATCAAGTACGTCTACTTCGGGAGCGACTTTCAGATCGACGAGTTCGACACGCTCGGCCCCACGGTCTACGGCCACCCGATGGCCGAGGGCGCGATGGCGGTGGCCGCGGCGCCGTTCTTCAACACGGCCGTGTACAACTCGAACGCCGACCCGGCCACGCTCGCGTCCTTCTCGTCGAAGGGCGGCATTCCCATCCTGTTCGACCAGAGCGGAAACCGCATTCCCGAGATCGTCCGCCAGAAGCCGGACGTGACAGGCACGGACGGTATCGACAACACGTTTTTCGGGTTCGACCTGCCGGACGACTTCTTCAACGGCGTCGACGCGGACCCCCATCCGAACTTCTTCGGCACCTCGGCGGCGGCGCCGAACGTGGCGGCCATCGCCGCGCTCATCAAGCAGGCACGGCCGGGCATGCCGCCGACCGACGTGTACGACCGGCTGGAGTCGACCGCAGCCGACGTCACCGACCGGGCAACCCGAGACGGCGAGTTTGTCGCGACCGCCGAAGGGGTGGACCCCTGGAGCGGGCACGGCTTTGTGCGCGCCCCCGAGGCGGTGCCCGTGCGCGACGTCTTCGAGGTTCAGCTCGCGGAGACGGCGGACCCGCAGTCGGGCACCTTCGAGCTGAGCTGGCGCCAGCGCAGCGAGATCACTGTCGAGGACTATCAGGTCGAGCGTCGGTACTTCGACGGTCCCTTCGAGCCGGTGTCCGCCACCGTGACAGAGAGCGGCGACGAGCGCAAGATCGACGTCGGCGCCCTCGGGCTGGGGGTCTTCCAGTTTCGAATCCAGTGGACGCGCTCGGACGGCACGTCCCGCCAGCGCACCACGCGCCCGGACACCCTGGGGTTCCGGAGTGTCTCGACGGAGCTGGGATCCCCCGGTGACATTCCGAACCCACGGGGCCGGCGCACCACGGCGCTTTCGTGGACGGTGCCGGCCGGGACCCAGGGCTTCTCCTACGAGGTCGAGCGGCGGCGCGGCGAGGACGGGGCCTTCGAGGTGATCGGGACGACCCAGGACCGGAGCTTTAACGCACAGCTCCAGACGCCCGGCCGGTACAGCTACCGGATCACCGCCCGCGACGGCCAGGGGAACAGCCTGACGAGCCCGGCCGAGCCCGTCGAGATCGAGTTCGACGGAGCCGCGGTGGCCATCGGTCCCTACCCGAATCCCGTCCGCGAGAATGCGACGCTCGACCTCACGGTCGCCGACCGGCAGACCGTGACCGTCGAGGTCTACAACACGATCGGGGAGCGAATCTTCCGGGACCGGCGTGCGCTGTCCGCCCGGACCGCCACGTCCCTCCGCGTCGACGCCGGGCGCTGGAGCAGCGGCGTCTACTTCCTCCGCGTGCGAGGGGAGGGCTTCTCCAAGACGCGCAAGCTGGTGGTCGTGAAGTGACGAACGCAAGCTGCGAGGGGGGCACACGTTCTGCCAGGGACGACGGCGGACACTCCGGAGAGTACTTGTTCACTCCGTTCACAGCGCCGCGGTCAACGGACCGCTGCGTACGCCATGTTCGGCGGTCCG
>JAZKTD010000040.1:0-17266 GCA_036625705.1 Salinivenus sp.
AAAACGAGATGTGGCGTCGACTCATCGGACGGGCGGCGCAGAGTGAAGGGAATGCGGCGTGACACTCCGGGGGATCCGGCGGCCCCCTGAAGGAGCGCCGGCGGAGGGGGCCCGACGGCCCACCCATCATGACGGGTCGCTCCGGAACGGCGTGCTACTCCGACGCCTGGGCCGTGACGTCTCCGGACGGCGGCTGGAGGCCGAAGAGGTCGAGCGGGGCGTCGTTGTTGCCGACGACGACGAGGGGCTGCCCCCCGGCCGACACGAGCAGGAGGTTCCGCACGTCGCCGGGGGCGTGAAAGCCGCTCTCGGCCGGGCGCTGCGCCTCGAACGAGAAGTCCCCCTGGTTCACCAGGAGCAGCCCCTTGCCGGCGTCGGACGGGCCCCAGGGCTTGCGCACCGTGAAGTCGTTTCCGGCCAGCAGCACGTCGGGCCGGTCGTCGTCGTTGACGTCGCGCACGACGATGCCCCGCGTAGGCGAGAACTGCGCCTCGGTGGGCAGGTCGTGTCGGGTGAAGGTGCCGTCGTCGGTCTGCTCGAAGAGGCTGGTCCGGAAGGTGTGGGCCACCATGCGCTCGGCCTTCTTCCGGTGCCGCTCGGTCAGCAGGTCGTCCATCGTGGCCTCGGCGTAGGCCTCGTAGGTCGGGAACCGGGCCCGCAGCATCGACCACTCGTTCGTGAGCCGCATGCGCCGGGCCGTCGGGTACTCGGTGCCGTCGTTGTAGTAGCTCATGATGGGCTCGATCTGCCCGTCGCCGTTGAAGTCGGCGACGTAGACGGAGGCCGGCTCCTCGCGGGAGGCGGTGACCTGGGCGTTCTCCCCGCGGTTGCCGGCCACGAGGTCGAGGTCCCCGTCCCCGTCGAGGTCCGCGAGGCGGATCCGGTTCCACCAGCCGCTGGCGCCGTCGAGGCCGAGCTGCTCGGTCCGCTCGGCGAAGGTGCCGTCGTCGGTCCGCTCGAAGACGCGGATGGGCATCCACTCGCCGGCCAGGATGAGCTCCCGGGCGTCGTCGCCGGTCACGTCCCGCCAGCGGGCGTCGGCCACGAGGCCCGGTTTCACGAGCGCCGGGGCCTGCGCCTCGGTCACGTCCGTAAAGGTCCCGCCCTCGTTCTTGAGGAGGTAGCTGCGCGGGGCGATGGGGTACTCGACCGCGTCGACGCGGCCGCCGACGAAGAGGTCCGGGTCCCCATCGCCGTCGTAGTCGTGGGCGGCCACGGTGCCCCCGCTGCTCTGAACCGGGGGCAGCGCGCCCTCGGGCGCGGCCTCGAGGCCGCCGGTGCCGTCGCCCAGGTAGAGGCGGTCCTGGTAGTACTCACTCTTGACCTCCGACCGGCCCCCGCTCACGACGTAGAGGTCCTGGTGGCCGTCGCCGTTGGCGTCGAAGACGGTCGCGGCCACATCCTCGTAGTTGGCGTCGGCCGCAAGGGCCGGGACGGCCACCGAGTCGAAGGTGCCGCCGGGCCGCTGGACGTAGAGGGCCGACGCCTGTCCCTTCGCCCCGCCCACGAACACGTCGTCACGCCCGTCTCCATTGACGTCGCCCTCGGCGAGGGCCGGCCCGAGCTTCGAGAGGGAGTGCGGGAGGAGCTGCTCGTGCGTGTAATCCTCGTAGGGGTTCTCCCGGTGGGCGAAGGACAGACCGGTCGGCTCCGGGGTCCGCTCCCGAATCCGCCGCTCCGGCTCGGGCGCGGGAGACGGCGAGGGGGCCTCGGCGTCCGTCTGGTCGAGCACGAGCGTCTGGTTGGCGCGGACGTCCGCGAGGCGCTGCTCCGTCTGGTCCGGCCAGGTGACCGTCAGGTCCACCGAGTCGGCCGTCCCCAGCCCGAACGTGAGGGCCGGCTCGACCGACGACTGAAAGCCGCGCGACGGGATAAGCTGCCGGTAGAGGGTGCGGCCCTCCGGCGTCGTGAGGGTGACCTGCGCCCCGATGCCGTGGGTGTTGTCCCCCTCGCCCCGCAGCTCGACGCGGAGGTGGTTGTGGTCGGTCTGCTCGGCGGCGGTATTGCGGTAGACCCAGGACCGGTCGTCGATGTTGTTGACCACGAGGTCGAGGTCCCCGTCCCCGTCGAGGTCGGCGTAGGCCGCGCCGTTGGAGTACCCCTTCTGCCCGACGCCCCAGTCCGTGCTCTTCTTCTCGAAGGTGAGGTCGCCCTGGTTGCGGAAGATGTAGTTGGGCAGGCGGGTCGAGGGCATCTTCTCGACCAGCTTGTAGATCTCGTCCTCCCGCGGCTCCCCGTCGGGGCCTTTCTTCAACGTCGGCACGTAGTCCTCGTACTGAAAGTCGAGGTTCGTGTAGTCGTGGCGCACCCCGTTGGTGACGTACAGGTCCGTGCGGCCGTCGAGGTCGTAGTCCGCGAGGAGCGTGGCCCAGCTCCAGTCGGTGTTCGAGACGCCCGCGAGGCGGCCAATTTCGCTGAAGCCCCCGGTGCCGTTGTTGATCTGCAGGACGTTGCGGACGAACTGGTAGTTCTTCTGGTACGTCCGCCGCTGCCCGAGGCCCAGCAGCTTCTGCCGGCGGTTGTCCTCGGCCAACATGTCGGCCACGAAGATGTCGGGGCGCCCGTCGTTGTCGTAGTCGGCAATGTCGGACCCCATCGACGACCGCGACATGTGGTCGATCCGGTCCATGATCTCGTTCTCGAAGGTGCCGTCGCCCTGATTGATGTAGAGGCGGTCCTTTGTCAGGTAGTCGTTGGCCACGTAGACGTCCGGCCACCCGTCCCGGTTGACGTCCCCGACCGTGGCGCTGAGGCCGTACCCGATGACGCTCGTGTTGAGCCCGGCCTCCTCGGAGACGTCCACGAACCGCATGCCGGTCGAGTCCGAGCGGTTCTCGTAGAGTCGGTCCTTCGGCAGTCGGTTCCGCTGCTGCGCAGTCGGCTGGGAGTTGACCCGCGCGTCGCGCACCGGCGGGTTGTTGAGAAGGTAGAGGTCCAGGTCCCCGTCCCGGTCGTAGTCGAAGAAGGTGGCGTGGGTCGAGTACGCCGGGTCGTCGAGGCCGTACTGGGCGGCCCGTTCGGCGAAGGTCCCGTCGCCCTGGTTGACGTATAGCTTGTTCGCCCGGTCGGGGGCGTCGAGGGGGCCGGACTTGCAGACGTAGATGTCGAGGCGGCCGTCGCCGTTCACGTCGGCCATGGTGACACCGGTCGTCCAGCCGGTCGTGTCCGCCACCCCGGCCTCACGGGTCACCTCCTCGAACTGGAAGTTGCCCCGGTTCAGGTAAAGGGCGTTCGGCCCCATGTTGGCGGTAAAGTACAGGTCGGGGCGCCCGTCGCCGTTCACGTCGCCGGCCGCGACCCCGCCGCCGTTGTACAGGTACTCGTAGGTGAGGACGTTGCGGTCGGGCAGGTCGTCGACCTGGTTCGCGAACGTGATGCCCGTCGAGTCCGGCGGGAGGAACGAGAACAGGGGGCGATCTTCGGACGCGGACCCGCACGCGGCCAGGACGCCGGCCGCGAGGAACAGCGCGAAGAGACGGATCCAGTGGGTCATCGGAGCGAGGGCGGGTTCGGTACAACAGAAACACGGAGGCGGGGCCCGGAGGGGGTACCCATACGCCAGCCCTCCCTCACCCGGAGCCGAGGCTCCGAACCAGGGAGGGCTGCCGAGAGCAGTCGTCGCCGATGGGTGGGGATCGTCGTGTCCTCTCGCGAGGACGGGCCCATCTCTATCGGTACTGCGGGTTCTGCTGGAGCACGCCCCCGGTACTCAGGTCGATCTGGCGCTGCGGCACGGGGAAGATCGGCTTCACGTTGGCGGCGTTGAAGTCCGACACGTTCTTCACGCCGATCGTGTTGTCGCTCGACTCGTGGCCGTAGATGGCTTCGAGCCGATCCGCAGCCATGCTACTGAACTGGCCGGCGCTGTCGCCGTTTCCGCCGCCGTTTGCCCAGAAGCCGCTCCGGCGCACGAGGTCGTAGAGGCGGTGTCCCTCTCCGGCCAGCTCCAGCTTCCGCTCGTGCATGATCTTCTCCATCGGCGTGGAGCTTCCCTGTGTCAGGGAGCTGTACGTGCCCACCTCGTAGTCCGGCAGGTCGTAGACGGCCCAGCTGTCGATGGTGCCCGGATTGTCGGCGTCGAGGAGCATGTAGGTGGTCTGGTTGTCGGTCCGGACGACCCAGTCAAAGGCACTGAGACCCGTCTGCGACAGCACCTCGGATTCGCTGGTCGCCTCGGCCGCGGCGAAGGCGAGATTGTCGCTGTTCGTGACCTCGTCGCCCTGCGCACGGCTCCGCACACGGTTGACGTAGTCGGTGGCCGTGCCCATGTCGCCGCCACTCGCTTCGGGCGCCGCGTGGGCCTCGGCCGCCATCAGGAGGACGTCGGCGAAGCGGATCACGTGGTAGTCGATGGCCGAGCCCTTCGCGCCCCAGGAGTTCGAGGTGCCGAAGGTGTTCTGATCGGACTGGCTGTACACGTGCTTCTTCGGGGCGTAAGGCCCGCCGTTGGGCTGTTCACGGATCCAGCGGGCGCCGGGGTGCGGACCCCAGTCCTTAAAGGGCACGCCGCGACGGCCCACAGTGTGCTCCAGCCGCGGGTCGACGGTGCGGTCGCTCACGTCGTACTGCGCGGTCGCGGAGACGCCTTGGTCGCTCTTCAGGGTCGGGCCCTGCGCCGGGTCCATGCCGTCGGCCGAGGGCAGCCCCGTGGACGGGTCCACGCGGTAGGACTCCACGAGCCACTGCGTCGGCTGGTAGAAGCCGCAGCAGCCGAACGGGCTCGGCGAGTGCGGATAGTTCAGGGCCATGCCGCCCCGGGAGTTGTCGAAGCCGCCCGAGCCGTCGTTGCCGGTGTTCTGGATTGCAAACACGACGCCGGAGTTGTTCTCGCGGGCCGGGTCGAACATGGCCGTGAAGTCGGAGGTCAGCGCGTAGGGCGTGCCGACCGCGTTGGTGCCGTTTTGAATGACGGCGTCGAGCTCCTCGCGGGCCTGCTGGTACTCCTGGAGGTACACGTGCACCTTCCCGAGGTAGGCCGCGGCGGCCCACTGGTTGGCCCGGCCAATCTCGCCCATGTTGGCGGAGAGGTTGTCCTTGGCGAACTGGAAATCCGCCTTGATCTTGTCCCAGGTCAGGGCCCCCTCGCCGACGTTGGGCTGATTGGTAGACTGCGTCGTGTCGGTGATGTAGGGCACCCGGCCGAAGTTGCGCTTCAGCTCGAAGTAGAAGTGCCCCCGGAGGAAGCGGGCCTGCGCGATGATGCTGGTGCGCTGGCTCTCGGTCACCTGGTCGGACTGCTTCGCCAGGCTGATCACCTGGTTCGCCCGCGACACGCCCTCAAAGCGGGCCCCCCAGAGCGCGTTGAAGTCCGCGATGGACGCGTCCATCTCGTGCTTACCGATGGTCAGGATCTGGCCCTGGTCGCCGCCGACGCTGCCCTTGTGGAAGAGCCCGCCGGCCACGACGGCGTACTCCCAGTTGTTCTGCGCGCTGAACCAGGAGGCTCCCCCCCCCAGGGACCCGCCGCCCTGCACGCCGGTGAGGGCGGAGTAGGCGCCGTTCAGAAGGTTCTGGACGCCGCCGCTGGTGTTCGAGATTACGTCTTCGCTGAGGCCGCCCCGCGCCGAACGGTCCAGGAAGTCGCCGTTGAACATATCGCAGGACGCGAAGATGAGGCCGCAGGCGACGACAAGGGCCGCCCCCACGATCGTGTGTCGGAGTGTATTAGAATTTTTCATGGAGTGCTTGGGCTCCGGGAGGGAGCTGCTCGTGTAGAGGAGTACGTCGGGGGAGTGGGGGGATCATGCAACGACTAGAACGTGAGGTTCACGCCGGCGATGAACTCGCGCGGCGTCGGGTACGCGCCCTCGTCGATCCCGAAGCCGGTGACGTCGGTTTCGTCGCCTCCACCGATAGATGGTTCGGGGTTGCTATATCCAGTGAAGGTGAAGAGGTTTGTCGCCTGCACGTAAACTCTCAGATTCTCGACCCCAGCCTGCTGGGTCAGGCTCGACGGCAGCGTGTAGCCGAGCTGCACGTTCCGGACGCGGAGGTAGTCTCCGTCCTCCACGAAGTAGGAGTTCGGCACCTGGTTGGTGCTGAAGGAGCGCTCGAGCTCCTGGATCGGCGCCTCCGCGTCGCGGTTGTTCGGCGTCCAGGAGTCGTTGAGCGCCACCTCGGCCTTCGCCCCGTTAAAGCCGGAGAAGAAGTCTGTCCACCACTTCACCTGGTTGTAAATCTCCGCTCCCTGCGATCCGTAGAGGGAGGTGCTGAAGTCGAACTGGTCGTACCGGAGTGTCAGGTTCAGCCCGGCCGTGAAGTTCGGGTTCGGCGACCCGAGGAACGTCCGGTCGTCCGGCGTGATCTGGCCGTCGCCGTTGATGTCCTCGTACCGGAAGCGGCCCGGCGCGGCTCCGGTCTGGTAGGTCGTGACGCCCTCCGGGGTGTTGCCGTTGGCCGTGCTGATCTCGTCCTCGCTCTGCCAGAAGCCGACGATGTTGTAGCCGTAGTAAGAGGAGATCGGGTGCCCCACCTCGTTCCGAATGATCGTTCCGTTCCGGCGGGAGTCGACCGCGAAGTTGTCGGAGCTCCCCGAAACGCCGGTGATCTCGTTGTTATACGACGTGATGTTTAGTCCGCCGCTGATCTGGAGCTCGCCGATCTGAGTCTGCCCGTTGAGGGACGCGTCGATGCCGCTGTTTTCCATGCTGGCCACGTTCCGGAACGGCGGCGTGGCCTGGCCCGCGGTGGCTAGCAGCCCGGCCTGGAAGAGCAGGTCCTCGATGTCCTTCCGGTACCAGTCGACGGTGGCGTCGACCTGCCCGTCGAAGAAGGCGATGTCGACGCCCACGTTGACGCTTACGTTGCGCTCCCACTTCGCGTCGGCGGCGCCGATTCGGTTGCGGAAGAAGCCCGTGTTCAGGCTCGTGTTGCCCCCGCCGGTGTTGTACCCGAACTGGTTGCTCGCAAACAGCGAGTACGCGTTGTTGGGGTCCACGTTGAGCTGGTTGCCGATCACGCCCCAGCCGCCGCGGAGCTTCAGGTCGGAGAGCCAGTCGGGGAGGCTCCCCTCCAGGTACGGCTCCGCGATCGGGCGCCAGGCCAGCGAGAACGCCGGGAAGAGACCGTAGCGGTCCTCCAGAAACTTCGAGGAGGCGTCGCGGCGCAGCGTCCCGCTTACGAAGTACCGGCGCTGGTAGTTGTAGTCCACCTTTCCGAACTGGGAGACCAGCGTGGTGACCCGTGTGAAGCTGTTTACGATCGGGGTGCCGCTCCCGTTTGCAAGGTTTACAAAATTCGGGTCGAAGGAGAAGAAGTCGGTGACGTCTGCGTCCTCGAACCGGGTGTTCTCCTTCTGCCACTCCGCACCGGCCAGGACCGACAGGTTGTGACTCTCCCCGAGGGTCCCGTTGTAGTTCAGCGTGTTCGAGAACGTCCACTGGTGGTTGTTAAACGCGGACTCGGAGACCTCATTCCGCGTGTTGTTCTCCGAGTTCTCGTAGGTCGGGAACTGGAAGGTCTCGTTGTAGCCCGAGTTGATGTCGGCCCCGAGGGTCGACCGGAAGCTGAGGTCCGAGAAGAGGTCGACCTCGACGAACGCGTTTCCGAAGAGCCGCTTGTCGAGCTGCACGTCGTTGCGCGTCCGCTCCCGGATGGCGATGGGGTTCGACGGATTGCCGAGTCCCCCGCCCTTCGATCCGGCGAAGTTGCCTTCGATGTCCCGTACCGGCACGATGGGCCGGGCCCGGTGGGCCATCCCGATGGCACTCCCCTCGACGAGCTCGTCGGAGAGCTTGTTGTCCTCGACCGTGTAGGAGAGGTTCTCCCCGACGGTGATGTTGTCGGTGACCTCGAACGTCGTGTTGGCCCGGACGGAAAACCGCTCCAGGAACGTGCGCATCAGCGTGCCCTGCTGGTTGAGGTAGCCCCCGCTGAAGAGGTAACCGCCCCGGTCCCCACCGCCGCTGACGGTGAGGTCCTGCTTCGTGACGGCGGCCGGGTCGAAGATCTGGTCCATCCAGTCCGTCCCCTGCTTGTTGGCCCGCACAATCTGCGTGAACTCCGTGGGGCTCGTCTGGGAGTTGTACTGCGGGATGACGAAGTAGGAATCCTCGCTGACCTCGTCGGCCCCGGCGGGCAAAATGTAATTCGGCAGCTGCGGCTCCTCGCCGTCGCCGTACTGCGGGTCGGAGGGCTCCTGTCCGGAGTTCCGGAAGGCCAGCCACTCAAGCTCCGCCCGCCCCTGCGGGTCCAGCATGTCGTAGGGATTACTTGCGTTCGGCTGCTGGGCCACGCCGGCGTAGGAGTTGAACTCGACGCTGATGTCGCCCTCGCCCTGCTTCGTCTCGATAATCACGACCCCGTTGGAGGCGCGGGCCCCGTAGATGGAGGCCGCACTGGCGCTCTTGAGCACCTGCAGGGAGGCGATGTCGCTCGGGTTCAGGTTGTTGATGCTCTGCGTCGGGATCCCGTCGACGATGAAGAGCGGCGTGTTGTTACCGAATGTGTTCACGCCCCGAATCCGGATCTGCGGATCCTGACCCGGCTGGCCGGAGGAGATGACGCTCACACCCGCGGCGTTCCCCTGGAGCTTGTCCGAGATCTGCCCGCCCGGCAAGCGTTCCAGCTCCTCGGTATCGACGACCTGCACCGACCCGGTGAGGTCGGCCCGGCGCTGCTCACTGTATCCGGTCACGACGATTTCCTCTCCGGTCAGGGTCGCCGGCTCGAGGGCGACCTCGATCGACGTGCGGCCGTTCAGGTCGACGGTTCGGGTCTGAAACCCGACGAAAGAGAACTGGAGCGTCGCGTTTTCGCTGGGCACCGTCACCTCGAACGTCCCCTCCACGCCCGTGGTCGTTCCAATCTGCGTGCCGACGACCTGGATGTTTACGCCCGGAAGCGTTTCTCCCGTCGCGCCGTCCGTGACCGTCCCCGTCACCGTGGGGCCGTCCTGCGCGACCGTGGCCTGCAATCCACAAAACGCGAAGAGGAATACAACCCCCAGGAGGAGCTGTCCCAGCCTCCGGGGCGCTGTGCCAGACGAAAAGGGCGTGTGTAGTAGTTGCTGCATGTCACTTCCTCGAGTGGGGTAGTAAGTAGCGAGAAGGAGTGCCCGTCCCCGAACGGAGGCAAAGTGACACTTCGCAGCGTTCCCAAGATGGTGCGACCACCTAAAGCACAATCCGACACAAAGAGCCACCGTGAAACCGCTTCCGTCCACACCCAATGAAGGAAAGCTGCAGAAGATGTAAAGTCAACCGCGGGCAAATCACTTTTGTGAAGCCGGAATGAACAGTGCGGGGTCGACACGCGAATTGCGGCAGTGGGAACGTTCCGTTGCGTTCACGCCGGCCCCTTCGGCGCCTGCGGCCCGGTTCCCTCCTGCGGAGGCGTCTCCCGCTGTGGGGGCTCCTGCCGTGGGGAGTCGTTACCGCGTCGGGCGGATCTGGTCGCACGGGGCGGCCCCACAAGACGAGCGCACCCTCAGCGACGGCGCGAGCCGCCGGACCCGACGGCTACACGCCTCGCCCTCCGTCCTCTCCATCAGCAGCGCGATGGCCTCCGTGCCCAGGTCCACCATGCGGGCGTCGATCGTCGTGAGGGCGGGGCTGAAGTGCTCGGCGTTCGGCAGGTCGTCGAACCCGACCACGGCCACGTCCCCCGGCACGGCGTGGCCGTCGGCCTGCAGGGCTCGGATCGCCCCCATGGCCATGTAGTCGTTCGAGGCGAAGACGGCGGTCGGGGGCGGGCTCGTCGCCAGGAGCGTGCGGGCCCCGGCCTCGCCGGACGCCCGGTGGAAGTCCCCCTCGACGACCCAGTCCTCGCGCGTCGGTAGGTTCGCGTTCCGGAGGGCCGCCCGGTAGCCCGCCAGGCGCTCGTGCGTCTCCTGGGTTGCGGGATCCCCCGTGATGATGCCGATGCGCTCGTGTCCCTGGTCGACGAGGTGCCGGGTCGCTAGGCGCCCCCCCTCGCGGTTGTCGATCGACAGGACGCTGAGGTCGTGCCCCTCCGTTTCGGCGTTGAGCAGGACGGCGGGGACGTCCGCCGGCAGGTGGTCCCGGTACGCCGAGGGGTCGAGCTGCGGCAGCATCAGGACGAGGCCGTCGATCCGGCCGTTCATCGAGCCGAGGGCCCGCCGGAGGTCCTCCGGCGAGTGGTGCGAGCTCGACAGCATGAGCAGCCGGTTGTGGTCGCGGGCCGCCTGGTCGAGCCCGCGGATCACCTCCGGGAAGTACTCGCCGGTCAGAAAGGGCAGTAGCACCCCGAACGTGTGCGTCCGGTCGAGGCTCAGGCTGCGGGCCGTGGCGTTCGGCACATAGCCGAGCCGGTCGGCCGTCTCCAGGATGTCCTCCCGGGTGTCCGGGTCGACCGGGGCGGTGTCGTTGAAGACGCGGGAGACGGTGGCCGGGGAGACGCCGGCCTCCTCCGCGACGGTTCGGATCGTAACGGCCATGGCACAGCCCGACGACTTTGAAAGGAGCGTTGAGCGAGATGGGAGCGCTTCCGAGATGTGAAGACCCTCGGAACTGGATTCGATGGACGCAGAGAACTGTCCTGTCCTGCTCGTGTTCAGACGGGCGTTCCTGTTCGGGTGCTTTTCGGCGTTTTCAGGTGCAGTGAGGATGGCCCGTCGCCGGGCCGACCGGCGGGGCCCGGCCGGCCCGCGGGAGGGAGCCTCCGCCGAGGGCCGGTGAAAGCGTTTGCGCACAAGAACGTCGTTTCTTACTCTGTTCCGTCCACCAAAAGGAATGAACCCCAATCCTCCTTTATGAACCGGTCCATACAGGCGCGCCTCAGCGCAATGATGTTCCTGGAGTTCTTCGTCTGGGGCGCTTGGTACACCACTGTCGCGGTCACCATGACGGCCCACGGCCTGGAAGGCCTCACGCACTGGCCCTTTACGGTCAACCCCATCGCGGCGCTCGTGGCGCCGTTCTTCGTGGGACTCGTGGCCGACCGGTACTTTGCAACTCAGCGCGTGCTCGGCATTTTGCACCTGCTCGGGGCGGCGTTCATGTTCATCGCCCCGTCCGTGATCGGGTATCCGGTGGTGTTCATCCTGATCCTGTTGGCCTACAACCTCTGCTTCATGCCGACCATGAGCCTGGCCAACACGCTGGCGTTCCACAACATGACGGACCAGGAGTCGCAGTTTCCGGTGATCCGCGTGTTCGGCACCGTCGGATGGATCGTGGCCGGCCTGCTCGTCAGCTTCGCCGGGGCGTACTTCGTGCCCGAGGGCGTGATTCCGGAGGAGACGACCTTCCCGCTCTACCTGACGGCCGGCGTGAGTGCCGCCTACGGGCTGTATAGCTTCACGCTGCCGCACACCCCCCCGCCGGCGAAGGGGGAAGAGGTGTCCGTCCGGAGCATCGTGGGCATCGACGCCCTCCAGAAGCTCGGGAGTCCATCGTTCTACGTCTTCCTCGCCAGTTCCTTCCTGATTTCGATCCCGCTGGCGGCCTACTACAACTTCACGCAGACCTTCCTCGCCAACGCAGGCTTCCAGGACGTGGCGGCCGTCCAGACCATCGGGCAGGCCTCCGAGGTCGTCTTCATGCTCCTCATGCCGCTCTTCTTTGTGCGGCTGGGCGTAAAGTGGATGCTCGCGGTCGGCATGGGGGCGTGGATCGTGCGCTACGGGCTCTTTGCCCTCGGGGCGCCGGACGTGGTGACGTGGATGATCATCTCCGGCATTGCCCTGCACGGCATCTGCTACGACTTCTTCTTCGTCACCGGGCAGATCTACGTCGACAAGAAGGCGAGCGACGACATCCGGGGCCAGGCGCAGGGGCTCATCATCCTTCTCACCTACGGCGCCGGGATGCTGATTGGGGCCCAGCTCGCGGGCTGGTACTTCAACTTCATCCGCACCGGCGAGCAGCTGAGCCTCGAGCAGTGGACGACGTTCTGGTGGGCCCCGGCCATCTTCGCCGGCGTGGTGCTCGCCCTCTTCGTGTTCTTCTTCAACGACGAGGTCGAGGTGTCCGACGAGTCGGTCGCCTCCGTGATGGGCGCCTCCTCCGAGGAAGAAGAGGAGGCCACCGCCGCGTAGGCCCTACGGGCTGTCCGCCGGACGCCCTCGGGGCCTCGCCGGCCCGCGCGACCGGCCTGGGAGGGGCGGGCGTGGATCGGGCGGCCCGTGCCTACGTCGCCTCCTCCACCGCTGTCCGCCCGATCGCCGCGCCCGGATGTCTGGCCTGACGCCGCCCGACCGGTTTTGCTCCGCCACGTTTCGCACCTTCGAGCCCCGGTCGGCGAGCCAGGCCGACGCCCTGGACGCGGCCCGCCGGTTCGTGGAGGCGTGCCGCCGCCCTCCGTCGCTGTCCGAACGGATCGGGCGGTGGTTCGGGCGGGCCCCCTCCCGCCCGGAGGGGCTGTACCTGCTGGGCCCGGCCGGAACGGGCAAGACGCACCTGCTCGCGGCGATGTACCACGCCCTCACCCCCGAGGTGCCGTGCGCCTTTCTTCACTCCAGCACGCTCTTCCGCCAGACTAAGCCGCCGGACGCGTTTGCCCGGCAGCTCGCCGAATCGTACGCGGTCTGCTGCCTCGACGAGGTCGAGATTGACGACCCGGCCAACGAGATGCGTCTCGTGCAGTGGATGAAGACGCTGAGCGCCGAGGGGGTGGCCCTGCTGGGCACGAGCAACGTGGACCCCGAGCGGTCGCTGGTCACCCACGTCAGCGGCGGGCGCGTCCACCGGTTTCTCCAGACGGCCTTTCAGGATCGGTATCGGATCGTGATCGTGGAGGGGGACGACTTCCGTCGCACCGACGCGGTCGAGCGGACCGGGCACGTGTGGGTGGGCCCGCCGGACCGCACGCGTCCGCTCCTGGAGCGGGCCCGGGCCGAGGCGTCGGGGCCGGCCCGCCGCTGGTCGTTCGACGAGCTCCGCCGCGCCTCGACGGAGACGGCCCACGCCGACCTCATCGACACCCTGACGGCGGTGGACCACCTGTTCATCGAAGACATCGCCCTCTCCGGCACCGACGACGCGCTGCGGCTCCTCCGCGTGATCGACGCGCTCTACCTCCACGAGGACGCCCCGGCCCTGTACATCACGGCGGCCCGGCCGCCGGAGGACTGGTTCGCCCCCGACACGCGCGCCGGCGTGGCCCGGGCGGTGGCCGAGAAGTTTTCGCGGACCGTGTCTCGCCTCCACGCCCTGTGCCACGTGCATCTCGTCGAGGACGAAGCCCCCGCAGCCGACCCGTCTGCCCGGTAGCCCCGGCAACTTCCCCTCTCCCGTCGGGGTACAACCCTCCCTGATCCGTCCTCCTCACAGCGCCCCGCCCCGGCATGATTTTTCTCACCGGCGTCCCCGGCTTTCTGGGCACGCGGCTCCTCCGCGCCCTCGCGGCGGATCGGCCCGGCGCCGACTTCGGCCTGCTCGTGCAGCCGAAGTTCGAGGCCCAAACCCGGCAGGTGCTCGGCACCCACGGGCTGGCCGACCGGGCGGAGGTGCTCCCGGGCGACATCACGGCGCCGGACCTCGGCCTCGGGGCCCGGTACGACGCGGTGGCCGAGCGGATCACGATGGCCTGCCACCTCGCCGCCCTCTACGACCTCAGCGTGCCCCGCGACCTCGGCTGGCGCGTCAACGTGGAGGGCACGCGCCACGTGCTCGACCTGCTCGCCCGAAGCCCGAACCTCGCCCGCTTCGGGTACGTCAGCACCGCCTACGTCTCCGGCCGGCGAACCGGCACCCTCTACGAGGACGAGCTCGTCCACAACGCCGGGTTCAAGAATTTCTACGAGGAGACGAAGTACCACGCGGAGGTGCTGGTGCAGGACCGGATGGACGAGATCCCGACGATGGTCTTTCGGCCCGGCATCGTCGTCGGCGACTCCGAGACCGGCGAGACCGAAAAGTTCGACGGCCCCTACTTCGTCCTGCGCGCCCTGCGGCGGCTGCCGCGGTACACCCTCATGACCCGCATCGGCGCGGGCACCGAGCCGGTGAACCTCGTGCCGGTCGACTTCGTCATCTCCGCCCTCACCCACCTCCTCGGCGGGGATGCACATACCGGGACCGTCTTTCATCTCACGGACCCGCAGCCGCTCACGACGCAGGCAATCCTCGACCTGTTTGGCACCCTGCTGGACAAGCGGGTCGCCTACGTCTCGGTGCCGCCGGGCGTGGCACGCACGCTGATGAGCACGGGCGTCGGGAGAACCCTCGGCATCGCCCCGGAACTCGTCGACTACTTCGACCACCCCTCCCACTACGACAATTCCCACACGCAGGCGGCGCTGACGGGCACCGGCATCGCGTGCCCACATCTGCCCGACTACGCGCCGAAGATGGTCGAGTACATGCGGCGCCACGACGACGTGCGCTCGTCGGCGATGTACTGAGCCGCCGGCCAGCAGGGCAATCGAATCTTAGAGTTCAACGATGAGGGATGGAGGCTCACGTGCCAGTATCACTGGGGGCTGCCCGGCACGAGTGGGCGAGAGAGCGCGTGGGGGCACGGGTGCTCTGCCCTCATCTCCGCTGCGTGCCACCGTCGTCACAGAAACACCGAGAGTCGATCGCCCTGCCGTCGTCCGTGAGGCGATTTCACTTTTCGGCCGCCGTTTTTACCTTTGGGCTGTGTCGATTGCGGGGCCCCCGCATGGACCCGCCGGTCCCCGTCGCTCCCGTTCTCTTCGATCAACCCCTTTCGCTCCATGTCCGACGACGCCTCTTCCGCCGCCTCCCGCCGCACCTTTCTGAAGCAGGCCTCGATGGCCGGGGCGGGGGCCGCCCTCCTGCCCCACGCCGCGCAGGGCGGGGCGCCGGCCTTCGACGTCGGGGCGAACGGCGGGCCCCTCGTCGTCGCCAGCGACAACGGCGAGCCGGCCGCCGAGCGGGCCCTCGAGGTGATGGCCAGCGACGGCGAGGCCCTCGACGCCGCCATCGAGGGCGTCAACATCGTCGAGCGCGACCCGGACGACATCACCGTCGGCTACGGCGGCATCCCGAACGCCGACGGCACGGTGCAGCTGGAGGCCGGCGTGGTCGAGGGGAAGACGCACCGGGCCGGGGCGGTGGCGGTCCTCGAAGACATTGCGGTGCCCTCGCAGGTGGCCCGCACGGTCATGGAGCGGACCGACCACGTGCGGCTGGTCGGGCAGGGCGCCAAGGAGTTTGCCCGGATGCACGGCTTCGAGACGCAGGACCTCCTCACCGAGCGGGCCCGCCGCATCTGGGTGGAGTGGAAGGAGACCCTGTCGGAGGACGACGACTACCTGCCGCCCGACAGCCTGAAGGACCCGGCGCTCGGGGCCAAGGTGCGCGAGGTCCAGCGCCACTACGGCACGATCCACTGCTCGGCCCTCGCTCCGAACGGCAACATCGGCTCCGTGACCACTACCAGCGGGCTCTTCTACAAGATTCCGGGGCGGGTGGCGGACACCTCGGTCGTGGGGGCGGGCCTGTACGCCGACAACGACGTGGGCGCGGCCGGCTCCACGGGCCGGGGCGAGGCCAACCTCAAAAACCTGTCGAGCTACCTCATCGTCGAGCGGATGCGGGAGGGCGACACGCCCGAGGAGGCGTGCCTGTTCGCCTGCCGCCGCATCGCGGAAAACACCCAGGTGCCGCGGCTCCGCAACGACCAGGGCAATCCCAACTTCGGGGTGCGGTTCTACGCGCTCCGGAAGGACGGCGAGTTCGGCGGGGCGCAGATGCGGGGCACCGGCCAGATGATCGTCGGGGACGCAGACGGGGTGCGTCGGGTCGAGATCCCCGGCCTCTTCGACGACAACGAGTAACACGAACGCCGCGTGTCCTCGATCTCCCCGAGCGCCCGCTCCGTTCGGGGATGGACGTCCGGAGGAGCATGTCCCGACCCCTGTCGGGGGGGATGTGTGGACGGATTTTCCCTCCGTACCTCCCCGCGTCCCCATCCCCCCGCGCAAGAGGCTGAAGGCCGACCGACGACGGACATCACGTCGCGGAATTCGGCATAACGCCCAATCCGCGTGACTCTAGTGGTACATCAACTACCATCTGACGGGTCGATCCCGCGATCTCAAAATTCCCATGGCAGGTCGCTCCGAGCAAGGCCATCTAGATGGCCAAGTCGAGGAGCCTCTTTGAAGAAGGCGGCTTCGAATGGAGATTTCTCGGCTTGGCATTCCGACACGGTCGGAATGCATTGCTCGAAATGACGTGCCGATCTTTTGGAATTTTGAGATCGCTGATGACTCAACGATCAAACCTTGACAGACCACTAGAGAGTGGCCCAGCGATGGGGGGCGGGCCGCTACCAGGTCGACGTCGCGGAGGTAAAGATGTCGTCCGCAGCCCGCTCGACGGCGAGGCGGGTGGCCTGCTCCGCCCCCGCGGCGCCCCCCTGCGCCGGATCGTACTCGGCGGACCCCGTGAACGTGCGGTCCACCATCGTGGAGTCCCGCACCTGGTCGTAGTAGCGGGCCTGCACCTGGACCTCGACGCTGTTGGTGGAGGCGCGCTCGTCGCCGCCTACGCCGGTGGGTCGGTTCGAGTACCGCAGAATCCGGGCCGTGAGTACGGCGTCGGCGTTCGTCTCGTTGTTGTTGAGGGACAGTCGCGTGCGCCCCACGAACTGGTCGGTCAGGCGCCCCGTGAGGTCCCGCCCCAGCGTGGGGACCGGGCTGGAGGTGTTGTCCTCCGCGATGGGGATGGCAATCGTCTCGAGGTGCGACGGGATGCTGGCCCCCGAGAAGCCGTAGTACATGCACCCGGTCAGGCCGGCGGCCATGCTCAGCAGCAGTCCCCCCACGAGCAGCCCGAGTCCCCGGGAATGGGGACGCGGGGACGTGGAGAACGGAGAGACACGGGACAACGGGGACATTCTCATGTTCGCAACATCCAGTCGTCGGCGTTTGATCTCATGTGCACCAGCTGACCAATCAACTGGTCGTACTCTTCGTCGAGGGCCTTCGCAGGATCTGCGTCGAGGTACGCACAGCGGTACGCAAACTCGATCCAGACCCGCGTTTCTTCGGCTTCACTTTCCGCGTCGGCCAGCTTCGACCGGAAATAGTCGGCGGAGCGGCGCCGGCGCCAGGCCTCAGCGATGTTCGCACACACCGACCGGGACGACCGGCGCATCTGGTCGACCATAGAGTACTTCTCCTCTTGGGGGAACGCCTTCGTCCGCTCAAAGATCTCCATCGCCGCCTTCATAGCGGTCTCGTAGACCTCTAACTCACGGACGCTCCGGATATTTCCCATCACGCTTCTGGTCTGCATCGCATGCGTCCCCGCGTCCCTCCCGTCCCCGCGTCCCTATAGGTCTTCGTCGATGTCCTTGAGCTTGCGGTAGAGGGTGCGCTCGCTGATGCCGA
>JAZKTD010000416.1:0-2798 GCA_036625705.1 Salinivenus sp.
CCTCAGCTGCGCAGCTCCACGTTCATCTGCGAGTGATCGCCCACGTTGAGGCTCTGGACCTGCTGCCGGACCGCGGCGTGGCGCCCCACGACCGTGTCGGCGAGCACCGCGTTCTCGACGGTCGCCTCCCGGAAGACGATGCTGTCGCGCACGACGGTGTTCTCGACGGTCGCCCCCTCTTCGACGGAGACGTACGGGCCGACGACCGCGTTCTCGATCGTCGCGTCGGGCCCGACGTACACCGGATCGTGAATGACGCTGTCGGTAACGGTGCCCTGGCGAAGGTCGTCGGACTCGTGGTCGAGGATGCGGCCCGTGGTCTCGAGCAGGGCCGGCATCGTGCCGCAGTCCATCCACGCGTCCACGCTGGCCGTCGTGAAGCGGGCTCCCTCCTGGAGATAGTTGTTGAGCGCGTCGGTGAGCTGAAACTCGCCGCCGGCCCCCCGAAGGTCGTTTTCGATCAGACGGTCGATCTGCGCCTTCAGGTCCGTCAGCTCGCGCACGTAGTAGATGCCGATGAGCGCCTCGTTCGTCACCGGATCGTCCGGCTTTTCGACGAGCTCGGTGACCTGCTCCCCGTCGCGCACGGCAATCCCGAAGCGGCGCGGGTCGTCGACCTCACGCACGAACGCGACGACGTCCGCGTCCGGGTCGACCTCAATGTCGTCCTCGCGGAGGAAGATGGTATCGGCGAACACCACGACGCCGTCCCCCTCCAGGTGCTCGTCGGCGGCCCCCACGGCGTGGGCCGTTCCGAGGGCCTCCCGCTGTACGGGAAAGTGCGCGTCCATGCCCCGCTTCTCGCAGAGAGCGGTGAGCTGATCGCGGATGTCCTGCCCGAAGTCCGGCCCAAGCACGAAGATGCCCTCGTCGGGGACCTGCGGCAGCACCTCGGCGAACGTGTCCACGATGCGCTCGACGATGCTGCGTCCCTTCACCTTGAGCAGCGGCTTCGGGGTGACGTGGGAGTGGGGACGGACGCGCGTGCCGCGACCGGCCATCGGAACGATGAGTTTCATGGGAGAGGCGTTGCTGATCAGCAGAGCGTGAGGGACAAGATCCAGTCCGTGCCAAGAATAACGAGCCCGGCGGGCGATTGCCAGCAGGGGGCGTCGGGAGCGGCGCGATTGCATGTAAAAGCCATCTCGACCGAGTGGCCGCTCGGAGCCCCCGATGATCGATTCTGCCGGGAACGACGGGGGAGAACGGGGGGAGGGGAGCGTGGGAGCCTCCCAGTTCGACCCTACATCCCCTCGTTCGTCGGACATCGTTCCCAAGATGGGAGGGCCGTGGCGTCGGGCTCTCCAGATGGGCGCTCAGGCCTGCAGGCCGCCCGGGCCCCATCCGGCGGCCGGCATGTGGTTTCCGAGACGGACGTCTACTTTCCTGTACAATTTCGAGTTCGTCCGGACACGACGGCTTCGTTACATTACGATGCCCCCCTCCCGCCAAATCGGCCGTCTGCGCGTCTGAGGGCCGTTTGGGACGGGCGCGCGAGGGGGACCCGTGGATTTGGGGAAACCGGCACGGGCGTTGTATCATCCAACTCGTGAACTTGTGCCCTTCAAACTGATAATCGTTTCCGATGTATATCCTTCGGTCCGCCCGTTCCTTGCTCGCAGCCCTTCTCGCCACCGTGTTTCTGGTCGGAGGGTGCTCGAGCCTGAGCAACACGGAGCAGGGCGCCATTATCGGCGCCGGGGCCGGCGGAGCGGCCGGGGCCGCCATCGGGAAGGCGACCGACAACACGGCCGAGGGAGCGATCCTAGGGGCCGTCGTCGGCGGGGCCGCCGGGGCCCTCATCGGCCAGCGCATGGACAAGAAGGCGAACGAGCTCGACCGCGAACTCGAGAACGCGGAGGTCGAGCGCGTCGGTGAGGGCATCAAGGTGACCTTCGACAGCGGCCTCCTCTTCGACTTCGACTCGGCGGCCCTCCGCTCGAACGCCGAACAGAACCTCGCCGAGTTCGCCGAGAGCATGAAGGACCTTGAGGAGACCAAGGTCCTCATCGTCGGCCACACCGACTCGAAGGGATCCGCGGACTACAACCAGCAGCTGTCGGAGCGTCGGGCCGAGTCGGCGTCCGAGTACCTCGCCCAACAGGGCCTCGACTCGGGCCGTCTCCTCACGGTCGGGAAGGGCGAGTCCGAGCCGGTGGCCACCAATGAGACCGAGGAGGGCCGGCAGCAGAACCGCCGCGTCGAGGTGGCCATCTACGCCAACGAAGAGTACCGCGAGCAGGCCCGCAAGCAGGCGGAGAGTCAATAACCGCCCTGTCCGTCCGGGTCCCTTACTCACTAGAAACACATACCAACTCCGATCCTACGTAAACAGGATCGGTGGTTTTTAAATCTTCCACCGCCCGATCTCTGTCCCCGAGTCTACCCCGAACCTTATGACTTTGACTGCCCAATCCTCCATGTACACGTACGTAGTTCGTTGGTCTTGCGCGTCGCTCATCCTCGCCCTGCTGGTGGGGATCGGCGCCGGCCCGGTCCTCGCCCAGGGCGGCGGGGGCTCGAGCGCCGACAAGCAGAAGCTCGAACAGCTGAAGAAGTCGTTCCGCTCCGGCCTGAAGGCCGCGAAGTCGAACAGCGCCTCGCAGGCCTACACCCAGTTGGAACGGGCCCTCCAGCTTGCCCAGGAGACCGAGCAGAGCGGGGCGGCCAACCAGATTACGGGCTACCTCCAGAAACTGCCCAAGAACTGGGGCAACAGCGCCATCGAGAACGAAAGCTGGAGCGAGGCCCTCACCCACTTCGAGAAGGGCATCGAGTACGCCGAGAACGACGCCTAC
>JAZKTD010000417.1:0-2796 GCA_036625705.1 Salinivenus sp.
GAGGCCACCCTGCGCAGCCATCTGGACGAACTGCGGGCCCTTCCCGATCCGTGCAAACATACCTGAACGGGTTCCCGAGGGAGCGGAGGACCGGGCCTCACGTAAGCAGAAACGGTCTTCATGGACTTCTTCACGGATCGGTATGACCGAGTGGAATCGTTTTCAGCCCGACGCCTGCTACACCGAGGACGACGGCACCATCTGTTAAAAATCGGGCACGATGCGCCGGCGCGCGCTCCCACGGGAAACCCCTCTGAGCCACGCGCCTATTGCAACTCCGACTCGGGCAGAGGATTTCCTCCCGCGCAGTCTACCCCCGGTCGCCTTCCGTTTCTATCGTAGCGTGCCGGCAGGGGGCGCACGCGACGAACCGGCTCCTTTACTGATTTTCTGGACACACATGGCCATCGACCTTTCCTTTTCCGACACGTTTGCGCAGCGTCATATCGGCCCGTCGGGCGACGAGGTCGACGCGATGCTCGACACGCTCGACTACGACTCGCTCGACGCCCTCGTCGACGCGGCCATTCCGGACTCGATCCGCACGGACGAGCCGCTCGACCTGCCGCCGGCCCTCACCGAGCAGCAGGTGCTCGACGCGGCGGAGGCGGCCGGCGAGAAGAACGAGAACTGGCGCTCGTTCATCGGCATGGGGTACCACGGCACCCACACGCCGCCGGTGATCCAGCGCAACATCCTGGAAAACCCGGCCTGGTACACGCAGTACACCCCGTATCAGGCCGAGATCGCGCAGGGCCGGCTGGAGGCGCTCCTCAACTTCCAGTCGATGACGATCGACCTGACGGGCATGGAGATCGCCAACGCGTCGTTGCTCGACGAGGCGACGGCCGCCGCGGAGGCGATGATGATGCTGAACCGGGTGGACCGCCGCAGTGACGCCTCTACGTTCTACGTCTCGGAGAACTGCCACCCGCAGACCATCGAGGTCGTGAAGGGCCGCGCCGCGCCCATCGGGGTCGACATTATCGTCGAGGACCCGGCGAACTTCGTTTTTGGGGAGGACACCTACGGCTGTCTCCTCCAGTACCCCGCCACTGACGGGGCCGTCCACGACCACAGCGACGTGGCCGCCCGGGCCCACGAGGCCGACGCCTACGTGGCCGTCGCGGCGGACCTGCTGAGCCTCACCCTGCTGGAGGCGCCGGGCGAGTGGGGGGCGGACGTGGTCGTCGGTTCTACCCAGCGCTTCGGGGTGCCGATGGGCTACGGCGGCCCGCACGCCGCCTACTTCGCCACGCGGGAGGATTTTCAGCGTCAGGTGCCCGGTCGCATGATCGGCGTCACGAAGGACGCCGACGGCGAGATGGCCCTGCGCATGGCCCTGCAGACCCGCGAGCAGCACATCCGCCGCGGCCGCGCCACCTCCAACATCTGCACCGCCCAGGTCCTCCTGGCCGTGATGGCCTCGATGTACGCCGTGTATCACGGGCCGAAGGGGCTCCGCGGCATCGCCACGCGGGTGCATGACCTCACGAAGACGCTGGCCGAGGGGCTGGAGCGCACCGGCCACTCGGTGCGCCACGACGCCTTCTTCGACACGCTGCGGGTCGACCTGCAGGACACCACGCAGGCACAGGTCCGAAAGCGGGCCGAGGCGCACGAGATCAACCTCCGGTACTACGACGACGGGTCGGTCGGCGTGGCGCTCGACCAGACGGTGAGCGCCGAGGACCTCGACGCCCTCTTCACCGTCTTCGGTGCCACCAACGGCCAGAAGCTATACGCCGAGGAGGTGGCCGCCGAGCTGGACAGCGGCTACGACGGCCCCATGCCGCGCCGGACCGCCTACCTGGAGCACCCAGTGTTCAACCAGTACCACTCCGAGGGCGAGCTGACGCGCTACATGCAGTCGCTGGCCGACAAGGATTTGTCGCTCATCCACAGCATGATTCCGCTGGGATCGTGCACGATGAAGCTGAACCCGACGGCGGCCCTGGCCCCCATCTCGAATCCGCAGTTTGCGGCCCTCCACCCCTTCGCCCCCGAAGAGCAGGCGGCGGGCTACGACCAGGTGATCGACGAACTGAGCGACTCCCTGACCGAGATCACCGGCTTCGACGACATCTCCTTCCAGCCCAACTCCGGCGCGGCGGGGGAGTACACCGGCCTGCTCATCATCCAGGCCTACCACGAGGCCCGCGGCGACGGGCAGCGCGACGTGTGCCTCGTCCCGGAGTCGGCCCACGGCACCAATCCCGCCAGCGCCAACATGGCCGGGATGGACGTGATCACAATCGACTGCGACGACAACGGCGACGTGGACCTCGACGACCTTCGCGAGCAGGCCGAGGCCCACAGCGACCGCCTCGCGGCCGCCATGATCACGTACCCGTCCACGCACGGCGTCTTCGAGGCCCACGTCGAGGACATCTGCGACGTCGTGCACGAGCACGGCGGACAGGTGTACCTCGACGGCGCCAACGTGAACGCCCAGGTGGGCCTCTGCCGTCCCCGCGAGTACGGCGTCGACGTGTGCCACCTGAACCTGCACAAGACCTTTAGCATCCCGCACGGCGGGGGCGGACCGGGCGTGGGGCCCGTCTGCACCGCCGAGCACCTGAGTCCCTTCCTCCCCGGCCACCCGGTCGTGGACACCGGCGGCGACCAGAACATTCCCGCCATCGCCGCGGCCCCGCACGGAAGCGCGCTCATCCTGCTGATCTCGTGGGCCTACATTAAGCTGCTCGGCCCGGAGGGGCTCACCGACGCCTCGAAGGTGGCCCTCCTCAACGCCAACTACGTGGCCGATCAGCTGTCGGACCACTACGACATCGT
>JAZKTD010000001.1:0-53863 GCA_036625705.1 Salinivenus sp.
CGACCCCGTTACGGATTCTGCGATATCCGTCAATTCAGTTGTGCAAGCCCACTAGGCCGCCGCACTCGCCGTCAGTCCGACTGTGCAATCGGGGTCGTCGCTGTCCGTCCATCGACATTCTGCTCGGGATCGAGCTCTGGGAGAGGGCGTAGCCCGGCCACGTTCGTCTCGCGGAGAGCCCCCTTCGCGACGTGATAGACTGGGAAGCATACAAGCGACCAGTCCTGACCTGCAAGGGATCGAAAGAGCTCCCGACACTGGATATCCCACCTTCGGGCCGGGTACAGGTTGGCACTCGCTCGCGTCCAGGAGGGAACGAGCGCGGTTCTGTGCAACAGCGGGCCCGTCGAAGGCATTCAGGCTATAGTGGCTCGCCTTCTTGTCTCAAAGACCTCCGTCGATCATGTCTCGGGGCCCGTTAGAATTGGAGGCCACGTCCGCGGCCTCAGGAGACGCCGATCCGGAGGTCGAGTCGATCAAGAGACGGCTCCGGGAGGCGCTCCCCCACCTCCGCGAGACCTACGCCGTCGAGCAGCTCTACCTCCACGGTTCTCGGCTCCGGGGGGAGGCCGGCCCCGAAAGTGACCTCGATGTCCTGGTCGACTTTCAGGACTCGGAGGCGGGCCGGGCGGTTAGCCTCCTCGATTTCGTTGCCCTGAAGCAGGAGCTGGAGGACCTTCTGGGAGTGGACGTGGATCTCGGGGAGCGAACCGCACTGCACGGCCCGGCCGGCGACGCCATCCAGCGGGAGGCAGAACCGGTGTAGAATCCAGCAACCCCCCGAGATCCATCCTCTCTTCTCGTACGAACTCGCATGCCCTGTTCGGGGGGGGGCGTCTGGAAGGGCATGTCCCGACTACCGTCGGGGTGGATGTATGGACGTATTTCGCCTCCATCCTTCCACACGTCCTCACATCCAGACCCACACGAGGCCGAAGGCCGACCGACGCGGTACATCCTGCTACAGGATTCGGCATCAGCCCGCCGGCCGCGCCCGGTCAGTACCCGTAGATCGACAGGTCGTCGCGCCGCATGTGGGTGTTGAGCACGATGGCGAGCAGGGCCGTGTTGGCGAGCATGGCCGATCCGCCGTACGACAGGAAGGGAAGGGGAAGCCCGATGACCGGCAGCATGCCGGTCACCATCCCGATGTTGATGAAGATGTGCAGGAGGTACACGCCCACGGCGCCGGCGGCGACGATGCTCCCGAACGGGTGCTTTACGTCGGAGCCCAGCCTGATGAGGCGTAGCAGCAGCGCTGCGAGGAGGGCCAGCACCACAATCGAGCCGATAAACCCGAACTCCTCGGCGACGACGCTGAAGATGAAGTCCGTCGTTTGCTCCGGCACGTAGGCCCCCTGGGTCTGGGTGCCCTCCATAAAGCCCATGCCCCAGAGCCCGCCGGACGTGACGGCGGCCTTCGACTGCACGAGGTGGAAGCCGACGCCCTGTCGAAACTGCTCGGCGCCGGGGTTGGTGAAGGACAGCAGGCGGTCGACCTGGTAGGGCTGCAGGATCTTCGTGAGGACGAAGGAGACGACGGCGGCGACGCCCCCGGTAAACGTGGCGGCCAGGCCCGCGATGAGGCGTTGGCCGGTGGTCCACCACAGGCCGGCGGTAAACACGACCGCGAAGCCGAGGGCCGCCGGCATGTAGACGAGCGACAGGTACCCGGCGATGGCCGGGGAGATGAGCAGCAGGATGACCGATATTGGAAGCTCGCTCCAGAACAGCATGATCGGCACAAGGCCGAAGAAGACCAGGGCCGTCCCCAGGTCGTTCTGCAGGACGATGAGGAGGGCCGGGGCGACGATCAGCCCGGCCGCCTTCAGGGCGTAGCTCAGGGTTTTCGTGGCGCGGGTATGCCGCTCGGACAGCAGCTGGGCCACGGCGAGCACAGTGCCCACCTTCGCCAGCTCCGAGACCTGAAGGCGGAAGGGCCCGAGGGCGAGCCAGGCCTTCGTGCCGTGCACCTCCACCCCGACAAACAGAGCGAGGACCAGCAGCAGCACGGTGACGCCGTAGATGGGGTAGGCCAGCGTCCGGAGCACCCGCACCGGCAGGAGCAGCGTGACGCCGATGCCGACGGCCGACACGCCCACCCACACGAACTGGCGGTAGAAGTTGTCGCGCACCCCCTCGCTCAGGTACTCGGCCGCCGGGCCGTGGGTGGTGCTGTAGAGGGCCAGGAGCCCCGCCGTCACGAGGGCCACCCACGTGAGGACCGTCGGGATGTCCAGGTTGGGGGTCCAGCGCTGCATGGGAGGAGCCGAAGGGACGGAGAGTTAGGGACGAGACGAGTCGGCGTCGCGCCGCACGGCCGCCGAGGCCGTCGAGACCGTATCGGCGTCCGCGGGCGTCTCGGTGTCGGCGCGGTCAAGGGCGGGCGGCGCGGTCGTCGTGGTGTCCGACGGGGCCCCGAAGCCTTTCGGCGGGGCACTCCGCACCGAGTCGCGGAGCCGCCGGATCCAGTAGCGGCGCTGCCAGGTGTCCGCAATCTCCCCCTTGAGGTACTGCTCGGCCATGAGGCTGGCGATGGGCGCGGCGGCCGTGGCCCCGTAGCCGGCGTTCTCGATGGCGACGGCCACGGCGATCTCCGGATCCTCGACCGGCGCGAACATAATGAAGAGGGAGTGATCCTCGCCGTGCGGATTCTGGGCGGTGCCCGTCTTGCCGGCGCCCGGAATGCCGGGGATCTGCACCCACCGGCCGGTGCCGTCGGTCATGACGCGGCGCATGCCCTGCTGGACCGTCTCGAAGTGGGCGGAGTCGATCGGAATGGACTCGGGCGGCGGCACCTGTGGGCGGCGGACGTCTCCGGTCTGAGGGTGCACCATCTTGCGCACGAAGTGGGGGCTCGGCAGCGTGCCGCCGTTGCCGAGGGCCGCGACGTAGCGGGCCAGCTGAAGGGGCGTCACCGACATGTCGCCCTGCCCGATGCCGAGGTTGATGAGGTAGCCCTCGGTCCAGCGGCCGTACGTGCGGTCGTAGTAGGAGGAGTCGGGGATGAGGCCGGTTGCCTGCTCGCCGACGTCGAGGGGCGCCTTCTGACCGAAGCCGAACTTCTTGGCCCAGTTGTGCCAGGTGCCCAGGGGCATCTTGTCCATGAGCTGGTAGAAGAAGGTATTGCACGACACCTCGATGGCCTTCGTCACCGTAATCATTCCCTCGTCCTGCCCGCCGTGGTTGCGAAAGACGCGGTTGCCGAAGCGGTAGCCCGCGGGGCAGTCCTGGCGCTCGTTCGTCCCGATGATGCCGGTCTCCAGCGCCACGAGCGACATAAACGGCTTCCAGGTCGAGCCCGGCGGGAAGCCGCTCCGGACGGCCCGGTTGTAGAGCGGATCGGTGGGGGCCGAGCGGAGGCTGTCCCAGGCCGCGTCGCTCACCGATCGGGCAAAGATGGACGGCGGGAAGTCGGGCTTGCTCACGAACGAGAGGATCTCGCCGTTGTCGGGGTCGAGGGCGACGGCGGCCCCTCGTTTGCCCACGAACAGCGACTCGGCCAGGGCCTGCACCTGATGGTCGAGCGCGAGGTGCAGGTCGTAACCGCCCACGGGGGCTTTGTCCCGCGCCCCGTCGCGGTACGGCATAATTTCGGTGCCCCGCACGTTTACGAGCACAAACTCGCTGCCCCGCTCGCCCCGCAGGACCGGCTCGTAGGCCTTTTCCAGCCCCGTCTTGCCGATATAGTCACCGGGGCGGTAGCCGTCGTCCACCCGGCGGGCGAGGGCCGGCCCGCTAATCTCGCGCACGTAGCCGAGGGCGTGGGTGGCGTTGGCGTCGGTGTGGTAGCGGCGCCGGAGCTCGATCTCGTGGGACACGCCGGGCAGTTCGTGCTGGTGCTCCTGCACGCGGCTGAAGGTCTCGAACGAGACGCCGCGGAACGAGCGGCTCGGCCGAAACGCGTTCCAATTGCGGGCCTCGCGAAGCTTGCGCTGCACTGTCGAGTCGGGCACGCGCAATAGGTCGGCCAGCAGCGGCACTTTCGACCGGTCGAAGTACCGGGGCGTAAGCATGATGGTATAGCTGGGCCGGTTGTCGGCCAGCAGCGTGCCGTCGCGGCCGTAGATGGCCCCGCGGGCCGCCTCCACGGGCCGCTCGCGGACGGCGTTGCCTTCGATCGCCGTGTGGCCGTCGCCGTTCACGAGCTGCAGCTGCGCGAGGCGGACTCCGAGGAGGAGAAACACGGTGAGGACGACCCCGGCGTAAATCCGGACGCGGGTCCGATATTCGTCCATGAGTCGAGCAGGGCGAGGACGTGCGGAAAGGGAGCAGCGGGGCGCGTGGGGGTGGAATCACCGCCTGTTAAAAATGGGGGACCCGGGGCGGGTTGCACGGAGTGCGGAGCGAAACTGCCATCGAGACCCCGTCCCTAACGGAAGGACAGAGTCGGGAGGTCTCATCCGGACCGTGGCGGTGGGTGGGAAAACGAATTCGTTCCATCCAGGCCGGACCATCCCCCCGGCACGAACGGTTTCACGAGATCCAGTGTTATCCGATGAACTTCCCGGCGTGGCGTTTGCGGATTGTTCGTACACCCCGACAGACGGGTCTCTATCCGAGGACCCCATGCCGTCTTCCGTTTATCCCCAACGGGAGATACATCATAGCAAAGTGCATACCGGGTTATAAAGAGCCGTTTGCCGGAGGCTCCCCCCCGAATTTGGAGGAGAGCGGGCGTAACAGCCGAACTTCTTCTAGCACCAACCGGTAAATTGCGTCCCTGTTTACGGCATGCAGTTTTCGTAAAGCCTCGTTGAGCCATCCCCCCGCTCCGCCATGCGACGATCCGCACTCCGAGCGTTCCGTTTTTTTGTCGTCCTGGTCGTCCTCGGAGCTTTCGCCGGAGGACCGGCATCGGCCCAGTACTTCGGGCAGAACAAGGTGCAGTACGACGACTTCGATTTCAAGACGTTTAGCACCGAAAACTTCGACATCTACTTCTACCCGGAGGAGCGCCAGGCCGTCACGGACGCCGGGCGGATGGCGGAGCGGTGGTATCAGCGGCACTCGCGCACGTTTCTGCGGGAGTTCAAGGCGCGAAAGCCACTGATCTTTTACGCCAACAGTGCCGACTTCCAGCAGACCAACGCGGTGCGGGGCCGGATGGGGCAAGGCACCGGCGGGGTCACGGAGAGCATCAAGGAGCGGGTCATCATGCCCCTCACCGGAAGCTACAAGGAGACCGACCACGTGCTGGGCCACGAGCTGGTGCACTCTTTCCAGTACGACATCGCCCTTCGGGGAGACGTGCAGGGATTTTCGCTGCGCAACCTCCCGCTCTGGCTCGTGGAAGGGATGGCCGAGTACCTGTCGGTCGGCAGCCGGGACCCCCACACGACGATGTGGCTGCGGGACGCCATTCTGCGGGACGACCTGCCCACCATCGAGCAGATGACCCGCAACATGCGGGACTACTTTCCCTACCGGTACGGGCAGGCCTACATGGCGTACGTGGGGGGCAAGTACGGGGACGCCGCCGTCACCGACCTCTACAAGCTGAGTGGCCGCGTGGGCGTGGACTCCGCCTTCGTCTACTCCCTGGGCATCACCGCCGATTCGCTGTCGAACGAGTGGAAGCAGAGCGTTCGGGACGCCTACGAGCCGACGATGGAGGGGCGCACGCCGGCCGACTCGGTGGGCGAGGCCATCATCGGCACGCCCGGTGAGGACAACCAGCTCAACATTTCGCCGGCGGTGAGCCCGGACGGCCGCTACGTGGCCTTCATCTCGCGCCGCAACATCTTCAACACCAACCTCTTCGTCGCCGATACGGAGACGGGAGAGATCGTGCAGGAGCTGGAGGGCACGCGGTCGAACCCGCACTTCGACGCCCTTCGCTTCATTGACTCGGCGGGCTCGTGGTCGCCGGACGGGCGACGATTTGCGTTCGTCACCTTCGCCAACGGGACCAACGAGATCAACACGTTCAACGTCCAGTCGGGCGAGGTGCAGACCCGAACGGCGGTAGAGGGCGTAGGGGCGATCCAAAACCTCGCCTGGTCGCCGGACGGCCGCACCATTGCCTTCTCGGGACTGGACGGGGGCGTGAGCGACCTCTATCTCTATAATCTCCAGGAAGAGCAGGTTCGCCAGCTCACCAACGACCGGTACGCCGAGCTGCAGCCGACGTGGTCGCCGGACGGCTCCACCATCACGTTCACGACGGACCGCGGACCGGAAGGCACCAACTTCGAGACGCTTCAGTTCGGGGACTACCGCCTCGGCATGATCGAGGTCGAGTCGGGCGACATTCGGACGCTTCGCCCCTTTACCGAGGGCATGCATCACAATCCGCAGTATAGCCCGGACGGTCGGAGTCTCTACTTTATCTCCGACCACGACGGCTTCAAAGACATCTACCGGTACAGCCTCGAGGAGCAGGCCACCTACCGCATCACGAAGGCAAAGACGGGCATCAGCGGAATCACGGCCACCTCCCCGGCCCTGTCGGTCGCGCGGCAGAGCGGGCGGATGATGTTTACGGTGTTCTCAAACAGCGGGTACTCGATCATGTCTCTCCCCTCCGACGAGACAAAAGGGGAGCGGGTGAGTCCCGAGGATCCGATGGAGGAATCCCTGGCGGGCGTGCTGCCCCCGGCCCAGTCCTCCGAGGCGGGCATCGTGGGCAACTACCTGAAGGACCCGCTCACGGGACTGCCGGAGTCGGACTCCGTCGACGCCACGGCGGCCAGCAACCGGCTCTACCTCGACCGGATCTCGCCGCCGTCGGTGGGCACCTCCGTCGGGGGCCCCTTCGGCACGCAGGTGTCCGGGGGCGTGGCGTTTGCGTTCAGCGACATCCTCGGCAACCAGAACCTGAACGTGGTCGTCCAGGCCAACGGCACCATCAAAGACGTGGGGGGCGGGGCCTTCTACAGCAATCAGGGCAACCGTCTCAACTACGGCGTCGGGGTGTCCCACATCCCGTCTGCCTTCGGGCGCGTCGGGTTTTTGCCGCAGGGGAACAACCGCGTCCAGCTCGTCCAGATCGTCCAGCGGATCTACCAGTCGCAGTTTGTCACGCAGGCGAGCTATCCCCTCTCGCAGCGCAATCGCATTGAGCTCAGCGCCGGCGGCACGCGATACGGGTTCGGGGTGACGGTCCGCAACCAGTTCGGTCGGGAAATTGACCCGGAGGCCGTGAGTGGGCTCGGGGGACTTCCGGATCCGCTCTACTTCGGCCAGGTGGGCCTCGCCTACGTGGGCGACTTCTCGAACTCGGGCCTCACGTCGCCGCTTCAGGGCGGGCGCTACCGCTTTCAGGTAACGCCGCAGGTCGGGACGCGAAATTTCGTGTCGGTCCTCGCCGACTATCGCCGCTACTTCTACCGCGACCCTGTGACCTTCGCCGTTCGGGGCCTCCACCGCGGCAACTACGGCGGGCAGTTCAAGGGAGATTTTGCGGACCTGTTCCTCCGGGAGACGATCGCGGAGCCCTACCAGGTCGGCTTCGTTCGCGGATACAGCCGGAGCTCGATCCTCAACGAGGATCGGTGCCGCATCCGCAACCAGTGCGACATCACGCAGCTGTACGGCTCGCGGATGGCGATTGGCAGCGCGGAGGTTCGGGTGCCGCTCCTCGGGCCCGAGGTGCTTGGGCTTTCCACCTTCAAGTACCTCCCCACCGATCTGGTGCTCTTCGCGGACGCGGGCATCGCCTGGACCGGGGAGAACTTCGACGACCTCTCCCTGCAGAACCAGTTCGTGGCGGGGCAGAGCCTGACCGGGTCCGGCACGTCGACGACGGCCCAGCCGGTGACGAGTGCGGGCATTTCGGCCCGCGTCAATGTGCTGGGGGCCGTCGTGTTTGAGGCGTTCTACGCCCGCACCTTCCAGCGCGCGAAGCCGTGGGACTTTGGTCTCGTCCTGCGGCCGGGCTGGTAGCGCCGCGTCGCCGGCCCTCAGGCCGTGAGGCGGCCGCGCAGCGTCGTAACGGCCCGCCCCGACAGGTCCACGCGGTCGGCGTCCGGGGACGGAAGGGCCACGCGCACGGTGCCGCCCCGCGCCGACACCTGCCGGCCCGTGAGGGTCGTGCGCCCGAGGCGATCGGCCCAGTACGGCCCGAGGGCACAGTGGGCGGAGCCCGTCACCGGATCCTCGGGCACGCCCACGCCGGGGGCAAAAAAGCGGGACACGACGTCGGCGTCCTCGCGATCGGCGGCGGCCGTGGCGATCACGCCCCGCGCGTCCAGGGCGGCAAGCGTCGGGAGGGTCGGGTCGAGCGCCCGCACCGCCTCCGCCGAGGGGAGGTGAACGAGGAAATCTCGGTCGGTCCGACCGGTGTACACCGGGTCGGTGGCGCCGAGGCCGTCGAGGAGCGCGGCGGGAGGATTGACCGGGCGCGGCGGGTCGGTCGGGAAGTCCATCGTGGTCCATTCGTCGTCGCGGGCGGCCGTCAGGACGCCGCTCGCCGTGCGGAAGCGGGCGGGGGCCTTCGGGGCGAGCAGGCCCTCCGTCCAGAGCACGTGGGCACTCGCGAGGGTGGCGTGGCCGCAGAGATCGACCTCGTGGGTGGGGGTGAACCAGCGCAGCCGGTACCCGCCGTCGGGGTGCGGCCGGAGGAAGGCCGTCTCCGACAGGTTCATTTCCGCGGCGACGGCCTGGAGCCAGTCGTACTCGCGGGCGGCGGGAAGGAGACACACCGCGGCGGGATTTCCGGCAAACGCGGTGTCTGTGAAGGCGTCGACGTGGTATATGGCACAGGACATGGGGCCGTCGTTCGGGGGACTTCGAAAAAATGGCGTGCCGGGAGAAACGAAACGCCCCGCGTCCGGGTCCAACGAGATACGTAGCTTGTCGTCCGCCGACGTCATTCCCTCGTCGATACGCTCCCGACGCGCATGTACAGCTTTATACGCCCCCTGTTGTTTCGGCTCGACGCCGAGCGGGCCCACAAGATGAGCCTCCGGGCGGCCGAACTGGTGCAGACCGTAGCGCCCTCCCTCGTCGAGCCGCAGTACGGCTACGAGGACGAGCGCCTCAAGCAGCGACTCTGGGGGGAGACCTTCCCCAATCCCGTCGGGCTGGCGGCCGGGTTCGACAAGAACGCGCGGCTCGTGCCGTTCTGGGAGGCGATCGGCTTCGGATTCATCGAGGTCGGTTCCGTGAGCGCGATGGCGGCCGACGGCAACCCGAAGCCCCGTGCCTTCCGACTGCCCGACGATCAGGCGCTCCTCAACCGACTGGGCCTCAACAACGAAGGGGCGGCCACGATGGCCGAGCGGCTCGAGGATGGGCGCACTGATCGGACGCGGCCCCTGGGCATCAACCTCGCGAAGACGCACGACCCGGCCGTGATGGGCGAGGCTGCGCTCGAGGACTTCCGGGAGAGCTTCCGCCTCCTGGCCCCGCAGGCCAGCTACGTGACGCTGAACGTCTCCTGCCCCAATACCGAGGACGGCCGCACGTTCGAGCACCCGCGCGCCCTCGACGACCTGCTGGACACCATCTTCTCGGAGCAAAAGGCCCCGGGGCTGGAGGTGCCGGTCCTGATCAAGCTCAGCCCCCCGGTCAGCGAGCGCGTGATCTTCGACACCCGGCTCGAGGACATCGTCGCGGTGGCCCAGTCCCATGGCGTGCACGGGTACATCGCCTCGAACACCGCCGCGGACCGGGCGGGACTGCAGACGCCGGACGATGAGGTGAAGGCGATGGGCGACGGAGGCATCAGCGGCCCGCCCCTCACCGAACGGGCCACCTGCCTGGTGCGGTACCTCTACCGCGTCACCGACGGCGATACCCCCATCATCGGCGTCGGGGGCGTGCGAGACGCCGACACGGCCTACGCCAAGATCCGGGCGGGGGCCTCGCTCGTTCAGCTGTACACGGCGCTCGTCTACGAGGGCCCCGGCCTCATCAAGCGCATCAAGGAGGGGCTCGTCCAGCGGCTGCGCGACGACGGGCACGTGTCGGTCACCGACGCGGTCGGGACCGCCGTGTAGCCCGGCCAAACGCCCCCCTGCCGGGACAGAAACAGCACTCGGGCCTCGTCGGTAGGCCCGCGTGGCAAATGGCCGCGGCCCCCTCTTCCTGATCCGGTTCCTGCCTCATGCCCGCCCAGGTCGACTTCGACACGGTTCCGCAGCTGTTTCGCCGGCTCTGTGCCCGCTACGAGGGCCGGGAGCGGACGGTGCTGCGGTACAAGGAGCGGGGCGAGGGGTGGCACGACATCACCTGGGAGCAGCTCGAGGACCGCGCGCAGGCCCTCGGGGGATTTCTTCACCGGAGCGGCGTGCGGAAGGGAGACCGCGTGGCGCTGCTCTCCGAGAACCGGCCGGAGTGGGCCGTGACGGACCTCGGGACCCAGCTCGTGGGGGGCGTAAACGTCTCCGTCTACACCTCGCTGCCCCCCGCAAAGGTGGCGTACATCCTGCGCGACTCCGGGGCCACCGCCTGCGTGGTGTCGGTCCCCGTCCAGCGCAAGAAGATCCAGGAGATCGTCGACGAGTGCCCGGCCCTCGAGACGGTCATCGTCATGGACGATTTGCCCGACGACCCGCCGTCCTACATGACGCACTGGGACGACGCGCTGGCGGCGGGGCGCGACTACTGGGCCGAGAACGAGCCCGCCCTTACGGCCGTCGCGGACGACATCACGCCCGAGGACCCGAGTGCCCTCATCTACACCAGTGGCACCACGGGCCAGCCGAAGGGCGTCGTCCTCACGAACCGCAACTTCTGCTCGAACGTGAAGGCGGCCCTCCAGCGCGTGCCGTTCGGGGAGGACGACCACCACCTCTCGTTTTTGCCCCTCTCGCACGCCTTCGAGCGGACGGCCGGCTACACCGCCGTGCTCGCCGCCGGGGCCACGATCAGCTACGCCGAAAGCGTCGAGGCGGTGAGCAGCAACCTGAAGGAGGTGCAGCCGACGGTCATGATCTCCGTGCCCCGGATGTTTGAGAAGGTGTACAACCGCGTCACGAAGAAGGTGGGCGAGGGGGGCACGATCCAGCGGACGATCTTTGAGTGGGCCGTGCGGACTGGCGAGAAGGTGGCTGCGGCCCGGCAGGGGGAGGGCGGCGGGCCGGGCCCCTGGCTCCGAGCCCAGAAGGCCCTCGCCCATCGGCTCGTCTTCTCGACGCTCCACGAACGGCTCGGGGGCAACCTCCGCTTCGCGGTGTCCGGCGGGGCCGCGCTCCCGGAAGAGATCGGGACCTTCTTTCAGGCGGCCGGGATCACGATCGTCGAGGGGTACGGCCTCACGGAGACCGCGCCGGTGATTGCCGTCAATCCCCTCGCGGCCCCCCGCTACGGCACCGTCGGCCACGTGCTGCCGGGCGTATCGGTGGCCATCCAGTCGCTGGACGACGAGTCGCGCATCGCCGAGGTGAACGGCAACGACTACCCGACCCGCCCGACGACGAAGGAGGGAGAGATCCTCGTGAAGGGGCCCAACGTGATGAAGGGGTACTGGCAGCAGCCCGAGAAAACGCGGGCGGCCTTCGACCCGGACGGCTGGTACCACACCGGCGACGTGGGCCGGTTCGATGAAGGGTACCTCCGGATTACCGACCGCATCAAGCACATGATCGTCTCCCGGGGCGGAAAGAACATCTACCCGGGCCCCATCGAGGAAACCTTCAAGACCCAGGCCTGGATCGACCAGATCATCGTGGTGGGCGAGGACCGGCCGTTCCTCGCCGCCCTCGTGGTGCCGGACTTCGATTCTCTCCGGATGCGGGCCCGCGACCACGGCATCGACGAGGCCGCCTACAGCGACGCGGAGCTCCTGGAGCACGAGGACGTCCAGGCCGCCTTCGACGACACCTTTACGCAGTACAACCGGGAGGCCGCCGCCCACGAAAAGATCCGCAGCTTCCGGCTACTCGCCGAGCCCTTCACCGTGGAGGACGGCACCCTGACGCCCACCCTCAAGCTTCGGCGCAGCGTCATCACCGACCGCTACGCCGACCGCATCGACGTGATGTACGAGGAATTCGGTCGATGAAGAAATGGAAACGTCGATTCGGCCCCGGTAATAATTGAACGGAGGCGTCGTTGTACACATGCGCTCTCGACAGAAAAAGACGTATGGATAAGCCTTGAACTCCCGCTGCGCAAGGGCCGCAGCGGTGGGAGGATCCGGTGGAGTTGGATCCCGAGGCGGACGGACAGCTATAATAGGGAGCTATTTTGATTTCTCGGGGCATGGCGCAGCCCGGTAGCGCGCTTCGTTCGGGACGAAGAGGTCGCCGGTTCAAATCCGGCTGCCCCGACTTCTTCGGCTCTCGCGGCACTGCGAGGGCCGTTTTTGTTTGGTGGGAACCGGGAAATAGAAGATGCGAAGTTCAAGGGAAACCATACTCCCAGCGAAACACTGATTTCCCGAATTTTTTCGTGACGTAGATCTAAGGCCCCCGCACGACCCTGTAGGGACGGACGGGCCCGGTCGATGTCTCGGTCTCGATACTCCGCTCGGCTAGATTATCTAGTACCATGCTTACACGATCGACTTCCTCACTACGGTTCGGCGTGCTCACCCTCGCCCTCGCGCTCTTCGCGCCGCTGGCGTTCGGCCAGATGCCGCAGGGCAACTCCCAGAACATGCTGTCGTCGGAGGATGTCTCCGATGAGCAGATTCAGACGGTGGCCCGGATCGCCGTGACCGCGCAGATGTCCACCCGGCAGGAACGGATGCAGATGCGGAAGGAGATGAAGAAGAAGTACGGCAATCCGCAGCAGATGGACTCGACCCAGAAGGCCCAGGCCCGTCGCGAGATGCGGAAACGGCAGATGGCGATGCGGAAAAAGACGATGCAGGTCATGCAGAAGGAGGCCAAGAACGAGGGCATGGACCCGAAGATGGTGCAGCGCGTTCTGCGCTCCGCCCGTCAGGACTCCACGCTCGGCAAGCGCCTTCAGAAGGCCATCAAGGCAGAGGCCAAGCGGCAGCGGTCCTCCATGGGCGGCCAGCAGGGAGGCGGAAACCCCGGTGGCGGCCAGTAAACACTGACACCCTCGGTCTCCGGGTGCCCCCCAGAGCACGAAACGGAGAAAAGCGGCCCTTGCCCCTGTGGCAACGGTCGCTTTTCTTATTGGGTACGTGCACGTTGAAAACGCCCAGTCGATGGTCGGCGCTCATCGGAGCCGACCGCACTCGTCTCGTGCAATCTCTCTCCTACCCAGTCCATCCGTCATGATCCGCACTGGTTTGTCTTTGATTCGCGCTACTCTGCAACCGATGAGAGCGGCTCTGGTCCTGAGCGTAGTGGCGGGCGTTGTGCTCGTCGGGTGCGGCGGTGGAGGCAGCGATTCCGCGTCCGGGACCGCCTCCGTCTGTGATCCGGACGACGGTGGGCTCACGCTGCCCGACGGCTTCTGCGCGACCGTCGTGGCCGACAGCGTCGGGCAGCCCCGTCACCTCGCCGTCGCCGACAACGGCGACGTGTACGCGGCGCTCCGGGAGACGAACAGTGGAGGCGGCGCCGTGGCCCTCCGCGACACCGACGGCGACTACAAGGCCGACGACACTGAGTACTTCGGAGAGACGGGCGGCACGGGCATGACCCTCCACGACGGGTACCTCTACCAGGGCACCGCCAACTCCGTCGTGCGCTACGCGAAGGAGCCCGGCACGCTTCGACCCTCCGGGGAGCAGGAGGAAATCGTGCGCCTCCCCGATCAGGAATCGCATGCGGCCAAGCCGGTGGACTTCGACGGAAACGGCAATCTCTACGTCAACGTCGGCGCGCCGTCCAACGCGTGCATGGAAGAGTCCCGAACGAAGGGGTCGCCCGGCCAGGACCCCTGCCCGCTGCTCGAGGCGCACGGCGGCATCTGGCAGTATGACGCCCAGACGACGGGCCAGGAGCACTCCCCGGACGCCCGCTACGCCTCGGGCATTCGCAACGCCGTGGCCCTCACCTGGAATGACCAGGTGGACAACCTCTACGTCCTGCAGCACGGACGCGACCAGCTCGCGCAGTTCTTTCCCGACCTCTACACGCAGGAGGAAAGCGCCGAGCTGCCGGCCGAGGAATTCTTCCAGGTTGATGCGGGGGACAACTTTGGCTGGCCCTACTGCTACTACGACTGGCAGCAGGAGCAGAAAGTGCTGATGCCCGAGTACGGGGGCGACGGCCAGGAGATCGGGCGCTGCGATCAGTTCGAGGATCCCATCCAGGCCTTCCCGGGCCACTGGGGCCCGAACGACGTGCTCTTCTACGGCGGCGACCAATTCCCGGAGGAGTACCAGGGTGGGGCCTTCATTGCCTGGCACGGCTCCTGGAACCGCGCCCCGCTCCCGCAGGAGGGGTACAAGGTGACGTTCACCCCCTTCGACGGCACCACTCCGTCCGGCGACTACGAGACGTTCGCCGACGGCTTCGCGGGGGCCGACACGCTCCGCAGCTCCGGGGACGCCGAGCACCGACCGACGGGCCTCGCCGTGGGGCCGGACGGTGGGCTCTACGTGTCCGATGACGAGGCGGGCACCATCTGGCGGATTGCCTACGTCGGCGAGGAGGGCCCCTAGCGGCGGGGGACACGCGATCCGTCCCCGTGGCGGCCCGTTGAGTCCCGGTGGATCGCTTCGGTCATCGCGGGACGGCCCCGCGAGGGGCCGCTCGACCGCACTTCTGCGTTCTAATCACCCTGTGCCGATGCAGTACGTGAGCACCCGGACGCCGGATCACCGCGTGTCCCTCTCGACGGCCCTTCAGGACGGGCTCGCGCCCGACGGCGGCCTCTACGTCCCCGAGCACTTTCCGGACCTCGGGCCCGAGGCCTTCGACGGGTGCGAGACGATCGAGGCCGTGGCCGAGCGGCTGCTGCGCCCCTTCACCGCGGACGACCCGCTGGCCGCGGACCTCCCGGCCATCTGCGAGGCGACCTACGGCTTTCCGGTCCCGCTCCGCGAGGTAGGGCGCCGCACGAGCGTGCTCGAACTCTTCCACGGGCCCACGGCGGCGTTCAAGGACGTGGGGGCCCGCTACCTGGCCGACAGCCTCGCCCGCCTCAACGCCGACGCCGAGCAGCCCCTCACCATTCTCGTGGCCACCTCCGGCGATACCGGCGCGGCCGTGGCGGCGGCCTTTTGGCGAAAGCCCAACGTCGACGTCGTCGTCCTCTATCCGAAGGGCAAGGTCTCGGACCGGCAGGAGCAGCAGCTCACCGGCTGGAGCGACAACGTGCAGACCGTCGCCGTCCACGGCGTCTTCGACGACTGCCAGCGCCTCGTGAAGGCGGCCTTTCAGGACGAGACGTGGCAGTCGCGAAAGCGGCTCTCCTCGGCCAATAGCATCAACATCGGTCGGCTCCTGCCGCAGATGACCTACTACGCCATGGCGAGCCTCCGGCACTGGCGCGCCCACGGCACCCGGCCGAACGTGATCGTCCCGTCCGGCAACCTCGGCAACGGCCTCGCCTGCCTCTACGCCCGCGAGTGCGGCCTGCCCATCGGGGAGGTGATCCTGACGACAAACGAAAACCGGCCCGTCACCCACTTCCTGGAGACCGGCACCTACGAGGCGTTCGAGACCCAGGAAACCCTCGCCACCGCCATGGACGTGGGCGACCCCAGCAACATGGAGCGCCTGCGCCACCACTTCCCCGACAGCGGTCGGGGCAAGTCCTTGCGGGACGCGGTGGAGGCCGTCCGCGTGACGGACGCCCAGATCAAGGCGCAGATCCGGCGGGGGCCCGACGCCTGGGACACCGTCTGGGACCCGCACACGGCCACCGCCGTCCAGGCGCGGGAGGAGCGCGACCCCAACGACGATAACGACTGGATCCTCGTGGCCACGGCCCATCCGGCCAAGTTTCCCGAGGTCGTCGAGCCGCTCGTCGGCCACGAGGTCGACGTGCCGGCGCCCCTGGCCGAGGTGATGGCCCGCTCGCGACCGGTGCCCGAAATCGACCCGTCGCTCGACGCGCTGGCCGACGTGGTCTTCGAGGACCGGCCGGCCTCCTCCGTGCCGGACCGCTAGGCCCCGCGTCCCCGCCTTCCCTTCGCCAACGGCCTGAGAACCGCTATGATGACGGCCCCTTGGCACCGGCACCGGCCTCTCGTCTGGGGTCTCGGCCTTGGGCTCCTGCTCGTCGGCTGCGCGGCGGGCGACGGGGGCTCCGACCCATCCCACCTCCTGTTTCGGGGCGTCGGGCAGGAACCGGGCTGGGTACTGGAGGTGCGTGCCGAGAGTCTCCACTTTGCCGGCGACTACGGAACGAGTACGCTGAGCGTCCCCCGATCGGCCGTCGCCATCGACAGCACGGCCGGGCGGACGGTGTACCGGGCCGATCGGCTCGAGGTGGTCGTCGCGCCCGATGCCTGCAGAGACGTCATGAGCGGCGAGGCCTTCTCGCACACCGTGACGGTTACGGTCGACGGCGATCGCTACCGGGGCTGCGGCCGCGTGCTTCGGTGACGGCGGCCCCGACCGGACCCCGAGTGCGCGTACGACCCTCGACTCCCGATCTTCGACCCGTCAATCCCATGACGTCCTCGTTTTCCCTCGCCGGCCGCCTCGTCGACCTGCACGACCGCTCGGTCCGACCGGCCACGATTCACGTCCGAGACGGCGTGATCGACCGCATCGAACCGGCCGCGGACGTGCCGGACCGGACCCTGTTGCCGGGCTTCGTCGACGCCCACGTGCACGTGGAGAGCGCGATGGTGCCGCCGTCGGAGTTCGCTCGGGCCGCGGTCGTGCACGGCACGGTCGCCACCGTGAGCGACCCGCACGAGATCGCCAACGTGCTTGGCGTCGACGGGGTCGAGTACATGATCGAGGACGGGAAAGAGGTGCCGTTCCACTTCGCCTTCGGGGCCCCGTCCTGCGTCCCGGCCACCCCGTTCGAGACGGCCGGCGCCGAGCTGGGGCCGGACGCCGTGGCCGCGCTCCTGGACCGGCCCGACGTGCCCTACCTCAGCGAGATGATGAACGTCCCGGGCGCGATCAACCGCGACCCCGACGTGATGGCGAAGATCGAGGCGGCGCAGGCCCGCGGAAAGCCCGTCGACGGCCACGCGCCGGGCCTCCGCGGAGAGGGCGTCGAGCAGTACGCCACGGCCGGCATCGAGACCGACCACGAGTGTTTTGCGATCGAGGAGGCCCGCGAAAAGCTCAGCGCCGGCCTGAAGATCGCCATCCGCGAGGGCTCGGCCGCCAAGAACTTCGACGAGCTGATCCCGCTGATGGCCGAGGCGCCGGACCGGCTCCTGTTCTGCAGCGACGACAAGCACCCGGACGCCCTTGTGCAGGGCCACATCGACGCCCTCGCCCGCCGCGCGATCGATCGGGGCTACGACCGCTTCGACGTGCTGCGGGCCGCCTGCGTGCACCCGGTCGAGCACTACGACCTCGACGTGGGGCTGCTGCGCGAGGGCGACCCGGCCGACTTCATCGTCGTCGACGACCTGGACGCCCTGACCGTCCGGCGCACGTACGTCGAGGGCCGCCTCGTGGCCGAGGACGGACAGACCCACATCGAACGCGTGCCGTCCGAGACGCCGAACCGGTTTGCGGCCGGGCCCGTCGCGCCCGAGGCGTTTCGCGTGCCGGCCGCGGGGGAGCGGATGCGGGTCATCACCGCCGTCGACAACCAGCTCGTCACCGGCGAGGACGTCGTCGACACGCCGGTTGCGGACGGACGGGCCGTCGCGGACCCGGAGCGGGACCTGCTGAAGCTGGCGGTGGTGAACCGGTACGCGGACGCCGCGCCGGCGGTCGCGTTCATCCGGGGCTTTGGGCTCGACGCCGGCGCCCTCGCCTCCAGCGTGGCCCACGACTCCCACAACGTGGTGGCCGTGGGGGCGAGCGACGCCGCCCTCGCCGACGCGATCAACGCGGTGGTCGAGGCAGAGGGGGGCATCAGCGCGGTCGGCGACGACACGCACGTCCTGCCGCTCCCCATCGCCGGCCTCATGAGCGACCGGCCGGTCGAGGACGTGGCCCGGCGCTACACGCGGCTCAGCCGCGTCGTCCAGGAGGAGTTGGGGAGCCCGATGGACGCGCCGTTCATGACGCTCTCGTTCATGGCGCTGCTGGTGATCCCGCAGCTCAAGCTCAGCGACCAGGGCCTCTTCGACGGCGACGCCTTCGCGTTCGTCGATCGGTTCGTGGACGCGGGGTGAGCGAGGCCGGAGGCATACGCCGGTCCGAGCGAGTGTTACGGAAGGGCCGGACGCGGCGACCTACTGGGTGAATGCCCGGCTCGTTGCCGCACAGTCCTCCACACCATGCCTGCTGTCGAGAATACGCACGTTTCCCGGGTCGTTGTGCTTTTCGTAGGGGGGCTCCTCGTGTGGGGCCTCCCGGGGGCGGATCGGGCGGTGCGCGCTCAGCCGACGGTCCGGTCCGCATCGATACAGATGGCGCCTCAGGGGGCGAGGCTGTCGGGCACGCCCGGGCGGATGGACAGTCACGACCCGCATCCCGGGCGGATTGTTCTCGGCAGCGCCCTCGGGGCCGTCGGCGGCGTAGGCCTGGGCGCGGCGCTCCTGCGATGGGCGGCCGTGATGGACCGAGAGCAGGAGGACCGGGTCTACGACGACCCGAGTCGCGCCGACCCCGCCGCCGGAATCGCCCTGATCGGTGCTGCGGTGATCGTGGGCGGCGCGCCGTTCGGGGCCGTCCGGATGGGGCGAATCGAGAACGGCCGGACGGGGGCCTACGTCCTGGCGGGCGTCGGGGAGTTCGTGGTCGGGGCGCTGGGGTACGCGCTGGCAAATCGTCTCCACGAGAGTCCTTCCTCCCGTCTCGTGGGGCTCGGCACCGGGGTGGTCGTCGGGGCGGCGGGCGGAGCACTGGTTGCGCCCACGCAGGAGGAGCAGTCCACCGGGCTCGTCGGCTACGAGGCCGGAGAGTGGCGCGTATCGCCGCCGGACGTACGGGTGCATCCGAACGTGGAGGGGCGCCAATCTCTCTCCGCGACGGTGGCACTACTGTCCCTGCGATGGTAATTGCGCGGGCAAGGGGCGACTCGATGCCCCCGCCGCGCGAAGGGTATGAGGGCGGCGTCGCTACGCCTTCCGGCGCAGGTCCCGGAGCAGCTTCTCGGTTTCCTCCTTGTGTTCGGTCTCGTCCCGGATGATGTCGTCGAGCTCCGTGACGAGGCCGTACTCCCCGGCCTCTTCGGCCTGTTGGCGGCGCTCCACGTACCGCTCGATGGTTTCGGCCTCGGCGTCGAGCACCTGGTTGAGCATGGCCTTCGGCTCCGTGGCGAGGGTGATCGGCGCGGGCTCGGTCGTGGGGGTGCCGCCGAGGGCCGTGATCTTGTCCGCCAGCAGCTGCGCGTGGGTGAGCTCCTCCGGCAGTTCCGTCTCGAAGAACTGCTTGAGCGTAGGCCGGTGCATGCCGTACACCATCGCAGCGTAGCTGTTGTACATGAGAATGGCCTGGTACTCGTGCGCCAGGTCGGTGTTGAGGCCGTCGACGAGGGCCGTCTGGGGGGAATCGGTCATGGCAAGAAAAGGAATGTGAGGCAGATATTGTGAGTGATCGTTCACTCACTATGAGGCACGCCCGCCGTGGCCGGAGAGTTCCCTCAGGGGGAGGCGGCCGCCGTCGACGACGAATTCTCCACGAGCCACCGAAGCGCCAGGCCGTGCCGTAGCTCGTACGGGCTGACGCGGACGGCGTCCCGGTCGTAGTGGCTCAGAACGCAGTCGAGCAGGAGGACGCCGACGGGAAAGACGTCGGCCCGCCCCTCCATGGCCGCCGGGTGCAGGGCCCGGATCGCGTCGACGTTGAGCCGGAACAGCCGCTCGCGCCACTCCTGGATGTCGCGTCGGGACAGCGAAAAGCCGCCGCCGTGGAGGGCGTCCCACGTGCTGTCGGGGCCGGCGTGCACGAGGGCGAGGGCGGTGGCGGTGCCCGCCGTCCCGATGAGCGTCGGATCGGGGCCGGCGTCGAGGGCGGCGGTCCGGAGCGCCGCGTCGATGAGGCGCTCGGCCCGCTCGATCTCGTCGGCGGGGGGCGGCTGCGACGAAAAGCAGCGTTCCGTGAGGCGCACGCAGCCGACGTCCAGGCTCGTCCGGGCCGTGATTGCGTCGACGGAGCGGGGATGATGGGCCGACGGGTTCTGCCCGGCAATCAGTTCGGTCGAGCCGCCGCCGATGTCGACCACGACGGAGGGGCCCGTGAGGTCGTCGAAGGCTGCGCACGCCGCGGCGAAGCTCCAGGCCGCCTCCGCCGCGCCCGACAGCAGCTCGATCTCGAGCCCGAGCGCGTCCCGCACCGCGTCGAGCACCGCCGCCCGGTTTGCGGCGTCGCGGAGGGCACTCGTGCCCGCGGCGACGACCCGGTCGGCCCCCTGCTCGCGGGCGGTCTGCACGTGGGCTCGGAGGGCGTCGAGGAGGCGGTCCTGCGCGGCCGTGCCGATCCGCCCCTGGGCGTCGACGTCTTCGCCCAGCCGCACGAACCGTTCGACGGCGTGGAGGCGCCGGAGGGCGGGGCCGTCGGCCTCGACGACGAGAAGCTGCGCGGTGTTGGTGCCGACGTCGATGGTGGCGAGGCGCACGGGAGGGGGGAGTGAGTACAGGACCGGAGCGGAGGGGGTCACGCCGGACGGCAGCGGACGGCCCACCACCCGTCCTCGCTGGCCTCCTGCTCGGCGACCAGGTCGTGCTCGGCGAGCCCCTCGAGCATCCGGTTGCGCTGACTGGTGAGGAGGCCGGCGAGGAGGAGATCGCCGTCGGCGGCGAGCCGCGTGCGAAGGGCCGGCAGCAGGTCGAGGATGGTGTCGAGCGTGATGTTGGCCGCGAGGACGTCGGCCGCGGCGTCCGCGGGGACGGCCTCTACCGAGCCCTCGCGGACCGTCACGCGGCCGGCCACGCCGTTTTGCGCTGCGTTCTTCCGGGCGTTGGTGACGGCAACCGGCTCGGTGTCCACGCCGAGCACCCGGCGCGCGCCGAGGTGGCAGGCCGCGATGGCGAGCACCCCGGTGCCGACGCCGACGTCCACGACCGTGTCGTCTGGCGAGACGGCGTCGATCAGGAGGCGGAGCGTGAGGCGGGTCGAGGCGTGGTGGCCGCTGCCGAAGCTCCGCTCCGGGTCGATGCGGAGAACTGTCGCGGCGTCGTGCTCGGCGGGCACGTCGAGGTCGCTCCGGCACAGCAGGAAGGGGCCGACCCGCACGGGCGTCACCGACGCCTCCCAGGCCGCATTCCAGTTGCGGTCGGCCACGAGGCGGAGGGACAGGGCGTCCACGTAGCCGTCGGCCCGGAGGCGAGCCTCCAGCCGTTCGCGCAGGGCGGCCGACCAGTCGTCGGCGGGCACGTAGGCAGTCAGTGCGGCGTCGGTCTGACGGAAGCCGGTGGCCCGGTCGTCGAGCCAGCCGATGAACCGGTCGTGCTCGAGGATGGGGACGGAAAGGGTCAGTTCAACGGTGTCCATGGTCGAGCCCTGTGTCGTCGGACGAGACGGCCGGCGCGGCTTTACCGATCCGTGAGGAAATGAATGAAGACCGTTTCTGCTCGTGTGAGGCTCGGTCCTCCGCTCATCGGGAACCTGTTCAGAGACTTTTACACGGATCGGTAGAACCGGCCGAGTCAGCGAGGCGAGGCCCCCGACGCCGCCTCGGGGGGCACGACCCCGCGGTAGAGCGACGCGATGCCGAAGGTGAGCGGGATCCAGCGCAGGTCCTCAAACCCGCTCTCGCCCATCCGGACCAGGAAGTCGGGGCCGTCGGGAAACGCCGCCACCGAGTTCGGCAGGTACTCGTACGCGCTCTCGTCGGGGCTCAGCGCCCCCCCGATGCGGGGAAGGACGTGTTCGTTGTACCAGGCGTACAGCTGTTTGATCGGCGTCGTGCGCGGTCGGCTGAACTCCAGCACGACGAGCGGGGCGCCGGGCCGGAGGACGCGGCCGATGCCCCGCAGACCGGCCTCCAGGTCCTCGAAGTTGCGCACCCCGAAGGCCACGAGGGCCGCGTCGAAATGGTCGTCGGGGAACGGCGGGTCGGCGGCGTCGCCCTGCACCAGCGAGATGCGCGAGGAGAGGCCGAGCCGGTCGAGCTTCGCCCGGCCGTAGTCGAGCATTTCGGCCGAGAGGTCGACCCCCACCACCTCGCGGGGGTGCAGCGTCCGTTCGGCCTTGATCGCGAGGTCGGCCGTGCCGGTCGCCACGTCGAGCACGCGGGTGGGCTGCTCGTCGGCCAGCAGCCGCACGGCTTGGGTGCGCCAGTACCGGTCGATCCCGAAGCTCAGGAGGCGGTTCAGGAGGTCGTACCGGGGGGCGATGGCGTCGAACATGTCCTCGATCGCCGCCGCCTTGCCCTCGACTTCGCCGATGGGGGGATGGTCGGGCATTGCGTGGTGCGTATTGCGTAGTGCGTATTGCGTACCCGCTTGGCACCGCGCCCCACGAAATACGCAATACGAAATACAGAGTGTTGATGTGTGCGCCCGATCCCAGCCCCGTCGGTCGGAACGAGATCGTCTTCAGCTGAGAATCTGCGTCAGCTTCAGCAGGTCGTAGTCGATGGACTTGCGGCGGCCGTAGACGTTGCGGAGCGGGGTAAGCTTGACCTCGCCGTTCACGAGGCCCACCATCACGTCCGAGTGCCCGTCCATCAGCGACTCGACGGCGGCCACCCCGAGGCGGCTCGCCAGGACGCGGTCGCTGGCGGAGGGGGCCCCGCCGCGCTGCGTGTGGCCCAGAATCGTGGAGCGGAGATCGATGTCCGAGAACTCGGGGTCGTCGCGGAGTGCCTGTTCGATGCCGCGGGCCCCGCCGAGCTCGTCGCCCTCGGCCACCACGACGATCGTGGAGCGCCGCTGGGCCGACATGAGCGAGAGGATGCGCTCCTTCACCATGTCCATCTCCGTGATCGTCTCCGGGATGAGAATCAGCTCCGCGCCGCCGCCGATGCCGCAGTTGAGGGCGATGAAGCCGGCGTCCCGCCCCATCACCTCGACCAGAAAGAGGCGGTTGTGGGCGTCGGCCGTATCCCGAATGCGATCGATGTTTTCGATGGCTGTGTTTAACGCCGTGTCGTAGCCGATCGTGGCGTCGGTGCCGTAGAGGTCGTTGTCGATGGTGCCGGGGGCGCCGATCACCGGAAACTCGTGCTCCTGGTGCAGCTTCGAGGCGCCGCGGAACGTGCCGTCGCCCCCGATGGCCACGAGCACGTCGACCCGGTTCTTGCGCAGTTCCTCGGCGGCCCGGGCCCGGCCCTCCTCGGTCATGAACGTCTCGGAGCGGGCGCTCTTGAGCACGGTGCCCCCGGACTGCATGATGTTCGAGACCGACCGTCGGTCCATCTCGACGAAGTCGCCCTCGATCATGCCCTCATAGCCGCGCCGGATGCCGGTCACGTCGATGTCGTTGGTGACGGCGGTGCGCACGACGGCCCGGAGACAGGCGTTCATCCCGGGGGCGTCGCCCCCGCTCGTATACACGCCGAGGCGCTCAATGTCCTGCATGGGGGTGCGAGACTGCGGATCGATGAGCGAAGCAACGAGCCAGGGGCCCGGCGGGACCGGGCGGGCGGGATCAGACGGGCGGGAGGGTCACCGCACGGGCTGTGGACGGGCTACCACGATACCGATTTGATGATCGATCTTCTGAACGTACCGTTGAAGATCGGGCGAAACCACGATCCCGTCCGATAGGGAGGCGTGCAGCAGGCCGAACGCATTCGGGTCGCCGTCCTCGTGGGCGTAGACCAGGCCGCTGTGGGCCACGTCGAGCCCGTCGATCGAGGTGGCGATCCCCACGATGTCGCCCGCCCGCAGCTGGTCGTAGACGGCGCGGATCGAGTCCTGCGGCACGAACCGGACCGGGCGCTCGGCCTGTCGGGCCTGCAGGTCCTCTTCCATCCGCTGGACGCAGGCGTGGAGGCTGTCGTTCGTGGCGAACCGGTCGTAGCTGGACCGGTGGGTGCTCATGAAGTCGAGCGAGTCGGTCATGCGCCGCCCGCCCAGGTCGTCGTCGATGCGCTCCACGAGGCCCTTCTCCTCGTTGTCGGCCATCCACTCGGTGAAGTAGTGCAGTCGGCCGCAGTAGCCCTGCAGGGTGCCGCCGCGGTAGCGCTGCTCGGCGAGGCGCCGGGCGAAGCCGGCGTAGGTGGTGTCGCCCGCCATCACGCCGCGGGCCAGTGCGAGCGTCGTCTCCACGAACGTCACGCAGTCGAAGCCGTCGAGCCGCACGACGAGCGACTCGGTGCGTCCGGTGTCGAGCGTGCCTTCGAGGTAGGGGCGCCCCTGGAAGTGGGGGCCGAGCGCCTGCATGAGGGCCCCGACCGAGGACACGGTCGGCCTCTGGGCCACGGCGTACTGCATCGCCGCGGCAAACCGGGCCGCCGTCGCGGAGTCGGGCGGCGTGAGCGCGCTGTCGGGCAGGGCCGGCGCGGCGGCCGCAGTGGGCGAGGCCGTGGCCCCCGACCCCGCGTTCGACGAGGGCTGGCACCCGCTTCCAAGCAGAAAGGCGGCCGCGAGGAGAACGACGGGCAGGCGGCGGAGTGGCATGAGACGGCGAAGCGGGTCGGCATGAACGCCTCCCTTTCACCCACGTGCGTCTTCCTCGTTTCCCAACGAGACCGGAGACGCTGCGAATTCAGCGACCGGACGGTCGAGGGCGGCGGCCTCTTCGTCCTCGAGGGGCCACCACGTCGCGTCGACCGCCAGGGCGTCGTCGAGCCGCGCCATGTAGTCGGCCCGCGGAATCTCGACCACGCCGAAGCGCTCGAGGTGCGCGGTCGAGTACTGCGTGTCCAGGAGCGTAAAGCCCCCGGCCCGCAGCTGCCGCGTGAGGTGGATGAGCGCCACCTTCGACGCGTTGCTGACCCGGAAGAACATCGACTCTCCAAAGAAAGCCCCGCCCAGCGCCACGCCGTAGAGCCCGCCCGCCAGGGTGCCGTCCTGCCAGCACTCCACGCTGTGGGCCCGGCCGCTATCGTGGAGCCGGGTGTAGGCCCGGACGATGCGGGGGGTGATCCAGGTGCGGTCCCGGTCCGCGCAGGCCCGAATCACCCGATCGAACGCCGCGTCGCTCGTGACCTCGAACTCGCGCCGCCGCACCCGCCGTCGGAGGTTGTGGGGCACGTGAACGTTCCCGAGCGGGAGGTGGGCCCGCGGGTCCGGCGAGTACCAGCCCACCGTGCCGGTCCGGTCGTCGCCCATCGGAAAGAGGCCGTTGGCGTAGGCGCGAACGAGGAGGGCAGGCGTCAGGCGAACGTCCTCGGACACGACAACAGCGGGAACGAGACGAAGTCAGTGAGCACCCATCAAACTATGATCCCCGACGAGAGTTTGTACCGACTCGCACGGCCGCTCCACATCCTCGTCTTGCCCATGGAGACCCCGAGCTACCGCGCCACGATCGGCGACCGCTCGTTCGACCTCTCGTTCGAGGAGGATCACGTCGTCATCGACGGGGAGGCCACTCCATATACCGTCGAGACGCTGCGGGACGGATACCTCTCGCTCATCGTCGACGGGCGGAGCGTCCCGGTCGCGGTGGAGCCGCTCGGGGACGGGCGGATGCAGGTGACGATCGGGGGACGACGCACGGTGGTGCAGATCCGGGATGAGCGCGACCTGCTGGTCGACGAGTTCGGGCTGGGGGCCGACGAGGCGGGAGGCGGAGCGGTCCGGGCCCCGATGCCGGGCCTCGTGCTCGAGATCCTCGTGGAGGAGGGCGAGACGGTCGAGGCGGAGCAGGGCCTCCTCGTGCTCGAGGCGATGAAGATGGAGAACGAGCTGACGGCCCCGTCGGGCGGGGTCGTCGAGATCATCCACGTCGAGAGTGGGGCGTCGGTCGACAAGGAGGCGCTGCTGATCGAGATCGCGCCGGAGACGTAGGCCTTTCGGCACGGTGTTCAAGGTGCGCGGCCGAGACGGGGCAGAGGCCGGCGGCCGGGCGGTTCGATCTTCTGTACACTGCACATGCACGATGAGTGACGACGGAACGGTTCTCGTGACGGGAGCGACGGGGTTTGTCGGGTCGGTGCTGACCCGCCAGCTCGTCTCGGACGGAGTCGACGTCCGCATCTTTCGGCGGGAGCGCTCATCCCTCGACCTGCTGGGCGACGCCGCCGCGGCCGTCGACCACGCGGTGGGGGACGTCACCTACGCCCGCAGTCTCTACGAGGCCATGGAGGGCATCGATCGCGTCTACCACGTCGCCGCGATGGTCCGGTTCGCCCGGCGCGACCGCGAGGCCCTCCGCCGCGTCAACGCCGACGGCACGGCCCATGTCGTGGACGCTGCGCTGGAGGCCGGCATCGACCGGCTGGTCCACACCTCGAGCATCGCCGCGCTCGGCCGTCCCCTCGGCCGCGACCGGGCCATCGACGAGACGACGCCCTGGCAGGACGCGCCCCACCGCTCGGCCTACGCCCGCTCGAAGCGCCGGGCCGAGCTGGAGGTTCGCCGAGGCATCGCGGAGGGGCTCGACGCGGTCATCGTCAACCCGGCGCTCGTGTTCGGGGTCGGCGGGCCGGACACCAACACGCGTCGCATCGTGGACGCCGTCCGCAGCGGGTGGGCGGTGGCGGTGCCGCCGGGCGGGACAAACGTCGTCGACGTCCGGGATGTGGCCGCCGGGCACCGGGCCGCCATGCGCCACGGCGAGTCGGGGCGGCGCTATCTTCTCGGCGGCGAAAATCGGTCGTGGCGGTCCATCGTCGCCACGCTGGCGGACGCCTTCGGGGTAGACCCGCCCCGATACACAGTGCCCGGGGCGGTCCTGCGGGCTGGGGGCGCCGTGTCCGAGGCGGTCGCCGCGATCACCCGCAAGCGGCCCCTTCTTCCGGGGGCCACGGCCCGCTCGGCGGCCCGGACTTACCGCTTCGACAACAGCCGGGCGCGGACGGAACTCGGCTGTACGTTCCGTCCGTTCCGAAAAACGGCCCGGCGCATTGCCCGGGCTCTGGTGTAACTGTTCGAGGGCCGCGGAGACGAATCTGCGACCGAAGAGGAAGAAAAAGGCGGCGCCCGTGCGCCCGCGGGACGGTGCTCTGCGCTCCCGCACAGCCGGACCCTGCGCCCGAACACGGACGCCGGAGAACGGCCGGAGAGGCTCCCGGGTCGCCCGCCGACGCTCGATCGGCCCACAACACTCAGTCGGTTTTGCGGTCGACCATGTCCCACTCCCCTGCACATACGTCGGGTCGTCGCGTCTCCGTAGAGATTCCCGACCTGAGCTGTTGGTGGGAATCGGCGCTCCTGGTGCCCTCCCGGTACCGCCGCCTGTATCTGGGCGTCGAGCTTGTCGTCCTCTACCTCGGGCTGCCGCTGCTTCTCTACACGCAGCGCGCCGCGCTCGACGGATGGGTGGCCCCCATCCTGCTCCTCCTCGCGGCCAGCTGTACGGCGGTGCTCTGGTGGGACGACAGCTTCAACCAGCGTCAGCTCTGGAACCGGGGCGCCTTCCGTCAGCATCTGGCCCGGACGCTTCGCTGGTTCGTGCCCGGCGCGATCTCTGTCGGCGTGCTCTTCGCCGTGCTGCGGCCGGACCTGCTGTGGATGCTTCCCCAGACGAGGACGCAGGTCTGGCTGATTTTGATGCTCACCTATCCGGTGCTGTCGGTCTACCCCCAGGAAATTGTCTTCCGGGCCTTCTTTTTCCATCGCTACCACCCGCTCTTCCGGACGATTCGGAGCAAGGTCGTCGCCAGCAGCATCGCCTTCGGGCTGGCCCACATCATCTTCGCCAACTGGGTGGCGCCGCTGATGACCACCGTCATGGGGGGGCTGCTCGCCCGCACCTACGTGCGGACAGGGTCGACCCTGCAGACGACCCTCGAGCACGGGCTGTGGGGCGGATTTGCCTTCACCATCGGCCTCGGGTGGTTCGTCTTTAGCGGCGCCCTCGGGTAGGCGCTGTCCAGAAGGCCGCACAGGCCCATGCCGTGGACGCTGCCGGGGACGGGGAAGGCGTGACCGGCGAGAACCCAGTTCGTACCAAGAATCAGCCGGGGGGGGTCCCGAGAGCGTGGGACCGTCCGGGCCCCGAGAGAGCGAGGCGGTCTACTGCTCCGTCGGGGCGGAGCTTCGAACCGGCACCTGGACCCGTTGCAGGCCGCTCCGGGCAAACTCGAGGTTGAGAATCAGCGTGCTGTTCTCGTCGAGCGACTGGCCCAGGTTGACGAGGCGGACGTGGGTGGTGTCCGGGGCAAGCGTCATCCGGGTGCGGGCCGGAATCGGGAGGCCGCCCGCCATCGCGGCTCCCGATCCGCCGGCGGAGGCGCGCTGCACCACCGAGCTGTCGATAATGGGGGCGCGGGCCCGAAGCAGTGTGTCCGGGGTTTGTCGGCCGTTCGCGATCGTCATGGAGAGGGCCGTCGTGCTGCCGGGCGGGGCCGGACGCACCCACGGGTCTTCAATGGCGAGCTCGTCGTCGGGCAGGGGCGGCGGCCCCGTCTGCTGGTCCTGGGAGGACGGCGACTGGCACCCGGCGGCCGTCAGGAGGAGGGCCACGACCGACAGGGCGCCGAGCAGGGAGCGAGCACGCAGGGAGCGAAGCATGGCTACGACTGAATCTTTTCGAGGTCGTTGGCGATCAGTTCCGGGGGCGTCTGGCTCCCGCCGTAGGTCGCCCGCACACGGCCCTTCGCGTCGATGAGTGCAATCTGATTCGAGTGAGTGTAGACGTAGGCAGAGTCCGTATCCGGGCGCGGAAACTCCCGGTCGGTGCCCTTAATGGTGTGGCGGACGCCCAGCCGATCCATGAGGCGGCGGATCGTCGGGCGGTCGCCCGTGAAGAAGGGCCACGAGGAGCCCGTGATCCCGTACTGAGCCCGGTACGCCGCCAGGCGCGACGGCGTGTCGCGGTGCGGGTCGAACGTCACCGTTACCACATGCACCGCGGAGGTGTCTACCGCGCTCCGGATGTCTTTCATGTTGGCCGTGATTTTCGGACACACGTTCGGGCACCGTGTATAGATCGTGCCGAGAATCACGGGCTTGCCGAGGAGGGCATCCGGGAACGCGACGGTGACGCTGTCCTGGTTCACCAGCGTGTAGGACGTGTCGGCCAGCGTCGCGTCCACGTCGAGCGAGAGGGTGTTTTTGTCCGTCTGGGTGGAGCGGGACGACTCGCCCCCGCACCCCGCGCCGACGAGAAGAACCAGGGCCACGACGGCCACGAGCGTCGTTCGCCGTAGTGCGAAGCGGGCGGGACCACAGATGCCCATCATACTGCGAAAACCGAGCGTTCTGGAGAGGAAAGGGGAGAACCGGGGGCGGCGTGGATGATCGGACGAGCGGGGTCCGGGGGGCGGTCACGCCCTCATTGCTCCGATGTTTTCAAAAGCGTTTCCCCGTCAAAAACGTACCGAGAAAGGGGGGGATCGTTCGGTCGCACCCCGGGCGAGAACCTGGTGCGGCCCGAAGGGAGCGGCAGACAGATTCACCGTGAACGAGGAACCACAAACTGCCACAGCGGGTTTTTTGCTGTCCATCGCGCTCCCGTCATCGTCGCTCTCGTCCCGTGGCTCGCTTTCCGTCCTGGGGAACCCACGCAAAAGCCTTCGGCCTGGGCATCGTCCTGGCCCTCGCCGGCCTCGGCGTCTACGTGTTCTGGGGCTCGGCAGGGGGATCCGCTGCCGCCGCCAACCTTCCGTCCGTCACGGTCTACAAGAGCCCCACCTGCGGGTGCTGCGGCGACTGGGTGACCCACCTTCGCGACAACGGGTTTCCGGTTGAGGTGAAGGCGCGGGCGAACCTGCGGCCCGTGAAGCAGCAGCTCGGCGTGCCGGACAACCTGGCCTCCTGCCACACGGCGGTCGTGGAGAACTACGTCGTCGAGGGGCACGTCCCGGCCGCACAGGTCAAGCGCCTCCTGCGCGAGACGCCGGACCTGCGAGGCATCAGCGTGCCCGGCATGCCGGTGGGATCGCCGGGGATGGAGCGCGGCAATCGTATCGAGCCGTACGCTGTGGTCGGCTTCACCCCGAGTGGGGACACGACGGTGGTGGCCCAGTACGGGCGGTAGTCGCCCCCGCGTCCCCTGTCGTTCACGCGCCTTTGGATCTGTCCCCGGAGCGATGCTGAGAGCCGGCCTCACGTTTGGGCTTGCCGCTCTGATCGTGGCGATCGGAGGCTGCGGCGACTCCACGTCCTCGACCAGCTACGAGCAGCGGATCATGCAGACCCGCGTGCAGCGGGACATGCAGATGCGCGAGAAAGAGAGCGTGCTGCCGCCCGGTCGGCGGGCCGACTTTCGGGGGCTGGACTACTACGCGGTGGACACGACCTACCGGTTTGTCGTCCCGCTCCGGCGCCGGCCCGCGCCCGACACGATGATGCTCTCGGAGAACACGGGCCGCATCCGGGCGCAGGTGCGCATCGGTGAAGTCACCGTCCCCCTGCCCGCCGGCGACGCACAGCTGGCCGTCTTTCGCGGGGCGAGCGACGACCCACGGGGGCGCCTCTGGATCCCGTTCGCCGACGACACGAACGGGAACGGCACGTACCCGGCGGGCCGCTACGTGGACCTCGAGTCCGCGGCGGGCGACTCCGTGGTGGTCGACTTCAACCGGGCCTACAACCCTACCTGCGCCTACAACCCCGAGTTCGCCTGTCCGCTGCCCCCGGCGGAAAACCGCGTCGACGCCCCGATTCCGGCCGGGGAGAAAACCCCGAAGTTCGGGGCCGCCGCCCGCTCCTGACCGCCCGACCTGCGGTCTCGGCCCGCCGGGCCGGCGCCGCCGTTCACTGGCCCGACTCCTCCCCGCGACTCCCGTGACGATCCTTGCCCTCGAAACCGCCACCGACGTCTGCGGCGCGGCCCTGCTCGACGACACCGCCGTCGTCGCCGAGGCCCACCTGCGACGGCCGCGCGTCCACTCGGCCCGGCTCACCCCGCTCGTCGAAGATGTGCTCGCCCACGCGGAGCGGGCGCCGGACGCCCTCGACGCCGTGGCCGTGTCGATGGGGCCGGGCTCCTACACGGGCCTCCGCATCGGGGTGAGCACGGCGAAAGGGTGGGCCCGGGCCACGGAGGCCGCCCTGATCGGGGTCCCGACGCTCGAGGCCTACGCGGCACAGCTCCGCCCCGTGACCCGGCCGGGCGACGTGGCCTGCGCGCTGCTCGACGCCCGGCGCGACGAGGTCTACGCCGGGGCCTTCCGCCGCGTCGACGACGGGATGGAGCCCCACGCCGAGACGACGGCCCTGCCCGTCGACGCCCTCCCCGACTGGCTCGGGCCGGTCGAGGGCCGCCTCTGGGCGCTCGGGGACGGGGCCGAGAAGAGCCGGTCGGCCCTCGAGGCGGCGGCGCCGACCCTCACCGTGGTGCCGCCCGACGAGCGGGCGCCGTCCGCCGCCTGGGTGGCCCGCCGGGGCCGCGCGCGCCTCGACCGCCACGGGCCCGACGACCTCTCCTCCTTCGAGCCCCTCTACGTGAAGGACGTGCACGCGACCCCCGCCCCGTCGCCGTTCGCCTGACGCCGGCCGGATTTGGACTTTGCGCCCGGTGTTTGGGATCTTCTGCGAGGGTTTCCGCGCGGGAGGAGGGACGGACGTTCCCCACAACTCGTCACTCGTCACTCGGACTTCGACAGCGTCATGCCTTGGTTTCGCCGCGAAAAAGCGGGCATCCGCACCACCCGCGAGGAGCAGAATGAGATGCCCGAGGGGCAGTGGGTGAAGTGCCCGGAGAGCGGAGAGATTACCAATCGGCGCGAGCTGGAGGACAACCTGCTCGTCTTTCCCGGCTCGGGGTACCACTTCGGGATGGACAGCCACCGGTACTTCGACTTCCTCTTCGACGACGGCGCGTTCGACCTGCACGACACGGACCTCCGGTCGCTCGACGCCCTCAATTTTACCGACCGCAAGGCCTACGCGGACCGCCTCGAGCAGGCCCGCGAGAAGACCGGCCAGAACGAGGCCGCCCAGGCCGCGACGGGGACGCTCGGCGGGCATCCGGTGTCGATGGTGGGGATGGACTTCAGCTTCATCGGCGGTTCGATGGGCTCGGTCGTGGGCGAGATCGTGGCGCGGGCCATCAAGCGGGCCTACACGAACGACCGGCCCCTCATCACGATCGCCCAGAGCGGCGGCGCCCGCATGATGGAGGGGGCCCTCAGCCTCATGCAGATGGCCAAGACGAGCGCCCACCTCACGCGGCTCGACGAGGCCGGGCTGCCGTACATCTCCATCTTCACGCACCCGACCACTGGGGGCGTCACCGCCTCCTTCGCGATGCTGGGTGACATCCACATCGCCGAGCCGGAGGCCCTCATCGGGTTCGCCGGGCCGCGCGTGATTCGCGAAACGATCGGGTCGGACCTGCCGGAGGGCTTTCAGCGGTCGGAGTTTCTGCTGGAGCATGGCTTTCTCGACATGGTCGTCGACCGCCGCCGCATGCGCCGCCGCGTGATCCAGGTGCTCGACCTGCTGATGGAGTAGACGCGCTTCGTCGCGGTCGCGGCGCGACCTCATCCCCCAATTCGGTTCCAAAACCCCCCTGATTCCATGACGGATCCCCGCCTCCTTGCCGCCGCCCTCCTCGCGCTGGCGCTGGGCCTTCTGCCCCCGACGGCCGGGGGCCAGCCCAATCCCTGGGCCGACGCCATCGACCAACACGCCGCCGAGCTCGAGGAGCAGGTCATCGAGTGGCGGCGCGACATCCACGCGAACCCGGAGCTCTCGAACCGGGAGACCCGAACGGCCGGAAAGGTCGCGGCGCACCTGCGCGATCTGGGAATGGACGTGGAGACCGGCGTCTCGAAGACGGGCGTTGTCGGGGTGCTGGAGGGCGGGAAGCCCGGCCCCGTGGTGGCACTCCGGGCGGACATGGACGCCCTGCCGGTGAAAGAGCGGGTGGACGTCCCCTTCGCGTCGACCGACTCGTCGATGTACAACGGCGAGAAGGTGCCGGTCATGCACGCCTGTGGGCACGACACCCACGTGGCGATGCTGATGGGGGCCGCCGAGATTCTCGCGGCCCGGCAGGAGGAGCTGCCCGGGACCGTCAAGTTTCTGTTCCAGCCGGCGGAGGAGGGGGCGCCCCGGGGCGAGCGCGGCGGGGCCGACGTGATGGTCGAGGAGGGGGCCCTGGAGAACCCGGACGTGGACGCCGCCTTCGGCCTCCACATCAACTCACAGACGGAGGTAGGGACGATCAAGTACCGCAAAGGCGGCATGATGGCGGCCTCGGACGTCTTCCGCATCACCGTGAACGGCACGCAGACGCACGGGTCGACCCCCTGGGACGGGACCGACCCCGTCGTCACCGCCGCGCAGATCGTAAACAACCTCCAGACGGTGGTGAGCCGGCAGTCCGAGCTGACGAAGGAGGCGGCCGTCGTGTCCGTGGGCAAAATCGAGGGCGGCGTCCGCAACAACATCATCCCGGAAACGGTCGAGATGGTGGGCACCGTCCGCACCCTCGACACGACCATGCAGGCCCGGATCCACGACCGCATCCGCCGCGTCGCCACCTCGACGGCCGAGGGCATGGGGGCGACGGCCGACGTGGAGATCGACCGGGGCTACCCCGTGACCAAGAACGACCCGGCGCTCACCGAGCAACTGGTCCCGACCCTGGAGCGCGTCGCCGACTCACTGGTCGTGCCCAACCCGATCACCGGGGCCGAGGACTTCTCGTACTTCGCCCGCGAGGTGCCCGGCACCTACGTCTTCGTCGGCGGCATGCCGCCGGACATGGACCCGGAGGAGGCGCCCTCGCACCATACGCCCGACTTCTTCATCGACGAGAGCGGCCTCCAGTACGGGGTGCGGGCCTACGCGCAGGTCGCCGCCGACTACCTGTCCTCGCACTCAGAGGCCGGCGCGATGGAGGCCGGGGACGAGTAGCGGGCGGGGCGGCCCGCCGACGCCGTTTTGTGGGAGAGGGGCACGGACGGAGGGCGGCGACATCCGCCCCTCAGTGCGGGATGCGCCATGGGGACGGAGAACGCCGTTGGTATACATCCGGTTGGGGTCGGTCGTAGCGCCGGCGGTCGTTGACTCTGGGCCGCATCCTTCCAGGAGGCCGGCCCCGCTCCCGAAGAGTTCGACGCCACTCTGCGGCTCAGCGTCGACTACATTCTGTCCCGGGCGCTGGAGTAGACCCAGGCCGCGCGGCCCAAACTTCGGCTGGTCATCGGGGTACAGACACGTGCACGTTTGTCCCAATTCTCCGCCCGCCCACCGCGTCCCGTGGTCCTCGCCGCCGCCCTTCCGTTCCTGGGCGAAATCGTCGCCCTCTTCGCGCTGAGCGCGGGGATCGCCTACCTCTGCACGCGCATCCGCCTGGTGCCCATCGCCGGGTTTCTGATTACCGGCGTCCTGGTGGGGCCCCACGCGCTCGGCCTGGTGCAGGACCCGGAGCTGGTGTCGACCCTCGCCGAGATCGGGGTCATCCTCCTCCTGTTCGAGATCGGCATCGAGTTTAGTCTGACGAAGCTCGGGCGGCTCAAGAAGGCCATCGGCCTCGGGGGCGGGCTACAGGTGGGCGGCACCATCGCGGTCGTCGCCGGGGCGGGGTGGATGGCCGGGGTCGACTGGGCCTCCAGCCTCTACACCGGCTGCCTCGTGGCCCTCAGCAGCACGGCGGTGGTCCTGAGCCTGCTGGCCGATCGGGGCGAGACCGACACGCCCGCCGGGCAGCTCTCCCTCGCCATGCTCATCTTCCAGGACCTGGCCATCGTGGCGATGATCCTGGTGGTGCCCATGCTGGCCGGCACCGGGGGCTCGGGCTGGGCCGTGGCCGGCGCGCTGGGGCAGGCGGTCCTCGTGATTGGGGGCACGCTGGTGCTGGCCCGCATCATCGTGCCCCGCATCCTGGAGGAGGTCGCGCACGTCCGGCGGCCGGAGCTCTTCGTGCTCGCGGTGGCGGCCATCGGGCTGGGGACGGCCTGGCTCGTGAGCCTCGCGGGGGTGAGCCTCGAGCTCGGGGCCTTCCTGGCCGGGCTCGTCGTTAGCGAGAGCGAGTACAGCGAGCAGGCCCTCAGCGAGGTGCTGCCCTTCCGGTCGCTCTTCAACGCCATCTTCTTCGTGTCGGTGGGCATGCTGATGGACCTGTCGTTCTTCTTCGAGCAGCCGCTCCTGCTGCTGGGCGGAGTGGGGGCCGTCCTCCTCGTGAAGGGGCTCATCGTGACGATCGCCGCCCTCGCCCTTGGCGTGCCCATCCGCGTCGCGGCCGCGGTGGGCCTCACCCTTGCCCAAATTGGAGAGTTCTCGTTCGTGCTGGAGCGCACCGGGCGCGAAGCCGGGCTCTCGCCGATGGGGCTGGGCCCCGCCGGCGAGCAGACCTTCATCGTGACGGCGGTCCTGCTGATGCTGGGCACGCCGGCGCTCCTGAGCCTGGGCCCACGCCTCGGGCGGTGGCTGCAGGGGACCGTGCTGGGCCGCCTCACCGAGGACACCGACGCGATGCCCGCGTCCGGCGAGGCGCCCCTGGAGGACCACGTCGTCATCGTCGGGTTCGGGCCCGCCGGGCGGCGCCTCGCCCAGGTCCTGCACGAGGACGACCTCCCGTTCGTGGTGGTGGACCAGAACCCGACGTCTGTGCGGGAGGCCCGCGAGATGGGGTATCCCGCCCTCTACGGCGACGCCACCCGGGGCCCCCTCCTGGAGGAGGCCGACCTCCACCGCGCGAAGCTGTGCGTGGTCGTCGTGAACGACCAGGACGCCGCGGCCCGCATCGTGTCCGTGGCCCGGCACGAGAACCCGACCCTCCAGCTCATCGTGCGCAGCCGGTTCCTCAGCGAGCTCGAGCGCCTCCGGCGGGCCGGGGCCGACGTCGTGGTACCGGAGGAGATCGAGGCCTCGGTGCAAATTTTCGCCCACGTGTTGCGGGCCTACGGCGTCGACGCGACTGAGATCGAGACGCAGATGCGCACCATCCGCGCCCACGACTACGGGCTGCTGCGCGGGGACGCGGAGGGAGCCCACCTCATGCTGCAGGGCCTCGACGAGGAGGGCGTCCACACCCGAACCGTCCGGCTCCGCGACGAGTGCCCGGCGACGGCGTGCACCCTCGGGGAGCTCGCCCTCGAGGACACCCATGGGCTTCGGGTCCTCGCCGTTCGGCGCGACGAGGAGACCCACTCGGCCCCGGGGGTCGACTTTCGCCTGGCGGTCGGCGACCGGTTGGTCGTGCTGGGCACGGCCGAGGCCTTCGCCGAGAGCGCCGACCTCTTCCGCGACCGCGACCCGCAGGCGACGGACGCTGGGAACGAGTGACGGCCCGCTCCCGATCCGAGTCGGGTCCTACACGAGGCACAGCCTCCGGGAGGAGGCTCAAAAAAAGAAGGGCCCGGGCGAACGGTCGAGCCGAACGAGGCGCCGGTCCTCATTCGCCCGACGGCGGATTGGGCCGTGCCGGCGGGCGCTCGTACCCGGTGAGGCGGCGGTCGACCCAGGCGCTGTCGACCCGGACGAGAAGCGCGTCGGTCGATGGGCGCGTCTGGGGAGCGGGGAGCGGATCGAGCCCCGAGAAGGTGCGCTGCACGGCGGCAGACTCGACCCAGTCTCCCCGGTTCTCGTAGCCGTACGTGTACCAGATGCGGGCGAGCGGGTTGGGGCCGGCGTTGTAGACGGCCTTGATGGAGTCGAGCCGGGTGACGCGGGGCACGGCGTAGCAGAACATCCGGCGGTAGCCCTGTCCCTCGGCGATCTCGTACTGACTCTGGCGCCCCGACTCTGTGAGGCCGAAGCGGTGCACGAGGAGGCCCCCGTCGCTCCGGGTCACCGTCGTGTCGAGAAGCCCGGCCTGCCGGAGGGCTGACAGCTGCCGGTACCGGTACGACGACTCCCCGGAGCCCGGGCGCACCAGGGCGATCGGATAGGTCGTCCCGCTGCCCTGCGCAGCAGGGGCGAGACAGTAGCGGTTGAACGCCTGGAGGGCCTCGTTGAGGGCCGTGCGGGTCTCGACCGGGGAGGGCACCGGGCCTTCCTCGTCGCGGATGGTTACACTCGCCTCTTCGCCGCCGCTGCAGGCAAGAACGCCGCCGAGCATGACGGCGGCAACAACGAGAAGAGGCGCTCGGGCGGAAACAATCATAAAGAGGCCGGGGGATAAATCAGAACGGGGCCGGGCAGGAAGGGGGGCACCGGCTCTATGGTATGGAGGAGGACCGAGGCGGACAAGACGAGCTGCCCCTGCAGACGAGCCGACGCGTCGGTCTGCCAACTCGTTCCGTCGGGCCGGGCGGACGGGGCGAAGCGCCCATCCGGCAGGAGACCCCTTCCGGGACCCTGCTCGCCCTCCAGGGAAGAGGAACGTGGCGCACGATCCCTGTCGACGAGAAACCCCCGACAGGTAGGGAACTACAGCCCGAAAAAACTATGCCTTCGCTGAAATGTAAACAAAATGTAACTCAAGAGGTGTTTTCGTGTCGGAAGCGCTTCGGAGGACTCCGCCGTTTGAATGTCGGACCAACCCAAATTATATAGGACGTCCACCGATAAGCATTTGTAAGGGCAAATTGTCGTTTGGCGAAGACGTCAGTTCGGCCAGGACCGTCGTCCGGCCGCCGACCCCCCACCAGGGAATGAGGCCCCGCCGTGCCGCTGAGGGCGGCACCCGCCGCACGAAAACGACGTTGTGCCCCGGCGCGAGTCGCCGAGCCCCCCTGTCGCCCCCACTCAACACAATCCTACTGGAGGCACTCCGTATGCTGAGCAATCGTCACAGGCGGTATCAGGTTGGAGTTCTGGTTTCGTTGTTTGTCGCAGGCATTCTGGCCTCGGGCGCGTTTGCGCAGACCGGGCGCATCGAAGGAACAGTGACCGAAGCGGAAACCGGATCGGCGCTCCCGGGCGTGAACGTCGTGATCCCGTCCTTGTCCGCGCAGGGCGTGGGGGCGGCCACCACGTCCGACGGCACCTTTGCCATCGAGTCCGTACCCGCCGGGACCTACCAGGTGCAGGCCCGGGCCGTCGGGTATCGGTCCAGGACCCGGGAGGTGACCGTCACCGCCGGAGAGTCGACGACCGTCAACTTCACGCTGCGGGTGGCGAACGTCGAGCTCGACGAGGTCGTCGTCTCCGTCGACGCGGGAGATACGCGCCGACGGGCGGTAGGCACCGACATCAGTCAGGTGGACGCAGAGCAACTCGAGGACGCGGTCGCGACGGACTTCTCCGAACTGCTGACCGGCCGGGCCGAGAACGTAAACATCCAGGGCACCTCCGGGAACGTCGGAGGGGGCTCCCGCATCCGCATTCGCGGCATCACGAGCCTGACGCAGGACAACAATCCGCTCCTCATCATCGACGGGGTTCGGGCCAACAACAGCTCGAACGTCGGGATCAACCGGGGCCAGACGTTTTCCCGGTTCAACGACCTCGACCCCAGCAACATCGAGAGCATCCAGGTCGTGAAGGGCCCGTCGGCGACGGCGCTGTACGGCAGCGAGGCGGCGCCCGGCGTCATCATTGTGGAGACGAAGTCCGGCTCGGACAGCGAGGATGGGTTTCAGGTGAACTACCGCTCGGAGCTCGGGGCCCGGGAGGATGTTACGGAGTACCCTGACAACTACGCGGACGTGACGAATGAATTCGGCATTACGGACCCGAACGACGACCGACTAAGCGGCTGGCCCACCGCCCAGAACTCCGTGACGGGACAGGTCTTCGTGCTCGACAATCCGTTCGAAGACCCGGGTACGAGCCCCTTCCGAACCGGGTACTCCCTCAACAACACCCTGAGTCTTGAGGGGACGACGAGCGGCATCAACTACTACTCCTCGGTCGGCTACCGGACGCAGGACGGGGTTCTGCCCAGCAACTACTCCGACCGGCTGAACTTCCGGGCGAACCTGGAGGGCAGCCCCACCGACTACCTCAATCTTCGGGTAAATACGGGATACACCTCCTCGGAGACAAACCTCCCGAAGAGCGGAAACAACACGAGCGGGTACTTCCTGAACGCGCTCATCGGTCTGCCCATCTCCTCGATTGGCGAAAATGGAAACTGCCTGGGGACGGCCCTGGGCGCCACCGACCCCTCCTTCTGCGACAAGAACGGGAACGTCCGGGCGGGCTTCGACAAGATCGATCCGATTCGGAGCCTGCAGGAGGTCGAGCGCTTCAACGCCTCGCTGCAGATCGACCTGACCCCGACGCCGTGGCTGATCGGGACGGTGAAAGCGGGGACGGACGTCACCAATACGAAATTCCAGGACGCCATTCCGTTCGACCCGGACGTGCCGTTCAGCTTCGCGGCGGGCGGAGAGAACTTCCTCGACAACGAGCGCTTCCGGAAGTGGACCTTCGACGCGTCGCTGCAGGCCTCGTACTCGGTGCCGACGGTGGAGGCCCTGGAGGGGCAGACTTCCGCCGGGGCCCAGTACTTCCGGGACAACATCGAGACGGTTTCGTGCGAGGGCCGCGTCTACCCGAACGACCAGGCGACGGCCTGCGACGCGGCCGTCAACCTGCGCGGATTCTCGAACAGCCTCGAGACCATCGAGGTCGGGTCCTACGTCCAGCAGCAGTTCTCGTACCAGGACTACCTGTTTGTGACGGGGGCCGTCCGGTTCGACGACGACAGCGCGCTGGGCGAGGACGTCGGCACCATCGTGTCGCCGAGCGCGAACGCCTCCTGGGTCGTCAGCGAGACGCCGTTCTGGGACCTCGACGTGGTGAGCAACCTGCGTCTCCGCGCGGCCTGGGGCAAGGCCAGCCAGGCGCCGGAGCAGTACTCGGCAGATCGGACGTTCGTCGTGAGCCGCCTGGGAAGCGAAAGCGGGATCCAGGCCGGCCTCAGCCCCCAGGATCCGGGCAACCCGGACCTCGGCCCGGAGCGCAGTGAAGAGATCGAGTTCGGGTTCAACGCCGGCTTCCTGGAGGACCGGATCGGGACGGGCTTCACGTACTACCGGCAAAGCGTGACGGACGCCATCGTGAATCGCTCGATCGCCCCGTCGAGCGGATTTGCGAACCAGCAGCCCGTCAACATCGGTGAGCTGGTCAACGACGGGGTGGAGGCCAACATCCGCGGGACGATCATCGACCGGGACCAGGTGTCCTGGGACGTGCGGCTCGGCCTCTCCTGGACGAGCACGGAGATTGCCGAGCTCGGGCTCGACGAGCCGATCTTTTTTGGTCCCTCCCAGATCCTGAAGGAAGGAGAGGCCCCGGGGGCCTACATCAGCCGGGTCATCACCGACGCCTCGCGCAACGAGGACGGAACCATCGATCCCGCGAGCATCGAGTACGCCGAGGGTACGCTGGGGGATGGGTCCGGCCGGCGCGTCATCGGGCAGCCCTACCCGACGAACGAGCAGTCGCTCTCGACGACGCTCCGCCTCTTCGACGGACTGCAAATCAGCGCCCTCCTCGAACGCCGAGGCGGACACCAGCGCTACGACGGGAACGCCGACTTCCGGCAGCCGCTCGTGGAGACGGGGGTGACGAGCTCCTTCGGCCGCCGGTGGGCGTTCCGCCAGACGGAAACGACTCCCGTGGAGCAGGCGATGCTTGAGCGTGACTTCCTGCAGGGGGATCACAACGGGGTGTTCATCCACGACGCCAGCTTCATCAAGTGGCGGGAGCTGCGGGTATCGTACACGCTCCCGCAGGAGTGGACAACCTCGATCGGGGCGCAGCGCGCGAACCTCTACGTCGGCGGCCGGAATCTCGGGACCGTGACCGACTACCCGGGGCTGGATCCGGAGGTCAACCAGCGCGGCGCCCGCGACGAGCTGGAGTTCTCGACGGCGAGCACCCTGCCGACACCGCGCTCATTCTTCGCGGGCGTCCAGCTCTCCTTCTAGCCCGGTGCCTCTCCTCGTCGCCCGACCGCTCCACACTGCGATCCGATTCCGCCATGACCGATTTTGCTCGCGCTTTCTCCACCGTCTCCGGTACGACGGCCCTCCTTCCGCTCTTGCTGGCGATGGGGGTGCTTCTGGGCGGCTGTGATTCGCTCACGGACGTGCAGCCCAACGACAAAACCGTTCCCGCCGACGAGCTCGAAAACCCGAGCTCCTTCCAGGCCCGGCTGGTCGGGGCCCAGGCCGACTTCTTCTTCGCCTACGACATGGCCGTTGCGTGGCAGGGCCTCTACACCGATGAGCTGTACGACCCGGGCAACGAGGTCGAGCAGCGGCGGGTACTGCCGAGCAACGCCACCATCGGATCGGTCGACGAGGCCCCCGAGGGCATCGACGGGCTGTGGACGCCGATGCAGCGCGCGGCCTTCGTGACCAACGACCTTCAGGGCGACATCAAAGACGGAAACTTTCCGGAGCAGGTACCCGACCCCGAAAACTCGCCGCAGCTGGCCCGCGTGTCCCTGTTCGCCGGATATACGAAGCTCACACTCGCGGACCAGTTCTGCGCGCTGGCGTTCGGGGGCGACGGCCCCGAGCTTACTCCAGCGGAGACCTACCAGCAGGCCCTCGAGGACTTCACGGAAGCGATCGAGTCCGAGAACGCGGACCCCGAGATCCAGAACGCGGCCTACGTCGGCCGGGCGCGGACCCATCTCCAGCTCGGCAACGACGACCAGGCCGTCGCCGACGCGGAGGAGGTGCCCCGAGGCTTCGAGTACGCCCCGAATGCCTTCTCGACCAACAGCCAGCGGGAACAGAACGACCTGTGGAATATGCTGACCGACTCGCAGCGCTTTACGGTCGACCCGCGGTTCCGCAGCATGGTCGTTGACGGCACCGACACCCCCGATCCCCGAGTCGAGGTGTTTCAGGACCCGAATGATCCCTTCGGCGTCGACGGGTCTACGCCCCAGTACCAGGCTGAAAAGTACTCGTCGCCGACCTCGCCCATCCGGATTGCGAGCTGGGTGGAGGCGCAGTACATCATCGCCGAGGTCGAGGGGGGACAGACGGCCGTCGACATCATCAACGACGTCCGGGACGAGCAAGGAATCGCGGAGACGTTCTCCAGCACCGACCCGACGGAGATCCGCAACAAGCTGATGGACGAGCGGCGCCGGTCGCTCTTTCTGGAGGGCCAGCGGATGGGCGACCTCCGCCGGTACCGCGAGAAGTTCGACAATCTCCCTGAGGCAGGCCGGTTCCCCACGGGAGAGGCCGTCGACATCGACCCGCCCAATGAGTACGAGGACGGCACCTGCTTTCCCCTCCCGGACGCCGAGCGGGAGAACAATCCCGGTCTCTAGTTCCGGCGTGTGGATGCCCGGCCTGAGCGGGGGCGGCGGCTACCAGGCCATCCGCTGGGACCCGGAGGAGGGGGCTACTGGGGCGGTACCGAGACGCGGAAGGACGGGACCGTCGTCGGGTACTAACGAGGGGGTACTGATGCGCGTTCGTCGTGTGGACGACAGCCCTCCCGTGGGGACTGGCCCGGCCTCCGCTGATCGCGCTCGACGTTGACTGGTGGGTACGTTGCTCGTCGAGACGACCGACGAGCAGGCGGGGGCGGACCGGGGCCGAGCGCCCGATCCGCGGCGACTTTGAGGGGCAGGGAGACACGTACCGCGAGCGTGCGCACCCAAGGTGTGTCCTTCCTGAAAGAAGTTGGGGGCCAAACGCTACGAGTTGGAACCCTCCTCGGGAAAGACGGCTAAAACTGGCTGGCGATCAACGAACACTCGGCTCCTGCTCCCTCACGGATCCCCCACCCAGACCATGAAACGACTTCTCCTCCTCGGATGCGCGTTCTGCCTTGCGCTGTGGACCGGGCCCGCGCTGGCCCAGTCGACCGCCTTCGGATCGAGCGCCCAGCAAAACGGCTTCAGTCGGGCCCTCGACGTAGATGGAGATCGCGTGTTTGCCGGTGAACCGGGCAACATCCACTCGCCCGGTCGGGTGTACGTCTTCGAGCAGGGCAGCGATGACAGCTGGACCGAGAGGACATATCTGGAGGCCTCCGACGGGACCGTGGGGGACGGCTTCGGATCGGCCGTCGACGCGTCCGGAGAAACGCTCGTCGTGGGCGCCCCGTCGGCCAACGCGGTCTACGTCTTTCGGGCGGGCGAGGAGGGGTGGACCCAGGCCGCGCGCCTCACCGCCGCCGACAGCACGTCGGGCCTCGGCACCAGCGTTGCCCTTACGGACGGCCGCCTGTTCGTGAGCACGGGCACCACGATGACGGTGGCCGAGGGCGACACGACGACGACCGCCGCGGTGCACGTTTTCGAGCAGCAGGGCGGCGAATGGAGCGAGTCGACCGTGCTGCGGAGCAGTCAGCTGGCCGGCGGCGCCGGGTTCGGGGAGTCTCTGGTGGCGTCGGGGGACCACCTGCTCGTGTCCGGGCCGAAGCGGAACGGGGGGGCGGTCGTGGCCTTCCGTCGCGACGAGGGCGCATGGAACGAGATTCAGACCTTCGGGGCCGGGGAGCTGAGCGGCAGTGCTCGGTTCGGGACCTCGCTGCAGTGGGCCGGGGATCACGTGCTCGTCGGGGCCCCCCGGGCCTACGACGCCACCGGGGCGACCTACGCCTTCCGCTACGACGCCGAGGCGGAGAGCTGGCGCCGCGACGGCCGCCTGCTCCCGTACGACGGGGGCTCGCGACACCTCTTCGGCGCGGCCCTTGCCCACGACGGCAGTGACCTGTGGGTGGGCGCCCCCGGGGCGCAGGACCAGGCCGGTGCGCTGTACCGCTTCGAGCGGGGGGACAGCACCTGGACGGGCACAACCCGCGTGACGCACTCGGGGGCACAGTCCGGCAACAACCTCGGGGCCACGCTCACCGCCGGTGAGAGCGTCGTGGCGGCGGGGCTGCCGGGCGACGACCACGGGACCGGCACGATGGCACTCTACTCCCTCGCGGACAACGAGTGGGTCCAGACCGACCCCGTTGCCCCGACGGGCGGGCAGGTTCTCAGCGCCCTCACCGGCGAGCAGCGGCCCTGCTCCGATGGAAACGTGCAGAGCTTCGCCTGCGAGGGCGTCGACCTGCAGGCCTTCCTCCCGATCCAGGAGATCGGCGGAGAGCGGGGGATCGACCTCAACGACATCTGGGGCTGGACCGACCCACAGACCGGAACCGAGTACGCACTCGTGGGCCGCACCGACGGCACCGCGTTCGTCGACGTCAGCAATCCCACGAACCCGGTCTACGTCGGGGAGCTGCCGCTGACGGACGGGGCGCGCATCAACTCCTGGCGCGACATCAAGGTCTACAAAAACCACGCGTTCGTCGTGGCGGACAACGCGGGCGACCACGGCATGCAGGTTTTCGACCTCACGCAGCTGCGAGACGTGGCGTCCAGCGAGATGCCGAAGACCTTCGAGGAGACAGCCCTTTACGACAAGGTCAACAGCGTCCACAATATCGTCATCAACAAGGAGAGCGGCTACGCCTACGCCGTCGGCAGCAGCGGGGGGGGCAACACGTGCGGGGGCGGCCTTCACATGATCAACATCGAGGACCCGCTGAACCCGACCTTCGAGGGCTGCTTCGCCGATCGGTCGACCGGCCGCTCGGGCACCGGGTACAGCCACGACGCGCAGTGCGTGATGTACAACGGCCCGGACCAGGAGTACCAGGGCCGCGAGATCTGCATCGGGTCCAACGAGACGGCGATCAGCGTCGCCGACGTGACCGACAAGGACAACCCCGAGGCGATCGCGACGGCCTCCTACCCGGATCACGCCTACGTCCATCAGGGCTGGTTTACGGAGAACCAGCGCTACTTCTACCAGAACGATGAGCTCGACGAGCTCCAGGGCAAGGCCGAGGGCACCCGGACGCTGGTGTGGGACATGAGTGACCTCGACAATCCGACGCTCGTCAAGGAGATGACAAACGCCGAGGGCTCGACGGACCACAACCTCTACGTCGAGGGGGACCGGATGTACCAGTCCAACTACAAGAGCGGACTGCAAATCTTCGACATCAGCAACCCGGAGAGCCCGACGGAGATCGCCCACTTCGACACGCAGCCCTACGGCGAGAACAGCCCCGGTTTCCAGGGCTCCTGGAGCAACTACCCGTACTTCGAGAGCGGGATCATCGTCGTCTCGAGCATCGGAGAGGGCATGTTCGTCCTGACGCCCTCGCGGCAGGAGCTGTAGGTCGAGGGCCGTCGTAGCGCCGTAGTCGGCCGGCAGGGGGCGCGCCTCCCTGTCGGCCTCTTCGGGCCGCGTCGTGCGCCCCGCGAAGCCGATCCGCATTCTTTCGCCAAACGTCTGTGTCCCTCATGCGCCGACTGCTTTCGCTGCTGCTTCTCCCTGCGCTTCTGCTGCTTGCGGGCCCGGCGCCGATCCAGGCCCAGAGCCCGAATCTGTACGTCTGCAACCAGGGAGAGGCGACCGTCTCGATCATCGACATGGCGTCGCAGGCCGTCGAGACGACCGTGGACCTCAAGGAGCGCGGCTTTTCGGAGAACGCGAAGCCCCACCACGTCGTCGCCGAGCCGGACGGGGAGCACTGGTACGTGACGCTGATCGGGGCGAACACCCTTCTCAAGTTCAATAGCGACAACGAGATCGTTGGTCGCGTCACCTCGTTTGAGGTACCGGGCCTGATGGCCCTGCACGGCCCGACGGACCGGCTCTACGCAGGCCGCTCGATGAGTGCCGTCGATCCCCCGAAGAGCGTCGGTGTCATCAACCGGGAAACGATGACGGTGGAGAACCGCATCGACACGTTTTTCCCTCGTCCGCACCCGATCGCGGTCGGGCCCGACGGCAGCCGTGCCTTCGTGGCCAGCCTCGCCGCCAACCAGCTCATGGGCATGAACACCGAGTCGGGCGAGACGATGCTGACCCGCCTCGGCGGCGACACGCAGACGCTCGTGCAGTTCGCGATGACGCCGGACGGGACCACGCTCCTCGCGGGGGGGCAGCGGACCGGCCAGCTCCTCCTCTTCGACGCGAGCCAGGCCCCGTCCCTCACGGTGACCGACACGCTCCAGGTGGGACAGCAGCCCTGGCACCCGGTCATCAGCGGGGACGGCACCACGGCCTACGTGCCGAACAAGATGTCCCACTCCGTGAGTGTCGTCGACCTCACCAACCCGGCCGTGACGGCCACGATCGAGGGAGAGGGGTTGGCCCAGCCGCACGGCACAGTCCTCTCGCCGGACGGGCGCTACCTCTTCGTTTCCAACAACAACCGGAAGGGGACCTACACCCCGAGTGGCGACAATCCGGACGCCGGCACCGTCACGGTGATCGACACGCAGACCAACGAGATCACGAAGGTGATCGAGGTGGGCACCTACCCCACCGGCCTCGGCACCTACGGCGGGCAGCGTGCCGTGGGGCCGTAGCCTGACCGTCGCGCGCCGGTCCCCTCGGCGGCCCGGAACGAGACGTCCTACTTGTGTTCTCACTCCCTCTCCTGTGTATGCGTCTCCGCGTTCTTCTCCTCACGGCGTTGGGGCTCGGGGGACTCCTGCTTGCGGGCTGTACCGGGGCCTCGCGCACCACGGATGAAGGGCCGCCGTCCCTGCCCGAGGACTACCACCGCGTGGTGCGTCCGTCCTTTCCCGTCCTGAACGCGTCGGGCACGCCCTACGGCAATCCCTTCTACGGCGGCTTCAACACCCCACGGCCCCAGTTCGTCGACATCGACGGGGACGGGGACGACGACCTCTTCGTGCAGGAGCAATCCGACCGGCTCGCCTTCTTCGAGCACGTGACCGAGGGGGACTCCGCCCGCCTCGTCTGGCGCACCGACGACTACCGGGGCCTCTCGGTCGGGGAGTGGTTTCGGTTCGCGGACCTCGACCAGGACAGCATCCCGGACCTCCTCGCCGAGCAGCCCTACAGCCATCTCCGGGCCTACCGCAACGTCGGCACCGCCACGGCCCCGCGCTTCGAGCTCTTTGCCGACACGATGCGGACCCCGAGCGGCGAGGCCATCTTTTCCGATCGGCAAAACATCCCCAACGTCACCGACGTCGACTGCGACGGGCGGCTGGATCTCTTCCTGGGGCGGCTCGACGGCACAATCACCCGCTACGAGGCGGCGGCCGACTCGGCGGGCATGCCCCAGTTCGCCCACGTGACCGACAACTTTGAGGGTATCGAGATCGTGAACCAGCAGATCGGGGTGCGCCACGGCGCCAACACCCTCACGTTCGCCGACATCGACGCCGACGACGACCCGGATCTCTTCTGGGGCGACTTCTTCGAGCCGGGGCTCCTGCTCATCGAAAATACCGGCGCCTGCGGCAATCCCGTCCTGAGCGGCGAGCCCGAGCCCTTTCCGCCCACCAATCCCCTGAAGACCAGCGGCTACAACGCGCCGGCCCTTACCGACTGGACGGGCAACGGCCGCCTCGACCTCTTTATCGGGGTCCTCGGCGGGGCCGACGACGCCAACGCCAGCCTGGCCGACAACTTCTACTTCTACGAGCGCCGGGCGGACGGCTATCAGCTCCGCACGCGGCAGTTCGTCGGAGGGCTCGACGTCGGCAGCGAGAGCAGCGTCGCGGCCGGCGACGTCGACGGCAACGGCACCCCCGACCTGCTGATCGCCAACAAGATCGACCCGAAACAGGGGGCGACCTCGCGCCTCTACCGCCTCATGAACGCGGACGCCGACCGGGCGCCCCGATACCGGCGGGCCGGCGCGGTCGACCTGCCGTCGGCCTACCACTACGCCCCGGCCCTCGGGGACCTGACCGGCGACGGCGCGCCCGACCTCGTCGTCGGCACCTGGAAGGGCCGGATCGCCGTGCACCGCAACGAGGGGGACGGCACGTTCACGACGCTCGACGACGCGATCCTCCAGCGCGACGGACGACACGCCACCCCGGCCCTCGGGGACCTGACCGGTGACGGCACGCTCGACCTCGTCGTCGGCGCGGCCGACGGGGCGGTCTATCTCTACCGCAACGTCGGCCCCCCCTCGGAGCCGTCCTTCGGCCCGGAGACCGAGCTTCTGCCTCCGAGCGGCGCGCGCTCCCGGAGCGCCCCCACTCTCCACGACGTGAACCGCGACGGCCTGCTCGACCTGCTCGTGGGCGCCGAGGAGGGCCTCTTCGTTGTGGAGAACACCGGCACCCCCTCGGCCCCTGCCTTCGACGGCGAGCCGACGCCCGTATCGCTGGAGGGCGTGCCGCGGCTTGCGACCCCGGCCGTCGTGGACCTCGACGGCGACGGCGCGGACGATCTCGTATCGGGGGGCGAGCGGGGCGGGCTCGTGCTGTTTCAGCCCGACCCGGCGCGGTAGGACACGTGTCGCGCACAGCGGCAACGAGGACGAGGCCGCACGGCAGACGCTACCAGAGCCCCTGCACGAACGCCCGGATTCGGGACGCCAGCGACGGACAGGACTCGCTAGACGGGGTTGCCTCCGACGCTGAGCGATCCGGGATGGAGGACGCGTCGAGCGCGCGGTTCAGGGCCTTCAGGTTTCTGCGCAGCCGATCGGCCAGCCGATCGCGCGTGGCCTCCGAGAGAGCGCTGTAGCCCCCGGTACAGAGCGACTCCAGCGCGCGCCGGTGATGGGTCCGTGCCCGCCGGAGCGCCGTCGAAGAGCATTGCCGGAGACGCTCCACGGCCTCCTCGAGGTCGTCGACCGGGCCGTCAATCGGCATTCGGACTGCGGAGAATCGATGGGCGGCGGCGTCCGCCGACGAGCGGCCGGAGTCCGACGGGGAGGTATCGGTGGAGGTCATCGACGGTAGGCGTTTGTGGAGAAAAACCGGAGCCGACTCTCGATTCCGGGAGAATCTCTGTCTCGGAACCGCTTCCATAAACGCGCCCGGGTCCCAAAATTTTTCAGGAGACGGTTAATTCTCCGCGACGTTCATCGGAAGAATTGGCGCGCCTCGTCGCGATTCGCAGCGGGGACGGCGATGTTACTTTCGGCCGCGGCCCAGGCGTGATGACGCGGCTCCGCCGATCCGTAGAACCACGTGCGGACGACGGTGGTTTAGTTTAAGCTGTCTTTAGACCCGATTCTCGGTGGCGTCATGCTTCGTACGGTCCCACTTGCGCTGGTCGGTCTGCTCGGGGGGAGCCTGGTCCTCGGCGCGTGCTCGAGTTCGGAGTCGGCGCGCCCCCGGTCGGAGAGCATTGTGCCGTCCCCGGATGTATCGGCCATTGAGCCTCCCGAGCCCACCAAGGAGACCGGCCCGCCTTCGGATGCCGTTTCACAGGTCATTCAGGACGCCCTGCGGTCGGACGGGAGCCTCACCTACGAGACGCTCCTCCGCCGGCTCGGGGCCCCGCGGACGATTCAGACCGAGCCGGTGCCCAACCGGTACGTGCAGGGACAGACCGATACGCTGCGCACCCTCGTCTACACCGGCATGGAGGCGCTGGTGTACGACGTCACGAGCGATCCGAAGACGTTTCTGGTGCGGCTGTCTCTCTCCAGCACGCAGTACACAACGCCCGAGGGGGTGCGCGTCGGGCTTCGTGAGGAGCGCCTCCTCGAGCAGCTCGGCCCGCCGACCCGCCGCAACGACTCGCGGGGCGAGTGGATCTACCAGGAGTCCGGGCCCACGCCGACCTCGATGGTGGTGCGCGTGCGGGACGGCCGGGTCGTCCAGATCGACTGGGAGTTCTACTTCGCCTGACCGGCGGCGCAGAAGCCGGGCGGCCCCCTGGACGATGCTTTCGGTGCCGGGGGGCGTGACGGTCGGATCGTAGTCGGAGGAGAAGCCCGGCGTCCTCGCCCGTACAGGGGCCCCGCCCGTGATCGGGCCGATGAAACGAACGAGGGCGGTAGAGGCGCCCGAGTCTCGGGCTGAAGCCCCCAATGCTGGCAGATCCCCACGCGCAACTCGCCGGTCCGGTGTCGGTTTGGGCCTCCGCTGGCACACATAGTATCCACAGTACCTCCCCCACCGCCTATGGAGCCCAACGAAGTTCCCGACGTCCCCGAAGATGCGCCCCGCCCGTCGGAGACCGGCGGGCAGTTCGACCTCGTTTCCGACTTCGAGCCGATGGGCGACCAGCCGCAGGCCATCAACGAGCTGGTCGACGGCATCGAGCGGGGCGACGCGCACCAGACACTCCTGGGGGCCACCGGCACCGGCAAAAGCCTTGGGTACGACGATCCGGTGTACCTCACCGCACATCGGGGCGACGACGCCGAGACGATGGTGAAGCCCATCGGAGCCGTCGTTGATGACCTGATGGACACGTACGGAGCGTCACGCCAGGGAGAGACAGAAGAGACGGTTCTACCCGAGGGGACCTATTCGACCCTCGCGTTCGACGCCGAGTCGGGCAGCGTAGCGGAAACGCCGGTTCGAGCCGTGACGCGGCACGCCGCGCCCGACCGCATGTACCGGGTGACGACCGAATGCGGTCGCGCGGCCACCATGACCGGGGACCACAACCTGTGGGTGCTCCGAGACGGAGAGCTCCAACTCATCGACACGGCGGACGCGCGGCCGACGGACGCTCTTCCCGTACCGACCTCATTTCCGGCAGGTGTATGCGGACCTGCCTCTCCCTTCTGGGAAACGCCTTCCGTGGATGCCGAGGTAGAATCGACGAAACTGTCGCCGACGGGCGGCGAAATACAATCAACGAGGACCGCACGCAGCGTCGCTACCACAGCCCAGAGTACTGCGGAAGAGATAGACTGGGTCCCTATCGCGTCTGTGGAGGAGATCGAATACGACCGCCCCCACGTCTACGACCTGAGTGTGCCGGGGCCGGAGACGTTCCTGGCCGGAGAGGGCGGGGTCTTCGTCCACAACACGTTCACCGTGGCGAACGCCATCGAGGAGGTGAATAAGCCCACCCTCGTGATGAGCCACAACAAGACGCTGGCGGCCCAGCTCTACGGGGAGCTGAAGCAGTTTTTCCCCGACAACGCCGTCGAGTACTTTATCTCGTACTACGACTACTACCAGCCGGAGTCCTACATCGTCCCGAACGACACCTATATCGAGAAGGACGTGGCCATCAACGACCGCATCGAGCGGCTCCGGCTGCGGGCCACCTCCGAGCTGGTGAGTGGGCGCGACGACGTTATTGTCGTGGCGAGCGTCTCCTGCATCTACGGCCTCGGCTCCCCGGCGGAGTTCCGGAAAGAAATCGTGCCCCTCGAGCGCGGCCAGGAGGTGGAGCGCAACGACCTGCTGCGCCGCTTCATCGACCTCTTCTACGAGCGCAACGACATCGAATTCGAGCCCGGCACGTTTCGGGTGCGCGGCGACGTGGTCGACATCTTTCCCGCCTACCGCGAGGAGAAGGCCCTCCGCATCGAGTTCTGGGGCGACGAGATCGACCGGATGGCGCTCTTCCAGCCCGAGAGCGGCCGCGAGCTGGAAGAGATCGACACGTTTACGCTCTACCCGGCCCAGATCTTCGTCACGCCCGAGGACCGGCTCGAGGCCGCCATCGAAAACATCAAGGAGGAGCTGCGCTGGCGCCTCGCCGTGCTCCGGGAGGAGGGCAAGATGGTAGAGGCCCAGCGCCTGGAGCAGCGCACCATGTTCGACCTCGAGATGATGCAGGAGGTCGGCTACTGCTCCGGCATCGAGAACTACAGCCGCCACCTCACGGGACGGGAGCCGGGCGAGCGGCCCTACTGCCTCCTCGACTACTTCCCCGACGACTTCCTGCTGGTGGTCGACGAGAGCCACGTGACCATTCCGCAGGTGCGGGCCATGTACAACGGCGATAGAGCCCGCAAGCTGAAGCTCGTGGAGCACGGCTTCCGCCTGCCCTCGGCCCTCGACAACCGGCCGCTCACGTTCGAGGAGTTTGAGGAGCTGACGCCGCAGACGATCTACATGAGCGCCACGCCCGCCGACTACGAGCTCGAGCAGAGCGGCGGCGTGTTCGTCGAGCAGGTGGTGCGGCCCACCGGCATTCCGGACCCGGAGATCGAGGTGCGCCCGACGGGAAACCAGGTCGACGACCTGATGGAGGAGATCCGCAAGCGGGCCGAGAAGGGGGAGCGGGTGCTCGTGACGACCCTCACGAAGCGGATGACGGAGGACCTGGCCGACTACCTCGACAGCTACGGCGTCGACGTGCGCTGGATGCACTCCGACATCGACGCCCTCGAGCGGGTCGACATCATCCGCGGCCTGCGCCTCGGGGAGTACGACGTGCTGGTGGGCGTGAACCTGCTGCGGGAGGGGCTCGACCTGCCGGAGGTCTCGCTCGTCGCCATCCTCGACGCCGACCAGCAGGGCTTCCTGCGCTCGGAGACCTCCCTCATCCAGACCGCCGGCCGGGCGGCCCGCAACGTGAACGGCACCGTCATCCTCTACGCCGACGAGATCACGGAGGCGATGGAGAAGATGATGGCCGAGACGGAGCGCCGCCGCGAGCGGCAGCTCGCGTACAACGAGGAACACGACGTGACGCCCGAGCCGATCCGGAAGTCGCCCGACGAGATCAAGATGGGCACCGCCATCGCCGACGAGAAGTCCGACGACGAGGGCAGCGACCGGAAGCACTACGGCAGCCCGGACCAGCTCTCCTCGGAGGTGGCCGACCCGGTGGTCGAGTACCTCTCCGACGACCAGAAGCGGGACCTGATCGAGCAGATGACGGAGGAGATGGAGGAGGCCGCCGAGAACCTCGAGTTCGAGCGCGCCGCCGAGCTGCGCGACAGCATCGAGGAGCTCAAGGAGCAGCTGGAGGGGGACGACGGGTAGCGCACGGAGGCGCGATCCGGTCGATGACGACGGGGCGCCCCGCTCCTCATTCCGCTTCGCTGAGCAGGCTCACCACTGCGGAGTGGCCTCCGTTTGCCGCGAAGGTCCGGGCGGTCTCGCCGTCCCGGTCCGTCAGCGTCGGGTCGGCCCCGTGCTCGAGGAGATGCCGGGCCACCTCCCGGTTTCCCTCCGCCGCCGCAAACATCAGCGGCGACCATCCCTCGGCCTTGTCGGTGGCGTTCGGGGCCGCGCCCTGTTTGAGAAGGAGAGACACGGTTTCCGGGAACGGACCGGTGGCCGCAAACATGAGGGCGGTCCGCCCCTCCCGGTTGCGCGCGTCGATCGGCGCGCCCCGACCGAGCAGAAACTCGACCACTGCCGTGTGGCCGTTGTAGGCGGCGAGCATGAGGGGGGTGTTCCCTCGCTGGTCCGAGGCGCCCGCGTCGAGGCCTGCTTCCGTCACGGCCCGTCGGACGCGGTCCCTCTTCCCGTTCCGCGCTGCCTGGATCAGGGCCCGAACGGACACTTGGGGCGACGAGGAGGTGTCGTCGTCCGCCGAGCGGGCGGTTTGCTCCGGGGCCGCCGAGGAAGATTCGGGCGAAGAGGGCCCGTCCCCTTCGCTCTGACAGCCGGCGAGAAGCAGCGTCGCGGCGGGCAGGGCCGCGAGCAGCACCAGAGCGCGTGCAGAGGCAAGCCGTATCATCGGGGCGTCGAGTTGAGAAGGGAGATCCGCCGTGTCATCCCGGGGACCGGAAAGGGGCGACCGCTTACCTGTTCGTACTGCCGCTGTTTCCGGGCTGTCCGCCCTCTCCGCCCGCTCGACGGATGCGTTGGGGGAGGGAGACTTCAATCGCCCTGTGCCGGATCCGGAGGGAAGGGCGCAATGGGACGAGAAGGACGATCCGTCGGAATTGGGCTTGCTGGACTCGTCGGCGGTTTCTTCCTCACAGCGGTGTACTTCTACTGGGAGGCCCACTGACTCCTCCGTGAGCGGACGGATGAGGCCGCCCCCGACAGTCTCGTGGAGATGGGCGTCTCGGGTTCGCCGGACAGGCAAAGGCGCTTGCGAGAGACGTCGGCCGTACGCTCAGAGGCTCCTACGAGGCATTCGATCGGGTCTGCGAGGTCGAGGTGGAGTTTGCAGACTCCTCGGCGGTCTGGTTCCCCGCCTCCTCGATTGTGCTCCACGAGGGCGAGCTCGGGGCGCTGCGGGCGGCCAAGGACCCAAGGACGTACGGGAGCGCAGACGCCGCCGCCGATCAAGGCCCCGATGCCGTGAATCCATCGCCGGGGAGGACTTTCGGGCCGGACCCAGTCGGAGAGCGTGCTCATGCCGGTCGAAGGATTGGGGGAGTGCGGCGGTGAGAAGAGACGTCGGCGGGCGGGAGGCCGGCCTCGGCATGCCGCCAGGGCGCAGCCCGAGGACGAGGGAAAGAAGCCCGACGAGGAGAGATCGGGTCATGGGCGCGAGGGGGAGTCGTCGGGCCCGGTCGTGGACC
>JAZKTD010000418.1:0-2791 GCA_036625705.1 Salinivenus sp.
GGCGCCGTCGCCCACTGCACGGCGTACTGCAGCAGCTCCGTCACCGAATCGAACCCGAGCTTTTCCTTGGCCCGGCGGCGGTACGCCTCCACGGTCTTGCGCGCGATGTTCAGCCGGTCCTGGATCTCCTCGATGCTGTGCCCCTCCCCCAGCATCTGGAAGACGGCAAGCTCCCGGTCGGTGAGCTCGTCGATCAGGAAGCCGGCCTCGGTGGAGCCGCCTCGCGCCACCTTGTTCAGGATCCGGGAGGCCATCTTGTCGCTGAGGTAGACCTCTCCCTCGTTGACGGCCCGGATGCCGCTGATGAGCTCGTCGAGCGGCTCGTTCTTCATGAGGTAGCCGGAGGCGCCCATCCGGATGGCCCGCTCGGCGTAGACCTTCTCGTCGTACATCGAGAAGACGATCATCTGGATGTCCGGATACTGCGCCTGGACGTTCTGGACCAGGTCGAGCCCGTGGCCGTCCTCCAGCGAAATGTCGACGACCACGACGTCGGGCTGCTGCTCCTCGATCTCGGGGAAGGACTTGGTGGAGGACTTCGCCGTCCCGCACACCTCGATGTCGAGGGTCTCCTCGATCTGGTCCTGGATCGAGACCAGGATGGCCGGGTGATCGTCGACGAGAAAGACGCGAATGTGGTCGGTAGCACCGTTGGTTGCGTTCATTGGACGGTAGGGGATTCGTTCAAAGAAAGTGCGGAAGAGAAGGGAAATGAGAACGCGTGGTTCGGAGATGAGGCCCCCAGTGCCCACGCGAGACATCTGGGGCGCACCCGACCGCCCTCGAAAAGGCGGCGTGCAGGTGCCCGGTACAACAACCCAAAGCTAGAACTCGAAGATGCGAATCGCGAGGAGGGTCAGTGACGAGAGGGTCCCGACGACGGTGCTCACCGTTTGGAAACTGAATGTCCGCGTTTGGACGCTGCGCACCTCGATCACGTCCTGCGGCTGCAGGGCCGGTCGCTCCGAAGGGGGCATCTCCAGCAGCTCCGAGAGCTGCATCTCGTGTGCGACCCGGGTCTCCCCGTTCGTCGTGCGATGGATCCGCAGCAGGACCTTCGTTCGGGTCCCCGGCGATTGTTCGCCGTATCCGGTGGGCCGCACCACCGAGAACAGCTCGACCAGGCTCGTGCCGGTCTCGATCTCCCAGATCCCGGGCGTCCCCACGGCGCCCCAGACGTATACGGTCTGCGTGGCCTCTCCGGGCCGGGCGTAGGTGTTAACGTAGTCCTCCCCCGCTCCGCCGAGGTCGGGTTGCGCCTTCACCACCCCGGGGCCCGACATGGCCGTCAGGAGGAGCATCGGAGCACACAAGAAGAGAAGGGGTCGTCGTAACATACACCGTGGACGTGTGGGAAACGGGAGGGGCAAAGCGCGCCGTGCATCGACGGGCGCCTCTACTCACGGAAGGACCGGGACCGAAGACGGACTCGACCACTCGGACCCTGAACGGTCTGCGTGCGGGGCCGGGGATGCGGGAGACGAGGCCGCCGGCAGCGTGAAGCGAAAGGTGCTGCCCGAGCCCTTCTCGGACTCGACCTCAACCGTCCCCTCGTGCTCCTCGACGATCCGACGGGCGATGTACAGCCCCAGGCCCGTGGATCCCTCCCCGTCGGTCGGGTCCGGCCCCACGTTGCAGAGCGGTTCAAAGAGGCGGTCCTGCTCCCGCTCGCTGAGTCCCGGCCCCGAGTCGGTCACCGAGAAGCGGACCGTGTCCTTCGAGCGCCGCACCGTCACCTCGACCGTGCTCCCGGACGGGGAAAACTTCAGGGCGTTGCTCACGAGGTTGTTCATCGCCTCCCGGAGCTGAAGCGGATCGCCGAGCACCCTGCAGTCCGCCCGGTCGTCGGCGTCGACCCGGAGCGTCTGCGACTTGCACTCGGCGTGCGCCCGGAAGCTACCGACGATCTCCTCGGCGATCTGCGCGACGTCGACCGGCTCGTAGGGATGGTCGGCGGAGGCCCCGGCGCTCAGCGTCGACGAAATATTGCACTCCTCCAGGGACGTCGAGGCCTCGGCGGCCGACTCGTGGATGAGCTCCAGCCGCCGCCGCACGTCCTCCGAGAGCGAGTCGCTGTCTTCGAGCAGCCGCTCCGAGAGACGCCGGATGGCGAGAAGGGGACTTTTTACGTCGTGGACGACGGACAGTAGCTTTTCGAGGGGGTCCATGACTTGGGACTTGTTTGCCGACATGTGAAGAGAAGGAGATGCCGAGCTGGAGGTCCCCGATCTGGATGCGGAAAGAAAGAGAATGCCCTACATCCGTGGACAGATCTCGCCGCCTACGTCACACTACGTGACTCCTGCTGTAGGAGCCCGGCTTCATTATGGGGACGCCTGCCCAAAGCACCGACGGTTAGAGAATGGATTGGAGTCGGTGATCCTTTAGCGTATCACCAGTATCATGCGAAAAGGGAAGAACCCCAAATCAGTTCGGGTCCCAAAGTGGAATTGGCCCTCGAGAGCCCCGCTTTTTCGAGAGGATGCGTCTTCACGCACCCCCTCATTCGGGAGAGTGGACGCCAGAACGTCGCTTCGAAGGGGGCCTCCTTCGGGGGTCTCGACCCCTCTCGTCCGGCTTTCCACGATGAATGGAGAATAATACCCACTTTGGAGAGTGGATTTCGCTCTTTTTCGTGTAGTAAGGTAACACTTTTGCCGATCAGTGCCTCTTCGCCCCCATTAGACAGGGGCACGTGGACAAAGTACCTGCCGGAATGCTGTTTGTTCTCATTAAAGCGGGCGTCGATGGACATTGACGCCTGACTCAGTGGCACTCTGTGTGGATATGA
>JAZKTD010000419.1:0-2786 GCA_036625705.1 Salinivenus sp.
CAAAATTGCCATTTCCGTGTCCGAGGCGCATACTGTTCATCCGCATCGTTCCGCCCCGCATGATCTCCGCCCCGGCTATGGCCGACGATCAATACCTGTTGGATTTCGAAAAGCCGCTCGTTGAGCTCGAAGAGAAGCTCAGCGAGATGCGGGCCCTCAACGAAGAGACGCAGGACGACCTCTCCAACGAGATCAACGCCCTGGAGGAGCGGGTCGAGAAGCTCCGCACCTCGATCTACCGCAACCTGACGCGGTGGCAGCGGGTGCAGATTGCCCGCCATCCGGAGCGGCCCTACACGCTGGACTACATCGAGGCGTTGACCGAGGACTTCGTAGAGCTGCACGGCGACCGCCGCTTCAGCGACGACCGGTCCATCGTCGGGGGGCTCGCCGAGTTTACGGGGGCGCGCTACGGGTACCGCGACCGCACGGTCATGGTGATCGGGCATCAGAAGGGGCGGGACACCAAGGAGCGGAAGTTCCGACGCTTCGGGATGCCGAACCCGGAGGGCTACCGCAAGGCCGAGCGCCTCATGAAGATGGCCGCGAAGTTCGAGAAGCCCATCGTCACGCTCCTGGACACGCCGGGGGCCTACCCCGGGAAGGGGGCCGAGGAGCGGGGGCAGGCCGAGGCCATCGCCCGCAGCCTCTTCGAGATGGCGCGCCTGCCGGTGCCCATCGTGGTGGTCGTGATCGGGGAGGGGGCGTCGGGCGGGGCCATCGGCATCGGGCTCGGGGACCGCATCCTGATGCTCGAAAACGCGTGGTACTCCGTGATCGCCCCCGAGAGCTGCTCCCAGATCCTCTGGCGGTCGTGGGACCACAAGGAGGACGCGGCCCGCTCCCTCAAGCTTACGGCGCCGGACCTCGTGGAGGTTGGCGTCATCGACGAGATCGTGTCCGAGCCCGTCGGCGGGGCGCACCGCGACCCCGAGACGACCTACGCCACCGTCGGCCAGGCCATCGGCAACGCGCTCGACGCCCTCGAGGAGGTCGACCCGTCCACCCTGATGGACCGACGCCTCAAAAAGTTCGACGCCCTCGGGGAGTACGAGGTGGCCGACTCGATGGCGCCCTCGGGCTCCTGATCGGGGCCTTCTCCCTCGCCGACCGCCGGTGCCTGTGTCCTACGTCTACCCGTACCGCCACCGCGTCCGCTACCGCGAGTGCGACCCGATGGGGGTCGTCTACCACACTCACTACCTCGACTACTTCGAGGCGGCGCGCACCGAGGCGCTTCGCGACCTGGGCGTGCGCTACCGCGACCTCGAGGCCGACGGCATCATCATGCCGGTCGTGGACGTCGAGGTGCGCTACCGGGCCCCCGCCCGCTACGACGAGATCGTGGTCGTGGAGGTCACCTTCCCGGAACCCCCGTCGGTCCGAGTGCCCATCGACTACCGGGTCCACCGCGAGGGCGAGGACGCGACGCTGGCGGAGGGGCACACCACGCTCTGCTTCATGGACGCGGAGCGGCGGCGCCCCATCCGGGCGCCGGACGCGATCCAGTCGGCCTTCAAGGCTGTGCTGTAATATTGCCCGTCATCGAATCCTCATTTCCCGCTCGTGTCCGCAACGCTTCTCTTCCGTGACCGCTACCTGAACTACGACTTCGGGCCCGAGCACCCGTTCAGTCCCGTCCGTCAGAAAATGGTCGTCGACCTGTTGGCGGCGCTCGGACACCCGATCGACGCGGTCGCCCCGCCGGCCGCCCCCCGCGAGGCCGTCCGGCGGGTGCACAGCGAGCGGTTCGTAAGCAAAGTGGAGGCGGCCTCAGACGGACGCGCCCCCAGCCAGGCCTGGGACTACGGCCTCGACACCGGCGACGTGCCGGTCTTCGAGGGCATGGACACCGCCGCGCGGGGCCTCGTGGGCGGCACCCTGCACGGCGCCCAGTTGATCGCCGAGGAAGAGGCCTCTCGCGTCCTCCAGCTCGGGGGCGGGCTGCACCACGCCCATCGGGGACGGGCGTCCGGCTTCTGCGTCTACAATGACCTGTCGGTAGCCATCGACTGGCTCCGCGAGCAGGGCCTCCGGGTCGCCTACGTCGACATCGACGTCCACCACGGCGACGGCGTGCAGGCCCTCCACTACGACGACCCCGGCGTGCTCACGATCAGCCTGCACGAGTCGGGGCGGTACCTCTTTCCCGGCAGCGGGGCCGTCGAGGAGATCGGCGAGGGAGCCGGGGAGGGCTCGGCGCTCAACGTGCCGCTGGCCCCGCGCACCGAGACCGACAGCTACCTCGACGCCTTCGAGCGGGTGGTGCCCTACGCCCTCAAGCAGTTCGGGCCCGACGTGATCGTCGCCCAGTGCGGCGCCGACGCCCACTTCAGGGATCCACTGGCCGATCTCCTGCTCACCTCCCGGGTCTACGAGACGCTTTTCCGCCGGCTCCTCGACCTGGCCGACACCCACACGGCCGGCCGGCTCCTCTGCACGCTGGGCGGGGGCTACCACCTCGACGCCGTCACGCGAATCTGGACGCTGCTCGCCCTCGTGGTGCAGGACCTCCCGCTGCCCGAGTCGATCCCGGCCGCCTGGCGGGAGCGGTGGCAGGCCCAGACCCGCGACCCGCTGACGCCGACGCTCCACGACCCGGAGCGGACGTTCGACGTCTCGCGGCGCGCCGCCATCGAGGAGCAGAACCGACAGACCAGCACCCAGGCCCTGGAGCTCCTGGCCCCGCACTGGTACTGAGATGAGCTCCGACCCACGATGTCGCCATAGGAGAACGCGTCGGCCTCCCCGAAGCACTCGAGTCGTTCTGAAAACGTGTAGCGTTA
>JAZKTD010000420.1:0-2766 GCA_036625705.1 Salinivenus sp.
CATGAGTGAGGACAGAGTCCCGAATCCGGACGACGCCACGACATACGTCATCGCCGAGGCGGGCGTAAACCACAACGGCTCGCTCGACCGGGCGAAGCGGCTGGTCGATGGGGCCGCGGAGGCCGGGGTGGACGCCGTCAAGTTCCAGACCTTCCGCGCCGACGCGCTCACCGCGGAGACGGCGGAGAAGGCGGCGTACCAGCAGACCACGACCGACGCGGAGCAGTCCCAGCGCGAGATGCTCCGTGAGCTGGAACTTCCGCCGTCGTTCCACGAGACGCTTCTCGAGCACTGCGCGGAGCGAGATCTTCAGTTCCTGTCGTCGCCGTTCGACCCGGCGAGCGTCGACCTGCTCGTGGATCGGTTCGATGTCCCGCGCATCAAGATTCCGTCCGGGGAGATCACCAACGCCCCCCTGCTCCTTCACATCGCGCGAACCGGCCGCCCCGCCATCCTCTCGACGGGCATGAGTACGCTCGGGGAGGTCGAGGAGGCCCTCGGCGTCCTGGCGTTCGGATATATGGATAGCGACGAGGCGCCGGGCACAGACGCGTTCCGGGCCGCCTACGCGTCGGATCCTGGGCAGGAGGAGCTGCGGGATCACGTTGTCCTCCTCCAATGCACCTCCGAGTACCCGGCGCCGGTCGACGAGGTCAACCTGCGGGCGATGGACACGCTCCGGTCGGCCTTCGGCCTGCCGGTCGGGTTGTCCGACCACACCCGGGGCACGGCCGTGCCCGTGGCGGCGGTCGCCCGCGGGGCCCAGATCGTCGAGAAGCACTTCACGCTCGACCGCACCCTGCCGGGCCCCGACCATCGGGCGTCGCTCGAGCCGGACGAGCTCGCAAGGATGGTGACGGGCATCCGGCGGGCGGAGCGGGCTCTCGGCGCTGCCCAGAAGCGGCCCACCCCGTCGGAGACGAAGAACCGGCCGGTGGCGCGCAAGAGCCTCGTCGCCGCCGAGCCGATCGCGGAGGGGGAGCCGTTTACCGAAGCGAACCTGACGGCGAAGCGGCCGGGGACGGGCCTGTCCCCGACGCGGTACTGGGACTACCTCGGCCGGACGGCCTCGCGCGACTACGACACGGATGAGCTGATCGAGGCGTAACCCCTGGCCATGGAACGACCCCTCACCATCGGATACTTCGGCGACGGCCGCTGGGCCCGCCGGGCCCTCGACCGCATCGTGGAGCGCCCGGAGCTGCGGGTGTTGTTTATTGTCGGTCGCCACGGGGACCCCGACCCGGAGCTTCGCGCGTACGCCGAGCGGCTCGACGTGCCGTTTGCGACGGACCCGGACGTGAATCGCCCCGACTTCGTGGACGCCGTCCGGCAGTACGAGGCCGACCTTCACGTGTCGATGTCGTTCGACCAAATTTTGGGGAGAGAGCTCATCGACCTGGCGCCCGAGGGATTCATCAACTGCCACGCCGGCGCGCTGCCGTTCTACCGCGGGCGCAACGTGCTGAACTGGGCGCTCATCAACGGGGAGGACCGGTTCGGGGTGACGGTGCACTACGTCGAGGAGACAATCGACACCGGCGACATCATTCTGCAGCGATTCGCCGACATTGCGGAGACGGACGACTACGCCTCGCTCCTCGACAAGGCCGTGGCGCTCTGCGCCGACGTGCTCCCCGACGCACTCCTGCAGATCCGGGCGGGGGAGGTCGATCCCACGCCGCAGGACGAGATTCATCCGGTGGGGTTCTACTGCAGCGGGCGCAGGGAGGGAGACGAGTGGATCGACTGGACGTGGACGAGCGAGCGCATCCACAACTTCGTGCGGGGCATCGCGCCGCCCGCGCCCGGCGCCCGGACTCTCCTCGGCGACGACCGGCTGGCCCTCCTGCGCACAGAGTTGATCGACGAGGCCCCGGCGTATATCGACCGGCCCGGCACCGTGGTGGGACGCGATCCAGAGGGAATCGTGGTCAAGACCGGCGACACCTCGATCCGCGTCCGCCGCGTGGCCGACCTCGACCCGGACGACGGACTCTCCAACGAGCGAGTCCCCGAGCACCCCATCGGGACGGTCTTCGGGGTCAATCCCCGGCGGGAGATGGAGCGACTGCGCGGACGCGTCCGGGCCCTGGAGCAACAACTGCAGTATGATGCAGCCGATAAGTCAGGGGAGGAGAACCGTGCCTGAGGACGTCGCAGTCCCGCTCCGAGTACTACCGCTTCTGTGCGACGAAGTGGTAATGGGCATCGGTCGGAGCGAGCAGAAGGGAGGATCTTCGTCGCGTCCAGGGCCGTGAAAACATCCCCCTCATTGTGAAAGTACACTGGGCGATACACGACTCGCCGACGAGTCCCCGCTCCCGAAAATCTTAGGGCCATGGGCCGATTCTTCTCTCTTTTTCGCCGGCTTCGGCGGCACTCGTGGACCGAGCGGGCACTGCTCGGTCTCGCGGCGGTCGTGTGCCTGTGCATGTGGGGCGCCCTTCGGATTCTGTCGCTTCGGCGCCTCGTCCGCTGGACTGGAAGGCGGGCGTCCCGAACGGCGACCGTTGATCGCCCGAGAATCGAGCGCATCGCGTGGGCCGTTCGCGCGGCGGGAAACCACCTCTTTCCGGCGCGGCCCTGCCTTCCGCAGGCGCTGGCCGCGCGCTTCCTGCTTGCGCGCCTGGGGGTGCCCACCGATCTGCGCATCGGGGTGCGGAGGCCTGAGACCGAGAATCTTCGGGCCCACGCCTGGGTCGAATACGAGGGGGAGGTGCTTATCGGCGGGACGGAGTCTCCGGTCGAGTTTCACTCGCTTAC
>JAZKTD010000421.1:0-2762 GCA_036625705.1 Salinivenus sp.
TCTCCGAGCTGTCCCCCGAGGGGTTGGTCGTAGACCGACCGGGATGGATCGGCCAGCGGATTGAGCGCCTGATTGGCCCGGCGGGACTGGCTCCATACGACGAAGAGCGTCGACCCGGGCCGAAATTCCCACCGCAGGACGGAGTTCAGCTGGAAGCTCTGCAGTGCAAACTCGTCGCGCTTCGGGTAGGCGCCGAATCGCTCGTAGGTGTCCCGGTCGGTGAGGATCTGAAAGTCTTCGTACCGGCCGCGGGCCACGAAGAGCTGGTTGTAGAGCTCGAGGGAGAGGTCCGGCGTGAGCGTGAAGGTGCCCCGGAGCGTGATGTCGACCTCCCGGGTGTCGCGGTCTCCGTAGACCGGTTGGTAGATGGCATCGGTTCCGGCGTACGGCTCGGCGTCGGCAAGAACGGCGTCCAGACGGCCGCTGGTCGCGAGCGGTTGATAGTCCGCAGGGGCCAGTTGGGCCGGGGGCCCCTGCGTGGTGCTAATTGCCCATCCGCCACGGCCGGTGGGGCGGAATGCATCGTTCGAGGACCAGGCCCGCACGCCGCGCTCCCACTCGGCCTGGGTGTCGAGTTGAAGGGACAGCCGTCGCGTGGCCGTCCATTCTCCTTTCAGCTCTAGCCCGTACTTCCGCGCCCCGTCCTTCATGAGGGTCAGTTTCGACTCGGTCTCCACCTCCCAGTCCCGGCGCTGGTCCGTGCCGTACTCGAGCTGGACCTCATACTCGGGCACCTGCCGGGCGGGGCCGAGGCCCCGTGTCTCGTAGAGATCGTAGCCGCCCAACCAGTACCGGCCTCCAACGTTGAGCCCGAGGGTCCGGAAGCTCCTGAGCGTCCAGTTCGAGAAGGTCGTAAACTCGAGGCCCTGGTTGATCCGTCGCCGGTACGACCAGCTCTGTCCTCCAAAAACGCCCACGAACGCCCGCTGAAAGGGCCCGAACGGCTGGCCGTCATTGGCCTGGTAGAATACATTGCCGCCCAGACGGACGTAGTTGTTGCGGCGCTGGCGTCCAAGGTCGTTGGGATCGAAGGCGGAATCGAAGGCGGTGATCCCGAGTTGGTAGCTCACCGATCCCTGGCGTTTGCCCGCCTCAATCTGCCCCCCGAAGCCCGTCTGGCTCGGCGATTGGTCGGCGCTCCACTGCTGATGAGTAAACGCCGCCGTGCCCTGAAGCCCGTACCGATTGTCCCGGAAGCGGAGGTCCCAGTCGGCCCCGCCGGTAAGGGCCTGCTTGTGGCCGGCCGTAGCGGAGGGGCCATCGTAGCCGGTCAGGATGGCCCCGGCAGAGGAGTAGTCTCCAAACTGCTGGCGGCCCCGGAGGACGCCGTAGGCCCGGTCGGGAGAGAAGTCCTCTCCCGTCGTCGCGCCGAGCAGTCCGTAGGAGGTGCCCCCGGCCGTCCGGCCCGACAGCTTCGTCGCCCCGATAATTGGGGCCGCGGCCCCGATCCGTCGGGTGTACAGGAGATTGCTCCCGCCCCCGGGCCCACCGCCCGCCAGCGGAAACTTGTAAATCTCTACACCCTCCAGGAAAAATGGACGCCGTTCTTCGAAGAAGGTCTCGAAGGCGCTCAGGTTGAGCTGGGCCGGATCGGCCTCGACCTGCCCGAAGTCGGGGTTGATCGTCGCGTTGAGGGTGGTGTTGGACGAGAGGCCGATCGTCACGTCCCCGCCGACGTCGGCGGCCGTCGAGTACGCCCATTGACCGGGCTGGGACGCGCTCTCGTGGGCATTCATGCGGGAAGTCGCGTAGGGGCGGACCTGGATGTTGCGCTGAGCATCGGCCCCGGCCATGTTGGTGAGCACGGCGTACTGGGCGAGAATATTCTGGCGCTCGGAGCGGGGCACGAGCGGCCACTCGCTCTCTTCGGACAGCCGGGGAATCCGGCGCCGAAAGTGCACGCGCCACTGGTCGGTGTTTTCCGGAAAGCGAAGCTGGCTGTAGGGAATGCGAAGCTCCACGGTCCATCCCTCCGACGTGCGCTCGACCTCGGAGTCCCAGATCGCGTCCCAGGCGGTGTCGATGTCCGGGCCCGGGCCTCCCCCATCACCGGTCCGGAGCCCGTCGGCCTGTACCCCCGCGGCGTTTACGGCAAACGTGTAGGCCGTCTCCTGATTGTTGTTCGAGTCGAACGAGGCGATGAACCAGTCCGCCCGGTTGAACTGGTCGCGCCGGCCGAGGGCCGCCTGGATCTTGCTTGGATTCTCGTCCTGGAGGTTCGCGCCCACGTAGATCGCGTCCGTGCCGTGGAGCACGCGCACATCGGTCTTCTGACTGGCCGCCTCGCCCTGGGTGGGCTCAAGCTGCCGGAAGTTGGTCGCCGGCGGGGCCTCACGCCAGGCCGCCTCATCGAGTCGACCGTCCACGGAGATGTCGGAGGCGGACACGGCTCGTACCGTCGGACGGGGCTGGTCGGTGGACACCGCCTGGGCGCGCCCCCGCTCCGTGAGGCAAAGGCTGGCGGAGAGGACAAGGAGGAGAAAGAGGTTGAGGCAAAGTCTGCTCACGGCGGATCGAAGGTCGGAAAGGCACGGCCCATCGAGACTCGGGCCCATCAAAATGGCAGGGGACAAGTGTGGGTTCTGAACCACCCGTTTCCGAGGCATGGGGTTTCGGCCTGCGGCACGAGTCGCACACGCCCACTACGAAGCGCACCTCAGAGAGAGCTTCGAGTGGTGGAGCGTGCCCGCACGTTCCTCTGAGCGTTGCGATCCGAGCCTACGACACAACCGGGGCTCGTCCCTCGCCGCGCGGCTGGCGGA
>JAZKTD010000041.1:0-17095 GCA_036625705.1 Salinivenus sp.
GGCCCGTGGCGTAGGCGCGCCCGTCGGGGCCGGTCTGCCCCACCTGCTCCCCGTCCACCTCGACAACAGCGGCCGGGACGTTCGTCTCCACGAGGAGATTGCTTCCCTCCCCGGGGCGGGAGGTCAGGGTCAGGGACACGCGCGACGTGAGATCGGCCTCCAGGGTCGTGCGCGTCGAGGCGGTCCAGTAGCCGGGGTGCCGGACCTTGACGGTGTAGGTGCCCGGGCGAAGGCCCTCGATGAGGACCTGCCCCTCCTCGTTGGTCTGCCCCACCTGCTCCCCGTCGACCTCGACAACGGCGTCCGAGACGTTCGTCTCCACGAGAAGTTCGGACAGCTGGGCGGGCGCGGCCACGGGACCGGCGGCCATCCACAGCAGAAGCACAACCACCCCCGCCGCAGCAAGCACGGAGGGGCGGGGCGGTCGGACGTCACGGGCGACGGGACGCATTCGTCGTTGCCTCGGGAAAAAAGACCTCGGAAGAAATGTCCCTCTTCGTGTTCTTATGGGTAAACATACGCAGAGTTGCCTCCAGACCGGCGTGGACGGGCGGCGCAGTACGGGCCCGGGAGCCGCGTCGTAGGGGAGGCTGTCAGATCTGCAGCCGCTCTGTCGGGGCGACAGAGTGGTCTGTCGGTGTTGCGGACCGAGGAGGGGGACACCCCGGAGTGGCACGCAGATTGATAATACAGTAGAGTGCACTTGTTGACCGACGTTCGGGCGCGGGCGCCACCGGTGTCCGCCCCGGACCGCAAAGGATTCATTTGCACGCACTGTTGAACTCATTCCCTACGAGGTGATCTGTTATGACCCAGCTTACCCGCCGCACCCCGAACCGTACACTCCGCAACCTGCAGCGCGAGGTCGATAGCCTGTTCGACCGCTTCTTCGACCGCTCCGGCGAGGATCAGGGCAGCACGGCGGTCTGGTCGCCCCGGACCGACCTCGTGGAGAAGGACGACGCCTTCCGTCTCCGCCTGGACGTGCCGGGCATGAGCAAGGACGACATCAGCATTAACCTCCAGAACGGCACGCTGACCGTCAGCGGGGAGCGCTCCAGCGAGCGCACGGAGGAAAGCGAAGAGTACGTCCGCGTCGAGCGGGCCTTCGGCAATTTCCACCGCACGTTCCGGCTGCCGGACGCGGTGGATCAGGACAACATCGAGGCCTCCTACGAGGACGGCGTGCTGACGATCAACGTCCCGAAGACGGAGGACAACACACGCCGCCAGATCGAGATTCAGTAGCGGGACGCGTTCCGCGCTCCCGCTCCACGGGACGTCCCGTGGTGGGCCTCGACCGCACCCCGGTTGAGTTGTGAGTGGGTGCGGCTCAGCGCACGCCCAGTCGGGTTCTGTGGCCCGGCTGGGCGTTTTTTGTGCGGAATTTTTGGTGCGGGCACTTGACGTCTCGATGCAACGTGCCTACGTTAGAGAGTCGCATACGAGAAAGTACGCATCTCTTCCCTCGCGGTCCCTCGCTGCGCGGGCCATCCGTCCGCGCAGGCACGTCTTGACACACACGCCTGTCCGTTCGTTTCTTCTGCCCTCGATTCCCCCACTACGATGCAGACTGCCCGCCGCCTCATCGTTGCTCTCAGCTGTACAATCGTCCTGTGGGTCTTCACGAGCGTTGCCGGAGCCCTCCTGGATCCCACCCACGCGGCGTTCTGGAGCTCGAGCCTGATGTGGTCGCTCCTGTCCACGCTGCTGGTGGCGCCGGCCCTGGTGATGGTCTTCGACACGTCGCTCGTCCGAAGGACCGAGACGCCGCGCCGCGCCGCCGCTGCGCAGGAGCCCACGCCGGCCGCGGAGGGCCGCTCGGCGCCGCGGCGCGAGACGGGTTGGCCGACCTCGGACCGCCGCCGTCCGTCTGCCTCGCAGCGGTCGTTCGTGGAGAACGCGGCGGGAGCGGCGTACCCCATCCCGGAAGAGCTGGGGGAGCAGCAGACGGACCCGGAGAACGCCCGACCGGACTGGGCGGGAACGTACGCGGTGTAGCGGCCCTCCCGGCGCGCACGTCGGCGGGGCACCGCTACTCGATCTCAAGCGAGCCGTCCTCGCCCTCGCGCCAGGAGAGCTCCAGTTCCATCTCCATCTCGGCCGAGCCGTCGTCGTTCGCGTCGCGCTCGACCTCGACCTCGAACTGCACGCGGTCCGGCACCGAGACGGTGGTCGACGTCCCGCCGGCCGTAAGCTCGAGTTGCCCGTCGGCGTCGAGCCTGTTGGCCATCTCGCGCAGGTAGGCCGCCACGTCGGGGCGGTCGAAGGATTGTTCGAACTCGAAGAGCGTTTCGTCGGACATGGTCGTCGTTCGTCGGCTGTGTCGGGAAGCACGGCGTAGGGGGAGACTCCGTCCGTTCCCCGGACGGGAGAGGCTCCGTTCGCGTAGAACGTGTACGAATGCCGGGCGGACGCGTGCCACTAGCGACCTTGCACAACTCCTCTGACAAATTGAGGGCGGCTGTTTTGGAGCCGCTCTGATCGCTTGGGCGCGGGGAGCAGGCAGAAGGGCCTCCGTGTCGACGGAGAAATCGGGGACGACCCCGTTGCGGAGTCTGCGATCTCCGTCCATCCAGTTGTACAAGCCCATTAGGAGCCGCCCGCCTCGTTGATCCACACACGGGCCGCGCGGGCCGGAAGCGCGACGGGCTCGGCCGTGCCGCGGAGGGAGAGCCCCTCGGCCTCGCCGGCGTCGAGCGGCCAGGCCGGGTGGAGGACCGAGGAGCGAAGCGCGTCCGGCGCCGGGGCGATCGTGGCCGGCGTGGACCCGGCGTTGAACGCGACCAGCGCCTCGCGGTCGTCGAGCACCCGCCGGAAGGCGACGACGCGGGCGTCGGCCTGGAGCCACTCGACCCGGCCGGTGCGCAGCACCTCGTGGCGGTGGCGCAGCGTCGTGGCGTCCCGGTAGAACGAGAGCAGGTCGGTGTCCCAGTCGGCCTCGTCGGCGGGAAAGGCGGCGCGGCAGTGGGGGTCGCCCCGCGAGGAGAGGCCCACCTCGTCGCCGTAGTAGATGCAGGGGGCGCCGGGCATGGTCATCAGGAAGAGCACCGCCTGGCGGAGGGCCGTCGCGTCGCCGCCCAGGATCCACCGGGCGCGGGCCATGTCGTGGCTGTCGAGCAGGTTGAGCTGGGCGCAGGTGGCCGCCCAGTCGTAGAGGGACAGCACGTCGTCGACCGCCTCGGCGAAGGCGCCGGCGTCGAGCGGGGCGAAGGAGAGGTGCGCCTTCGAGTAGTCGCGCAGGCGGCCGGCGCCGAAGAAGCTGAGGATGGGGGCCAGCAGGGGGTAGTTCATGAGGCCGTCGAAGCGGTCGCCCTGGAGCCACGCCGGGGCCTCGCGCCAGATCTCGCCCACGAGGTAGGCCTCCGGGTTGGCCGTCTTCACCACGTCGCGGAACCGGCGCCAGAAGGGCGGGTCGTCGATCTCGGCCGGCACGTCGAGGCGCCACCCGTCGATCCCGAAGTCGACCCAGTGCTTCGCCACGTCGAGCAGAAAGGACCGCACCTCCGGGTGGTCGGTGTTGAACGCCGGCAGGGCCGGGAGGTCGTGCCAGGCGGCGTAGTTGTGCGGCTTTTCGGGGGTCGAGGCGTACGGCCGGAGGGGCCAGTCCTCGATCACGAACCAGTCGACGTACGGGGAGTCGGGGCCGTTCTCGAGGACGTGGTGGAACGGCCAGAAGCCGCGGCTGGCGTGGTTGAACACGCCGTCGAGCACGACGCGCATGTCGTGGGCGTGGGCGGCGTCGAGCAGCTCGCGCAGCGCCTCGGTGCCGCCCAGTAGCGGGTCGACCGTGTAGTAGTCGTAGGTGTGGTAGCGGTGGTTGGCGGCCGAGGCGAAGATGGGGTTGAGGTAGAGGGCCGTCACGCCCAGGTCGTCGAGGTAGTCGAGGCGGTCGACGATCCCGTAGAGGTCCCCGCCCTGAAAGCCCTGCTCCGCCGGTGGGGTGCCCCAGGACTTGAGCGGGACCGCGTCCTGGTGGGCCACCTGCCCGCTCCGGGCGAAGCGGTCGGGGAAGATCTGGTAGAAGACGGCGTGCTTGACCCAGTCGGGCGTGGTCATCGGGGGATGTTTGGGCGCGCGGATTGACAGATGGGGCGCGGCCGTCCGTTCACTCGTCGAGGGCCACGTGCTCGCCGAGCAGTTCGCGGATGTGCTGGAGCTCGTCCTCGTTGGTGGTGTGCCCCATTCCTTCGTAGATGCGCTCCGTGACCGAGGCGCCGAGGTGCCGGAAGACGTCGGCCGTCTCCCGGACGCGCTCCAGGGGGATGTAGGGGTCCTGGTCGCTGCACCCGAGGAAGACCGGCGTGCCGTCGAGGGCCCCCTCGGCGTCGGAGGGAGTGGCCTCGGGACCGATGAGGCCGCCGCTCAGGCCCGCGACGCCCCCGTACCGCTGCGGGTGGCGGACGACGTACTCGGTGGCCAGGCACGCCCCCTGCGAGAAGCCGACCAGGAGCACCTGCTCCTCGGTCAGCCCGGCCTCGACGGCGTGGGCGATCGTGTCGCCGACCACCTGGAGGGCGGAGCCGAGGTGGGGCTCGTTGTCCTCGATCGGGGCCGTAAACGACTCGGGGTACCACGAGCGGCCGGCGGCCTGCGGGGCGAGGTAGGCCACGTCGGGCACGTCCAGCGCGTCGGCCAGGGAGAGGATGCCGCGGGCGGAGGCCCCGCGGCCGTGCAGGAGAATCATGGCGGCCGCGGCGTCGGCCAGGGGCGCGCCGTGGTCGAGGAGCGGCTGGTCCTGATGCGGACCGTCGGAGGAGGGCATGGGGGTTTTGCGTTTGTGGGTTGAGCGTTAGGGCGTTTGAGCGTTGGGCGTTAGGGCGCTGGGGGCGAGAGGGACGGGAGGGCGCGTTCCAGCTCGTCCCGGCGGGGCTCGAGCCGGGGCGGCAGCCGGAGGGTCTCGCCGAGCGCCGCCTCGGACTCGTCGTCCAGGAAGCCCGGCCCGTCCGTCGCGATCTCGAAGAGGAGGCCGGAGGTCCAGGTGGGGTCCCGGAAGTAGATGGACTGGAAGTACTGCCGGTCCTTGACCGCCGTCACGTCAATCTCGCGGGCCCGGAGCGCCTCGCGCCACCGCCGCTGCTCCTCGGCGTCGCGGGCCCGGAAGGCGACGTGGTGCACGGCGCCCCGGCCCATGCGGCCGGAGGGGTGCCGGCCCCGGACCTGGAGGTCGACCTGCCCGCCGAGGTCGGCGTCGGGGGCTCGGAGGCGGCGCCGATCCCCGTCCGTCCCGACCCTCGTCCAGCCGAAGAGGTCCGTGAGCAGCTCGGGGGTGCGGTCGTCGGAGAAGACCGGCAGGGTGGGGGCGTGGAGCGCCCGGAGCGCCCGGTCGGCGGGCACGGGGCCGTCGCGCCAGACGCCGTCGGCGGGGGCGTCGCCGTCGGCCACCAGCGCGAGGGGGAGGCCGGCCGGGTCCTCGAGCGTGAGCGTCGGGGCGCCGAACCGCTCGGTCCGCTCGACCGCCACGTCGGCCGCCGCGAGGCGGTCGGTCCAGGCGTCGAGGGTGCCGGGCGGCACGGCGAAGGCCACCGACGTCGCCATGCCGGCGCCCGCGCGGCCGGGCCGGGCCTGCGGCCAGGGGAAGAACGTTGTGATCGTGCCGGGGCGGCCCGTCGCGTCGCCGTAATAGAGGTGGGGCGTCGTCGGGTCGTCGAAGTTGACCGTCGTCTTGACGCGGCGCAGGCCCAGAACGCCCGCGTAGAAGTCGAGATTGGCCTGGGCGGCGCCGGCGAGGGCGGTGATGTGGTGGAGACCGGCGATCGGACGGTCGGGCATGGGGGACGAAGGGGCCGTCTCGGGGGCAAAACGGGGTGCATGGCCGGGGGGCGCGCAGACGACGCCCGTCGTGGGGACGCCCGCCTACGAGGCGTCCTCCTCAACGATGGCCAGTGTGCAGCGGCTCACGCAGATGAGCGCATCGCCCTCGTGGTGAATCTTGACGTCCCAGACGTGGGTGGTGCGGCCGGTGTGGAGCGGCGTCGCGACGGCGACCAGGCGGCCCTGCCGCACCGAGCGCACGTGGTTGGCGTTGACCTCCATGCCGACGGCGGCGTGGCCGTCGGGGGCCGCGAGGTAGGCGCCCACGCTGGCGGCGCTCTCGGCCAGGACGACGCTCACCCCGCCGTGCAGGACGCCGAAGGGCTGGTGGTGCTTGTCGGTCACCGGCATGGTGGCGGTGACGCGCTCCGGCCCCGTGTCGACGAGCTCGATGTCGAGGAGGCCGGCCACCCCGCCGAGGGTGTCGGGCAGGGCCTTGCCGGCGCCGTCGTCGGGGCCGGCCGGTGGCGGGTCGGAACTGGGAGTCATAGGGAAGAGGGGAGGGCGTCAGTCCTCGAACGCAGTGAACGCGAGGGTCGTGTTGTGCCCGCCGAAGCCGAAGGCGTTGGTGAGGGCGGCGGTCACGTCGCGGTCGACGGGGTCGTGGAGGGTATAGTTGAGATCGCACTCCTCGTCGAGCGCCTCGACGTTGATCGTGGGGGGCACCCGGCCCTCGTGGATCGCGAGGATGGTGGCGATCGCCTCGGCGGCGCCGGCGGCCCCGAGCATGTGGCCGGTCATGCTCTTCGTGGCGGAGATGTTGATGTCGTAGGCGTGGTCGCCGAAGACCTTCTTGACGGCGTCGGACTCGATGACGTCCCCGACCGGGGTGGAGGTGGCGTGCATGTTGATGTGCTGGACGTCGGTGGGCGCGAGGCCGGCGTCGTCCACGGCGTTGCCCATGGCGAGGGCGGCGCCGTGCCCGTCCGGGTCGGGGGCGGCGTAGTGGTGGGCGTCGTTCGACTTGCCGACGCCGGCGACCTCGGCGTAGATGGGGGCGCCGCGCTTCCGGGCGTGCTCGAGCGTCTCGAGGAACAGGGCGCCGGCCCCCTCGGCGATCACGAAGCCGTCGCGGTCCTTGTCGAAGGGGCGGGAGGCGTGGGTCGGGTCGTCGTTGCGCGTCGACATGGCCCGCATCGAAGAGAAGCCCCCCACGCACAGCTCGTTGACCGACGCCTCGGTCCCGCCCACCAGCATCGCGTCGGCGTGGCCCTGCTGGAGCAGCAGGTAGCCGTCGGTGATGGCGTCGTTGCCGGTGGCGCAGGCGCTGACGACGCAGTGGTTCGGGCCGCGCAGGGTGTGCTCCATGGCGATGAGGCCGGCCGCCATGTTGCTGATCATCATCGGCACGAAGAAGGGAGAGATGCGCCGTGCCCCGTTCTCCTCGAGGTTCAGCACCTCGTCGACGAAGATGTTGCTGCCCCCCACGCCGGTGCCCATCACGACCCCGATCCGGTCGCGCGCCTCGTCGGACAGGGCCTCCGGGTCGAGGCCGGCGTCGTCGAGGGCCTGCTGGGTGACCGCCAGCGCGTACTGGCTGAAGAGGTCCTGGTGCCGAATCTGCTTGTCCTCGAGGTAGGCCGTCGGGTCGAAGTCGTTGACCTCGCAGGCGATCTTGGACCGTACGTCCGACGCGTCGAACTTGGTGATGGGACCGGCTCCGCTCAGGCCGGCCAGGAGCCCGTCCCAGTACTCGGCGACGGTGTTGCCGAGAGGGGTGAGGGCCCCGAGGCCGGTGACGACGACGCGGTGGGCAGGAGACGGAGAATCCATGAGGCAGAAAAACTGATCAACAGTCGGTGCAGGGGCCCCGACGGGGGCGCTAGACGGGCCCTTGACGCCGGAATGTCGGGGCCGGGGCGTCTCCCGTGCGGCACGCACGGACGCGGAATGAGGTCCAGCGGGACCCGTGCGGCGCCCGGCCGCCGGGCGGCGCCGGCCAGAAGCGAACGCGGCCGTCCCGGCCCGGCGTCGGGAAAGCCGACCGCACACAGGGCGGTCTCTAGTGTAGCGTCTCGTGTCCTTTCACGCAAACGCGCGCCTCGGTGTCACGCGGATTTAACCCACGGATCTGCGGGGCCGTCCCGGGGGGCGAAGCGCCTCTTTGAAACGCGGAGCACAGCGATCGCATCTTGACGTCCACGAACTGAAGCGAGGACGCAGCAGAGCAGAAGGCCCCCCGTCCATGCTCCCACACGCCCATGCGCCCGCTCTTTCCGGGCACCGTCGGAACGGAGAGGGCCCGTGAACCTCCATCGCTCGCTTCAGCCCCCAAGACACGATTGCCCTGGAAACGCGGGCCGGCCGGGTTTCTTCTGCTGCCCACGTTCTTATATTGAACAGTGTGCCGCACGGCAGGGGGGCCGGCTCCCGCCGACCGTCCCCGCTCCTCCGCGTCGCCCTTCCTTCGCCACTTGCCTCCCCCCATGCCTACCCGTTCTGCCTTTCGTTTTGACCCGAAAGCCATCATCGGGTCGTTCGTGACGGGCGTCGTCTTCGTCGTGCTGTTCACCTGGATGAACGGCAACGCCCTCGCGGCGCCGACCTTCCCGCTTCTCGCCATGACGTCGGGCTTCATTCTCGCCGGCGTCTCGTACGGGTACCTCAGCGAGGGGGAAACGGTCCTGGAGCCGGTGCTCGCCGCGGTCCTGGTCGCCGTGGTCTCCTACTTCATCATAACGGCCCTCGACCTCCGGTGCTTCGACGGGCTCGTCGAGGACGGCACCTACACGTACATGATGGTCCTCTCCTTCCTGAACGGTCTCGTCCTGACCTTCGCCGGGGCCTGGGCCGGCGAAAAGCTCGAGCGCACGTACGCCGGATCGGGCCGGCCGGCCATGGAGTGGGGGTGGATCGTCGCCGGGGCGATCCTGGGCTTCGCCGTGAGCCTGTTCCTGGCCAACCTGGTCATCTGGCTCTTCGGCCGGTTTGCCACCCCCGTCGCCGCCCTCGAGCCGGGCAACACGTGGGTCATGCTCTTCGTCGTCTTCCTGGGCCTGCAGGCCACCGGGTACGTCTGTGCCTTCCGGTCGCCGGGGGACACCTCCTACGAGGCTGCCGTCTCCGGCCTCATCACGCTGATCCTTCTGGTGGACGTGTTCGTCTTTGCGCTGGAGGGGCAGGGCCTCCTCTCCTACCTGCGCATGATGCTGGTGCTCTTCGTCGGCCTGTTCGCCTCCCTCGTCGGCGGCTACGTCGGCGAACGGATGCAGGTCGAGGTCGAAGGGCCCCATCCGTCGGGAGCCTAATTCGCGCAGGGGGCGGTGCGCCGCCGCTCCTCACCGCAGGCCGCACGCTGTGATCGTCCGGCCCCCGGTGGCGCCTGCGGGGTCGACATCAGGGGCCGATCGGGCGTCGAAGGCTGTCCGGCGGACGGATGAAGACCGGACGGGCGACCCGGGCGTAGCTGCCGAAGATGCCCGTGCCGCCCTCTACGTGTTCGAGGACGTTCGGGATCTCGCCGGGCGAGAAGCCGCCCTGCTGCTGCGCCTGCTGGGAGCGAAGGAAGTCGTAGTAGTTGTCGTCGACCACGTTGATCGCCACCTCGTTGGGCCCGAAGAAGGCCACCCCGAGCCAGGGCAGTTCGATGGTGAGGGACCCGTCCTCGTTGCGCTGGAAGTTCGCCTCGTTGAGGAGGCCGGACGACGTGGTCTTGAGGTCCCTGAGGCTGTCGGCGTTTGGGCCGAAGCCGTCGCGGTAGAGCGGGGCAAGGGCCCGCCGGAGGGTGTCGGCCGGCAGGCGGTCGAAGTCGAGCAGCGAGGTCGTGCTGAAGACGTACACGTTCTGCCGCTCCGTGGGCCGGCGGGGCGGCTCGACGATGAAGGCGGGCTGGTCCTCGCTCTGGTAGGTGCTCGTGTCGTTCTTGAGTTCGAGGAGCGTGATGGGGGCCGGCACGGTGGTCGTGGCCGTGAGGCGGGCCCCGTCGGGGGGGGCGACGCGGAGGCGGTAGGTGGCGCCCGGCTCCACGACCGGCGCGCGGCGGGAGGCGTAGACGCCCGGCACGGAGTCGGTCTCGCTGTAGACGGTGGTGGTCCGGGTCGTCGTGTCGTCGTCGGCCAGCCGGTCGACGGCGACGTCGGCGCCGCGCACGGCCGCCTCGCTCGGAACGTACGCCTCGCCGGCGCCCACGGTCCGGGTGAGCCGAATCGTGGGGAGGGGCGCGTCCGCCTGCAGGTAGGCCTCCACGACGACCTGCGACTCGGGCTGCGTCGCGGTCGTATCGCACCCGAGGAGGGAGGAGGCCAGCAGGAAAAGGGCGAGGAGGGTCCAGCAGCGGTGACGCATGAGGCGCGGGGATGGGGGAGAGACGAGGACGTCGCGACGCCCCGGTCCGTGGGGCCGGGACACAGTCCACTAATTTCAACTAAAAGGTGAGGGTGAGCGCGAGGTTGGGAATGGGCACGGGGATCTGCGGCGTCTCCGTGCGCTCGATCGTGCCGTCCGGATCGGTGGGGTACTGGTAAAACCAGATGTTGCGACGGGCATAGGCGTTGATCGCCTGCAGCTGAAGCTCGTAGTCGGCGATCCCGAAGAAGCGGCCCGTGCGCGCCACCCCGACGTCGAGGCGGTGGTAAGCCGGGAGCCGCGCGCCGTTGAAGGGGCTGATGAATACGTTCTCGCTCCGCGACGGGGACTGAAAGGGGAGGTCCACCCGCTGGTAGCGCAGCTCGGGCCGGGTGTAGGCCTTCCCGGTGTTGTAGTTGAACGTGCTCGACACCGTCCAGTGGTCGGAGAGCGCGTAGTTGGCCGCCAGCGTGAGGCTGTGGGTGCGGTCGTAGTTGGGGGGATAGTACTGCGGCTCGCCGCCCTCGGAGAGACGCACGTTCGGGAAGCGCCGCTCCGTGCGGCTGAGGGTGTAGCTGAGGAAGCCGTTCAGCGCCCCCTCCTGCCGACGCAGCAGCACCTCCACCCCGTAGGCCCGCCCGTCGCCGAAGCGAAACCGGTCCGGGTACGGCACCCCCGCCGGGTCGGTCAGGCGCGGGTCCTGCTCGAAGAGGGCGCGCATCGTGCGGCCGTAGCCCTCGACCTCCAGGTTGACGCCCGCCCCGAGGCGCGCCTTGACGCCGAGGGCCACCTGGTCGCCGGAGGAGGGCGGCACGCCCGCGTCGGCGATGAGCCAGTTGTCGAAGGCCGTGAAGAGCTGGCTCGTCTCCAGCGTCAGGAACTGGTGGTAGCGGCCGTAGGCGGCCTGGAGCTGGACCGATGGGGTGAGGGTGTACTCGGCCGACAGGCGCGGGGAGAGCCGCCAGAAGCCGCCGCTGCTGAAGTAGGTGCCGCGCAGCCCGCCCTTCAGGGTCCAGGTCTCGCTGGGCTCGTAGGTGTCCTGCGCGTACACCGCCACGCGCTGCCCCGTGATGAACTGGTCGAAGGTCTCGGCGCCGTCGAAGGACTCGCGCAGCGTAAAGGCGAGGGCGCTGGACCGCAGGCCGGCCTTCACGGCGTGGGCCTCGCCGGGGGTGTACTCCACGTCGACGTTGAGGGACAGGTCCCGGACGCCGTTTTCCTGCGTGAACTGGGTGGTCGCGATGCTCGCGACCGGCGTGCTCCGGTACCGGGAGCCCGTGAGCGTCACCGTCGAGAAGACCTGGTCGCCGAACAGATGGGTCCAGTTGGCGCTCAGGGTCTGGTTTCCGTAGTTGACGTCGAAGCGCGTGTCCGTCTGCGGCTCGATAACGAGGAAGTCCTGCCCGCCGTAGAAGGAGAGCGAGAGCTTGTCGTCGGGGCCGGCGTCGTAGTTGATCTTCGCGTTGACGTCGTAGAAGGAGAAGCTCTCGGGGATCCCGTCGGCGTCGGTGCTGCGGAGGGCGGCAAGCACCGGTTCGAGGGTCGACCGCCGCACGGCCACCATGTACGACCCGGCCGGGTCGTCGGCGTTGCCGTACGGCCCCTCGATGTAGGCGCGAGAGGCGAGCAGTCCCACGCTCAGCCCGCCGGTCGTCTCCCGCCGGTTGCCGTCCTTGTTGTAGATGGAGACCACGCTCCCCAGGCGCCCGCCGTACTCGGCCGGGTAGGCGCCCTTGTAGAGCTGCACGTCCTTGATCGCGTCGGGGTTGAAGGTGGAGAAAAACCCGAAGAAGTGGGTGGGGTTGTAGACCGTCGTGCCGTCGAGCAGGACGAGCGTCTGGTCGGGGCCCCCGCCGCGGATGTAGAGGTTGCTGGAGTAGTCGGAGGCCGTCGTCACGCCCGGCAACAGGCTGAGGGACCGAAACACGTCCGGCTGCAGCACCGACGGCAGCTCCGTGATGGTGGCGGTGCGGAGCCGGTCGGTCCCAATCTGGCGTTCGAGCTCCTCGTTCTCTCCCTCGCCCGTCACCACGACCTCGTCCGTCTCCACCTCGGCGGGCGTGAGCTCGACGTCGAGCCGCCGCTCCTCGCCCGCCGCGAGGGTGACCTCTTCGGTCCGGGTCTGAAAGCCGATGTACGAGAAGACGACGGTGTGCGTCCCGGGCGTGAGGCCGCGGAGCGTGTAGTAGCCGGCGTTGTTGGTGGCGGTCCCCGCGCCGGTTTCCTGCACGACGACGTTGGCCTGCAGCAGGGTCTCCCCCGTCGAGGCATCGCGGACGTAGCCGCGGAGGGACGCCGACTCCTGAGCCGCCGCCGGCCCCACAGACAGGACGAGGGCGAGGGCGGCCGCGACGAGGAACGAACGGGAAAAGCGCATCTGCTGATCGGTGGTGCGAAACCAGAGGGGCGAGAGACGGACCCCTGCTGCCGTCTCCCTACACGCCGGGCCGATGATCCGGCCTCGGCGCGGGTGGACCGTTCTGGCACGCGCGCCCCGGAAGCCGTGATCCCGGTCCCGCGCGGCCCCGGCGAAGAGGTAAATGCCAATTTACATCGCCGTCCGGACCGGACGCAGGCCGCCGCCGTACGTGCACACCGTCCAGTTCTCTCCCCCCACGCGGCGTTCTGCAATGGATCGGACCGGCCTCGTCCTGACGCTTCTCCTCCCCGCCCTCCTGCTGGTGGGGACGACTCGTGCCCAGTCCGACGATCCGCACGCCGCGGACAAGCGGGCCGCCCAGGCCGCGGCCCAGGAGTGGCTCGCCCTGCTCGAAGACCGGGACTTCGAGGACGGCTGGGAGGCGGCGGCCGCCCCGTTTCGGGAGCGGACCGACCGCGCGGCGTGGCGCCGCCGGGGGGCGCGCCTGGTCGACTCCGTCGGGGTCCCGGCGGCCCGCACGCTCACGTCGGCCCAGTACCGGGATACCCTCCGCGCCGCCGCGACCGAGGGCCCCTTCGTGGTGCTCACGTACCGGACGCGGTTTGCGGGCGGACGCTACGAAGAGCACCTCGTCGTGGTGCGGGCGGAGGAGGCGTGGCGCGTGGCGGGCTACCGGGTGCGTCCCCCCATCCGGGTTCCCGAGCCGTCGATGCGCGCCCGCTCCGAAGACGAATCGGAACGGCGGTAGGCCCTCGATTCGGCTCGGCCCTCGCGGGGAGGCGCCGTCCGCATCTGTTCGTGCGCCGGAACCCTGCCGGCCCGCCGCGGCCGGTCTGCCCCCAATCCCTGGCCGGGTTTTTGATGTATCCGTTCCCTCGGCCCCGCGGCCGTCGTCTTCCGGCTGCGCGGCCGTCGTTCCGGCCTCCGATCGAGGGGATCTCCCGTATAATTCTCCGTCCCAATGCTCCGCTTCGCGTTCCTCGCCGCTCTTCTCATCGCGGTCGTCGGGGGCCTGCCGGCGCAGGCACAGCAGGCCGACACCACGATCACCGACACCACGGCCACCGATACGACGACCCTCGATACGACTGCCGACCGGGTCGCCGACTCCACCGGAGTGGGGGCCGACAGTACGATGCGGGCCCGGGCCGACAGCCTCGCCGCCGACAGCCTCGCGGCCGACACCGTCGCGACGGGGCCCGGATCGGCCGCGTACCGGCGCACGCAGGCCAAGCAGGCCGCCCAGACCGCCGCGGAGGACTGGCTCGCCCTCCTCGGCGCCGGGGCGTTCGAGGAGAGCTGGGCGGCGGCCGACTCGACGCTCCGCGCCGGCATCTCGCAGGAGGACTGGGCCGACCAGGGCATTCGGGCCCGACACCGGCTCGACACCCTCCGGGCCCGTCGCCTCACGCGGGCCCAGTACCGGGACTCGACGACCCAGCTCGGCGGCGGCCACCCGGTCGTGACGCTCCAGTATGCGTCCGAGTACGCCAGGGGCCGGGCGCGGGAGGCCGTCATCACCACGAAGCGGGACACGGCCTGGACTGTGGCCGGGTACCGCGTGGTGTCGGCCCGGGGCGACAGCCTGCAGGTGCGGCCGGACACGACCCGGCGAGACACAACGCGGCGGGCGTCGGCCCCGTAGCCGACCGGCGGCCGGGCGCCCGACCGGCGGTTGCGCGGCTCGACTACGCCTCGGTGCCGACCAGCTCGTAGCCGGCCTGCCGCCACCCGGCGTAGCCGTCCTCGAAGTCGACGACGTTCGTATACCCCATCTCCTCGAGCCGCTGGGCGGCCTTCAGCGAGGCGGTGCAATCGGCGTTGGCGCAGTACACCACGATGGGCTCGTCCTTGTTGGGCACCAGCGTCTCGACCCGGTCGACGTCGTCGGTCGGGACGTTGATCGACCCGGGGATGTGCCGGGCCTCGTGGGCCGACCGCGGCAGGGTATTGATGAGCACCGGCGGGCGGGGGCCCTCCAGTACGTCCTTCAACTCGTCGGCGGAAATGGTCGTGAGCGTCTCGGGCATGAGAATCGTTGGAGAGTGAGCAGTGAACCATCCGGACTCTGACATCGGAGCCGGAACCCGAATGTTCGGTGGGAATGACAACGGCGGTGTTACAACGTCGCCGTTCTGTCACGACGCGATGAAACTGAAATCGCGTTCTTGACATGCCCCGGGGCGACGCCGATTCTGAGCCGCGAACTGGTTGCGATCGAACGTCTCCCCATCCCCGATGTCCCGCCGTCCCTTCCTCGTCCTGCTCGGATGCGTGTTCGTTCTCGCCGGCCCGGCGGTCGCCCAGCCGGAGCCGTCGCCCGGTGACGACACGACCGACGTCGCCTTCCAGGTGCAAATGCCCGACAGCGTCGTCGTGACGGCCTCCCGCGTGGCCTCGGCCGCCCGAACGACGGGCCGCCGCGTGAGCGTTTACACCCAGGCGGACATCGCGTCTCTCTCGGTCAACAGCGTCGACCAGCTGCTCGACGTCGTGTCGGGGCTCGACGTGCAGAGCCGGGGCGGGTTCGGGGTCCAGAGCGATCTCCGGCTGCGCGGGTCTACGTTCAACGGCGTGCTTCTGCTCCTCGACGGGGCGCGCGTCAACGACCCGATGACGGGCCACTTCCTGATGGACCTGCCGGTGCCGCTCTCCGAGATTGCCCGGGTGGAGGTGCTGCGCGGCCCGGCCACGGCCCTCTACGGCCCCGACGCGCTCGGCGGCGTCGTGCACCTCATCACCAGGACGGCCCTGCGCACCGGGGAGATGGCGGCCACCGGGCTCGCGGCGCGGGCCGACGGCCGCTACGGCAAGAACAACCTCTACGACGCTAGCGGGGCGGCCCGACAGGTGGGGGCGACTACGACCGTCAGCGCGGCGGCGACGGTCCAGGGCAGCGACGGCCAGACGGTCCGCGGCGAGGGCGGCCGGCCGGTCGCCGACCCGCGCGGCGGCGATATCCGCACCGACTTCGCGCGGCGGACCGGCACCGCGGCCCTCGCCCAGCGGCTCGGCGACGCCACGCTCTACGCACGGGCCGGGGTCGACGACCGCGACTTCAGCGCCTGGCACTACTACACCGACTTTCCGAGCGACAAGGCGCGGGAGTCGACCACCACGTTCTGGACGCAGGTCCGGGCGATCGGCGACCGCGCCGCCGAGACGACGTGGCGCGCCCAGCTCTCGGCCAAGCAGCACCGCGACCGCTACGTCTACAACCCGTCGTCCCCGGCCAGCGAGCACACGAGCCGGATGGTGACCGCCCAGGGGCAGGCCTCCCGCACGGTCGGCGCCGTGCGGATTACCGGCGGCGCCTCCGGCCAGCTCCGGGGCATCGACAGCAACAGCTACGGGCTGCACAGCGACGTCTTCGGCGGCGTCTTTGCGAGCCTGCAGTGGGCCGCGACCCCTCGGCTCACCGTCAACCAGAGCACGCGCGTCGACTACGACCCGCTCTACGGCGTGGAGCCGACGCCCCAGCTCTTTCTGGCCTACCGCCTCGGGCCGGCGACGCTCCGGGCCGGGGGCGGCCGTGCCGTGCGGGCCCCGAACTACGTCGAGCGGTTCATCGACAGCCCGGTGAACAAGGGCAACCCCAATCTCGACAGCGAGAAGTCGTGGGCCGGCGAGGTGGGCGTCGACGTGCGGCTGCCCGCCCGGGCCACGCTTCACCTGACGGGCTTTGCGCGGGACACGAAAGACCTCATCGACTACCTCCGCCGGGACGGGGCCTTCCGGGCCCGCAACCTCGACAGCCGCACCCGGGGCCTCGAGGCGGAGGCGACGGTCGACCGCACGCTCGGGTGGGGGCAGGTCCACCTGACGTCGAGCTACACGCTCCTCGACGCGAGCGTCGACGTCGAGCCGGTGACGGACTACAAGTACGCCAGCACCCGCACGCGCCACCTCGTGCAGGGGAGCGCCACGCTCACGGTCGGGGGCACGACGATGGGGCTGCAGGGCCTCTGGAAGGACCGCCTCGTCGACGCGGGGCCCACGACGGGGACCTACGGGGTCGTCCACGGCCGGGTGGGCCAGTCCCTCCGCCTCGGCGGGCGGCGCACCACCCTCTCGCTGGAGGTGCGCAACCTGTTCGACCGCTCGTACAGCGAAATCTTCGACGCGCCGATGCCGGGCCGCACCCTGATCGTGGGCGCCACGGTGCGGCTGTGACGTTTGGGCTTTGGGGTGCGGGTTATGAGTGGCGGGTTATGGGAGTGGGGTAATACGCACTCCGCTTGCACTCGGTCTCCCGAGTGCACGCTCCGTTCGGGGGTGGAGGTCTGGAAGTGCCTGTCCCGACCACTGTCGGGGTGGATGTGTGGACGAGGCCTCCCATCCACCCACAGGATTCGCCGTGACACGGGCCGCGAGGATCCGCTACCGTCGGAAAACGAAGAACAGGACCAGCAGGCCGGCGGCCGAGGCAAGGAGCGCCAGGATGCCCGCGGTGCCCAGTCCCTCGTCGTGGGGCGCCGGCTCCTCGACGGACGACGCTGCCGAATCCGGCGGCGGGATCGGGCCGGTCTGCGACGACGAGTCGGCGGCCGGCGGGGTAGGCTCCGACGGGGCCGACGTGTCGGACGACGCGGTATCGGGCGACGCAGTGACGGGTGG
>JAZKTD010000422.1:0-2747 GCA_036625705.1 Salinivenus sp.
TCATCGAGCTTCGGCTGGATCAGGTGTCTTTCGGACATAACGTCCTCCGGCGGATCGGCGCGAACTGACGATCGGAGCCCATCGCAGGGCGCACGACGGATCCCACGGAGACCCTCAAGTTAATCTGACGAGACGATATCATTTCCTCGAAAAACCCCTACAGAGCCGATGAGCTACGCCGTAGACGAATCCAACCTTCGTCGTCAAGAGCTCCTCGCTGAGGTCTTTCGCCCCTCCACTGAAGCTCTCCTCGGGGACCTTTCCGTATCCAAGGGGGCCGACGTCCTCGACGTGGGGTGTGGCATCGGGCGCACGACCCGACTTCTTGGGAATCTGATTCCGGATCCGGGCCGCGTGGTCGGGCTCGACGCGGACCCCGACCTCCTGGAGGTGGCCCGGGACCGAAGCGACGCCGACGGGCACGATCTGACCTACCAGGAAGGAGACGCGGCGGCCCTACCCTACGAGGAGGGGGCCTTCGACCTGATCTTCGCCCGCTTCCTTCTGGCCCACCTGCCCGAGCCCGCCGAGGCGGTCGACGAGTTGCGTCGCGTCTGCCGGGACGGAGGCGTCGTCGCGGTGCAAGAACCGGATTTTGCCTCGACCGGAGCCTGGCCGCCAAGTCCCGCCATGGATCGCGCCCAAGAACTGGGCGAGGTGCTTTTCGACACCAAGATGGGCCGGAAGACGTGGACGCTTTTTCGGGAAGCTGGCCTCAATACACCGGCGGTCCGGGCGGTCGTCCCGGTCGAGACGGGAGAGGACAATTCGATTCGCAGGCTCTATACCTTGAGCGTACAGGCCATCGGTGGGGCGCTTCTGGAGAAGGGCCACCTGGAGAAGCCCGAGTACGAGGCCCTCGTCGAAGACGCCCGACGCCTCGAAGACGATCCCGACCGACTGGCCGCAATCTACACGGTCTATTCGGTTTGGGGCAACGCGTAGAGTCGGGTAGCACCGACAGCGACTCGTCGATCCGCCCACTCCCTTCTCGTCACGCCAGATGCTGCACGGAGGGGTCGTCTCCATCGAGGGGGCAGTGCCGGTGCCCCCCGGTAGCGGCTCGCGCGCCTCCCCCGTCGTTGTTTCGGTCCACGCCGTGCGCGTCGGCGGGCCGGTGGCCGCCCTCGACGCCGAAGCCGGAGGAGGGGCCTCCCCTCGAGGAGGCCGCTATCTTCGAGATTTCCGTGCTGCCGCCGGACGGAGAGGCCTCCGCGAAGGAAGAGACAGAGGAGGCGTCGGGCAAAGAGACCGGGCTGGTTCGAGAGGTGGCGACGTAGGCCGTCGACCCTGAGTTCACTTTTCAACAAAGACGCGCTCAGAACAATGCGCAATCGACGTGTCAGTACGCCCGCTCGTCCCTTTCCGCTCCCCCTGCCGCGGTGCCGGCCGCTGCCGTGCGCATGTGCCTTGATCGCGGGGGCTCTCCTCGCCGTCGTCGGGGTCGTTCCGTCGTTCGGTCAACAGCCGGACGTGGCCCCGGCGCAGGCGTCGTCCGCTTCGGCGGAGGGGCGCCTGATCATTCCGAAGATCCCCCCCGGCACGGTTGAGCTAGACGGCCGCCCGAGCGAGGCGGCCTGGGAGGAGGCCCGGCGCCTCCCTCTCATCCAGGGTGTGCCTGACTTCGGGAAGGACCCGACCGAGAGGACGGAGATCGTCGTGGGGTACACCGAGGAGGCCCTCTACGTGGCCTGTCGGTGCTACGACCGAAAAGCACCCTCGGCCCCGTCATTCAAACGAGACTACCTGAATACTGACACGGACTACTGCGGGATTCGGCTTGATACCTTCAACGATAACGAGAACGCGCTCGGGTTCTTCACGACCCCCACGGGCCTCCGTATGGACCTGGCGGTCTTCAACGACGCGTCCGGACAGTTTCCGCTCGATATAGACTGGAACAGTTTCTGGGAGGCAGAGGCCCGCCAGACGGAGGAAGGGTGGTTCGCCGAGATGCGCATTCCGGTCTCCAGCCTCCGGTTCGACGCGAAAGGAGGACAGGCTGTCATGGGGCTTTCCGCCGGCCGACTCCTCGCCCGAAAGAGCGAGGACATCGTCTTTCCGGAGATCCCCCCGAAATGGGGAGCCTGGAGCCGCTGGAAGCCCTCGCAGTACCGGGACGTGGTCTTCGAGGACCTCAAGCCCGAGACACCCCTCCGCGTGACGCCCTACCTGCTGGGCGGAGCCGGCCAGGAGGCCGCCCTCAACGACGCAGAGACTGCCTACGAGCGGCAGACCGACCCGACCTACGACGCCGGGCTCGACGTCAAGTACGGCCTCACCTCCAACTTTACCCTCGACCTGACGCTCAACACCGACTTCGCCCAGGTCGAGGCCGACAACCAGCAGGTCAACCTCACCCGCTTCCCCCTCTTCTTCCCCGAGAAGCGACGGTTTTTCCTCGAGCGGGCCAGCACTTTTTCCTTCGGCTTCGGCCGGCCGAACCGCCTGTTTTACAGCCGTCGCATCGGGCTCTTCGAGGGCCGGCAGGTCCGCATCCTCGGCGGGGCCCGCGTGGTCGGGCGAAGCGGGCCCTGGGACATCGGGATCCTGAATATGCAGACCGCCCGCGAGCCGGACCTTACTCGCGGCGGGGAGGCCCTGCCGTCGGAGAACTTCGGGGTGGCCCGCCTGAGGCGGGAGGTCATAAACGAAGACTCCAATGTCGGCGGGATCCTCACCAGCCGCCTCGGCTGGGACGGCACCTACAACCTCGCCTACGGCCTCGACGGCCTCTTTCGCCTCGA
>JAZKTD010000423.1:0-2738 GCA_036625705.1 Salinivenus sp.
GGCCCCGGGCGGGGGAGAGGCGGCCGGGAGCGTCACGGTAAACGTCGACCCGTCTCCGGCCGTGCTGTCGAGGGTGAGCGACCCGTCCATGGCCGCCGCGAGGTCGCGGCTGATGGCGAGCCCGAGGCCTACGCCGTCCGACGACCGGGAGCCCGGCTCGTCCTGTCCCTGCACGAACGGGTCGAAGATGTGGGCCTGCTCGGGCTCGGGAATGCCCATCCCGGTGTCGCGGACGTGAATGTGGACGGTGTCCGCGTTGGCCTCCACCTCCGCCGACACGGTCCCGCCCGCCGGGGTAAACTTGGTCGCGTTTGCAAGCAGGTTGAGCAGAATCTGCTGCAGCCGGTTCGGGTCGGCCCGTACGTAGAGGTCCGGGGGACAGACGGCCGGCTCGTACGTGAGATCGGCCTCCTCGAAGCGGACGTCGACCAGCGATTCGGCCCGGTCTAGGGCCTTCTGCACCGACAGGGACTCCGGCGTGACGTCGACGGCCCCCGCGTCTAGCCGGGCGAAATCGAGAATGTCGCCGATGAGGGTGTCCAGGTAGTCGGCCGCGTCTTCGATGCGGCGCAGGTAGTCGGCCTGGTCGTCGGTCACGGGGCCGCGCACCCCCATGGTGAGGTACTGCGACAGGCTCTTGATCGTGCTGATCGGGGTGCGGAGCTCGTGGGACACCGTGGAGAGAAACTTGTCCTTGGCCCGGCTGGCCTGTTCGGCCGCCTGTTTGGCCTGTAGGATTTCGTCCTCGTACTGGTTGCGCTCCTCGAAGGGCAGGAGCACCAGGTCGTTGACCGGGGTGCCGTCCCGCTCGGTCCGCCGCGCGTTGAGGAGGCAGCTCAGTTCGTCGCCCTCGGCGGTGCGGAGTGACAGGTACACCTCCTCAACCCGGCCCTGCATCTTGAGGAGCGGAAAGAGGTGGGTGTGGTAGAACAGCTGCGCCCCGGGGGCCAGCAGCGACTCGATGTGCTTCCCCTCCACGTCGGAGCGGGGCCGGCCGAGCCGGTTGAGAAGCGTCTGATTGACGGCCCGGACCGTTCCGTCGTCGGTGAACGAGACGAACCCGCACGGGGCCTGGTCGAGAAGAGAGTCCATGGGGGCTAGAGTCGGGTTGACGCATCGGCGGGCGAGAGATACGCCTTGATTGTGGTCGTCGTTGCCGCCGGATGACTCATGTGGGGGCAGTGGCCGGCTGCGTCCAGCAGGCTGAGGGTGGTGTCGGGCAGATGGGCCTCCAGGTAGCGGCTCACCGACGGCGGCGCCACGATGTCGTCCCGGCACTGCACCAGGAGCGAGGAGACCGGCACCTCGGGGACGGCGTCCCGGTAGTCGGAGAGAAAGGTCACCTCGGCGAACTGGCGGGCGACGTGCGGGTCGGTCGAGCAGAAGCTCCGGTCCAGCTCCTCGGTCACCTCCGTCGCCTCGGCCTGCTTCGTGAGCAGAGACGCGAAGTAGTCGGCCCACCCGATGTAGTTTTTGTCCATCATCTCGAGGAGGCCCTCCAGGTCCTCCCGCTCGAAGCCGCCGTGGTAGTCGGGCGGGTCGTTGAGGTAGCAGGGCGACGCCCCGATGAGGACGAGGTCGTCGAAGCGGTCGGGGGCCTCGATGGCCGCGAGCATGCCGGTGACGGTGCTCACGGAGTGCCCCACGAAGACAACGTCCCTCAGATTGAGGGCCTCGCACACGTCGATCACGTCCTGCGCGTAGCCCTCGAGCGTGCCGTAGCGGTCGGGGTCGTAGGCCCCGAGGTCCGATTCGCCGGCGCCGACGTAATCGAACAGAACGGTACGGTACTCGCCCTCGAAGTGGGGCGCCACGAATCGCCACATGTTTTGGTCGCAGCCGAAGCCGTGGGCGAAGAGCATCGGCCGGTCGCCCTCGCCCCGAACCGTGACGTTGTTGCGGTCGACGATCGAGGCGGACATGGACGGGGCGGCGGGCAAACGGAGGAGAGAAAATGAACCCGTGGGCTGCGAAAGAAAAGAACCGGGCGGGGGAATTGCGATGGGCACAGGTCGACGGCCGGGGCGCCCTGCCTGGGCGTCGACGACGAAACCCGGTCCGCCGGACGCGCTTTCGTGCATGCCGGGTCGTGTTGAGCTCCGAGCCCGTACTCTCGTCCAGACGCCCGTCGGTCCAATGAGCGCCCCTACAGACGCTCCGTTGCAGCAGCTCCGCGCCGAGTGGCGGGAGCGCCTCCGCACTGCCTGCGACCGCGCCGTCGAGCAGGTCGATGCGCTCGGGCTGGCGGACCTGCGGGCCCTTCGCGACACGATCGACGAGGAGATGGCGGCCCTCGAGGATCGGCTGCCGGCGCCGGGGCCCGTCGAGGCGAAGGGCCCAATGACGGCCGAGGAGCAGGCCGAGCACGTGCAGACGGCCCTACAGTACAACGCCCTTCAGGTGCGGCGGCAGGTGGTGCACCACGAGCTGCGTCGACGGGCGCTCGGCCCCGCGGCGCGGGAGGAGGCGGTCGACGTGCCGCCCACGACGAAGGAGTTTGCGGCCCTGGCCTGGACGGTAATGGGCGAGCCGGACGTCGACACCACGGCGGCGGTCTACCGCGAGGTGGCCCGCCGGGCCGACGGCAACGTGCACCTCACGACCGTCGAGAAGTGGCTCCGGGAAAAGAACCCGCACCACCCGGAAGAGACGGAGGGCCGGTGGACCGAGCTTCGCCGGGCTGTGCTCCTGGCCTCGGCCTCGGATTGACGGCTGGGGCCGCGGTCCGTATACTGGCG
>JAZKTD010000424.1:0-2735 GCA_036625705.1 Salinivenus sp.
CTCGCTTCGCTCAGGGCGCAGCCCGGTGACTACTTCCTCGCTTCGCTCAGGGCGCAGCCCGGTGACTACTTCCTCGCTTCGCTCAGGGCGCTGAAATTTCTCAAACTCTCCCGACGGCTGTCGGGGTCAAACATGAGAAATTTCGGGCGTTCCGTTCCGGGAATGTTCCGGGCGGTCGTTTCTTCAAGGCCGATCTTCGAGGCCGGGACGGCGCCTGTTTCGATCCACTGATCTACTTTAGGCCAGCGGTGTCATCCGGTGATTAATCTCGAAAAGGCACACCGCCCGCGGGACCTGCTGCCCCCGACCTCCCCACAGTCCGCGTCGACGCTGCGTGCCTCCGGCCCCGTATCGTTTCGGGCCCCGAGCCGTACGTATTTTCCCCTTCGGCTTCTTTGAATCCGCTCCCTCGACGCCCATGACGTATCGTGTTGTTCCCCTCGTAGGTGCCGTTCTCGCCCTGCTGGTCGGCTGCGGTTCAATAGACACCGAGGACCGCTCGCCCGCGGAGCCGGGCCCCGAGACGGCGCGTCCCGACACGGCCGGCGCCGGCCTCGTCGTCCTGGACAGCCCCCACTCCGTCGATTCGACGATGGCCCGGCTGGAGCGTGCCGTGAAGGGGGCCGAGCCGCTCTCCATCATGGCCCGGGTCGACCACGCGGCCAACGCCGAAACGGTAGGCCGGTCCCTTCGGCCCACCCGTCTCCTCGTCTTTGGCAACCCCGATCTGGGCACGCCGTTGATGGAGGCGAGTCCGACGACCGCCATTGACCTCCCCCAGAAGATGCTCGTGTGGGCGGATTCGACGGGCCAGGTGCACCTGGCCTACAACGATCCGGCGTACCTGGCAGACCGCCACGGAATTTCCGGGCGCGACGACGAGCTCCAGACCATCGGCGGGGCGCTCCGCAAGCTGGCCCGCCGGGCAACGGCGTCGGAGCCGTAGGACCGGAACCGCTCCGGACCGATGGTCCGCCGGGACGACAGGGGCCGCACGGGGCTGGCCGACCTCTTTTCGCTCGTCTCCGCCGAGGGAGCGCTCGCCCCTCAGGGGGACGACGAGACCGGCTGGGCCCCGTCTCCCCCCGCCGGCGCGAGGAGGCCGTCGTCCCCGGCCGGCTCCAGCCGGAAGGCGAAGTGCCGACAGTCGATGCCGGCCGCGGCGCAGGTGTGGGCGAGGCGCCGGCGCTCGTCGGCCCCGGTGCCCTGTACCGGCACGATGACCTCGTCGACGTCGTGCCGGGCTGCGAGGCGGGGCAGGGCCTCGACGTCCCCCAGCACCTCTACGCCCTGCGTCCGCAGGCCGTGCCGGCCCGCGTCGTCGTCGAGCAGCCCCACGACCGTGCGGTCGGCCCGGCGGCGGAGGTGGCGCACGACCAGGACGCTCTGGTCGTTGCTGCCGTAGACGAGCGTCCGGGCGCCGCCGTCGCGCCGCGCGGCGAAGTACTGCCGCAGGGCCCGGAAGCCGAACCGGAGGCCGCCGACGAGTCCGGTGGCGATCATCCAGTCGAGGATCGCGACCGAGACCGACACGGCGTCGGGCCCGTACGCCGCCACCAGGCCGCCCAGGGCGAGCCCGGAGGCGAGGGTCGAGGCCTTCAGGAGGCGCACTGCCTCCGGCGTGCCGGCGTGGCGCCAGACGCCGTGGTACAGCCCAAACGCGTAGAAGACCCCCACCTTGAGCACCACAATAGCGGGAAGGGCCTCTCCCAGCAGGGCCCACTGGGCGGCCGGCGGGGCGCCGCCGTAGCGCAGGTGGACGGCCACGATGAAGGCCGCCACCACGACCAGGAGGTCCGCCATCACGCCCCCGACCGACTTCCAGTAGATGCCGCCGGCCAGCGCGCGCATGACGGCCCCGACCCGCTCGGTGAGGGCCGGCGCCCGGTCGCCCCGCGGCTCGTAGGAGCGGCTCCCCACCAGGTACAGCCCGAACACGACGCAGCCGACGACGCCGAGGAGGAGGACCGCCAGGAAGAGGGGGGCGGTGGTCCAGAAGAGGGCGACGGCCGAGAGGGCAAACGCGGCGCTGACGCCACTCAGGCCGAGCACCGCCCCGCGCTCCGAGAGGCCGAGGCGCACGAGGCGGTGGTGCGTGTGGTCGTTCCCGCCCTGCGTGACGCGGCGCCCGCCCAGGATGCGCGTCACCGTCACGAACGTGGTGTCGAAGATCGGCACCGCGAGGACGACAATCGGCACCAGCGTCCCGATCACCGGCTCGCCGGTGCTCTGCACGCCGAGGGCGGCCGCCGCCAGCATGTAGCCGAGGAAGAGGCTGCCGCAGTCGCCCATGAAGATGCGGGCCGGCTTGGCGTTGTAGACCAGGAAGCCGAGGCTTCCGCCCGCCAGGGCGGCCGCGACGACCGCGAGGTCGACCTGCCCGATCGCCACGCCGATGACCGCGAGGGTGGCGGCCGCCACCGCGGCGATACTCGCGGCCAGGCCGTCGAGGCCGTCGATGAGGTTGACGGCATTGGTGATGCCGATGACCCAGAGGAAGGTCAGCGGGATCGACGCCCAGAACGGCCCGCCGCGCCAGAAGGCCTCCCCGGCGTAGATCAGGAGGGCGGTGGCCAGCACCTGCACGATGAGCTTCGCCTCGGGCCGGATGTCCAGGAGGTCGTCGGCCAGCCCGACGGCAAAGATGAGCCCGGCCCCGGCCCACACCGGCCATCCGTACGCCCCCCATCCGCCGCTTCCGGCGATGGCGACGACGACGGCCCCGACGATGGCAA
>JAZKTD010000425.1:0-2722 GCA_036625705.1 Salinivenus sp.
GGGAACCACTCGGACAGAGAACCGCTAGGCTGCACCGTACTTCCGACGCCCCTCCGGCGCGGCTTCAGCCCGGCGCAGGCCCGTAGAGCCCCGGCCCGTACCGAACCAGCATCGCATTCCCAGATTCACGATTATGACCGCCTCCAACGTGCCCGCCGACCCTGCCGCGGACCACGACGTCCGGGCCCTCCACCGCGCCCTGCTCGAGCCCCGCGCGATCGAGGAAAAGATGCTCACCCTCCTGCGCCAGGGGCGCCTCGAGAAGTGGTTCAGCGGCATCGGGCAGGAGGCGATCGCCGTGGGCACCGCCTGGGCCCTCGACGAGCAGGACTACATCCTCCCGATGCACCGCAACCTGGGCGTCTGGACGACCCGCGACGTCGACCGGGAGCGCCTCTTCTGCCAGCTGATGGGGAAGGCGGGCGGGTTCACGAACGGCCGCGACCGCACCTTCCACTTCGGCGTGCCGGAGAAGAACCTGGTGGGTATGATCTCGCACATGGCGGCGATGCTGCCGGTGGCCTGCGGCCTCGGCCAGGCGATCCGGTACCGGGACGAGGACCGGGTGGCCTGCGCGTTCTGCGGCGACGGCGGCACGCGGGAGGGCGACTTCCACGAGGCCCTCAACCTCGCGTCCGTGTGGGACCTGCCGGTCCTCTTCCTGGTCGAGAACAACGGCTACGGCCTCTCGACACCGACCGAGGAGGCGGTGGCCCCCGCCGACATCGCCGACGCGGCGGACGGGTACGACATGCCCGGCGTTGTGGTGGACGGCAACGACGTCCTCGCCGTCATCGACGCCGTGCGGACCGCCCGCGCCCACGCCCGGGCCGAGGGACCGGTACTGCTGGAGATGAAGACCTTCCGCGTGCGGGGGCACGAGGAGGCCTCCGGGACGGCCTACGTGCCCGACGAACGGATCGAGGAATGGAAAGAAAAAGATCCGATCGACCGCTTCGTCGAGGCGGCTCGTGACAACGGTCTGCTCGACGGCGACGAAATGGAGGCAATCCGCAGCGAGCTCGACGCCGAGATCGACGACCTCGCGGAGTGGGCCCTCGACCAGCCCGCGGTGACCAGCACGCCCGAAGAGGAACGCGACGCCGTATTCGCCCCATCGCCCGAGCCGGATCCCCCGTCGCCCGGCGCGGAGACCGACGAGGCCCGCTTCATCGACGCGATCCAGGACGCTCTCTGGGCCGCGATGGAGGCCGACGAGGACGTGATCCTGATGGGCCAGGACATCGCCGAGTACGGCGGCGCCTTCAAGGTGACGGAGGGCTTCGTCGAGGAGTTTGGCACGGAGCGGGTCCGCAACACGCCCATCATCGAGAGCGGGGCCGTCGGCGCGGGGCTCGGCCTCGCCGTCGAGGACCTGACACCGGTCGTGGAGATGCAGTACGCCGACTTCATCTCGTGCGGGGTCAACCAGATCGTCAACAACCTGGCGACGACCCACTACCGCTGGGGGCAGCCCGTGGGCGTCACGATCCGGGCGCCGTTCGGCGGCGGCATCGGGGCCGGGCCGTTCCACTCCCAGTCCATGGAGGCCTGGTTCGCCCACACGCCGGGCCTCAAGGTCGTCGTTCCCGCCACGCCCCGCGACGCGAAGGGACTCCTCCGCACGGCCCTCGATGACCCGAATCCGGTCCTCTTCTTCGAGCACAAGAAGCTGTATCGGTCCATTCGCGGCGACGTGCCGACCGAGGACTACTCCCTGCCCTTCGGGAAGGCACGGATCGCGCGGGAGGGCACCGACGCCACGATCGTCACCTACGGCCTGGGCGTGCACTGGGCGCTGGAGGAGGCCGCCCACCAGGCCGACGCCACCGGGGCTGAGCTGGAGGTGGTGGACCTGCGGACCCTCGTGCCGTGGGACCGGGCGACCGTGCGCCGGTCGCTGGAGAAAACCAACCGCCTGCTTGTGCTCCACGAGGCGACGCGCACGGCCGGGTTCGGGGCCGAGCTGGCCGCGGAGCTGGGCGAGATCGGGTTCGAACTTCTCGATGCGCCCATCACGCGGGTGGCGGCGGAGGACCTGCCGGTGCCCAACGCCAAGCCGCTGGAGGACGAGATCTTCTCCGCGAAGAGCCGGCTGCGGCCGACGGTGGAGGACCTCCTGGCATTTTAGAGGAGAGGAGACCCCCTCCCATTCTCGTCGGGGAGCCACGTCGCCCGCCGCATCCCTTCGGGCCCCTGTGCCGCAGGCAACGGCCCGCTCGGCGCTGCGCCGACTAGCGCCGACGCCCGCCGTTCTCCTCTACCAGTTGAACGTGTAGGTGTACTTCAAGAGGAGCGTCCGCTGGGCGGAGAGCGGCAGCCGCGGTGCTGTCGTCGGCCGCGCCCGGGCCGGCGCCCGGTCGGTGTTGAGCCGCTCGTTGTAGACGAGGTACAGGTCCGTCCCCTGCCGCGGGTTGTAGCGGAACCGCAGGTTGCCCACCATCACGTCCCGCGCACTGTTGTGCTGAACGAACGCCTGCAGCGAGTACTCGACGCTCGGGGTCACCTCCACCCGGAGGCGGCTCACGTGGGCGGTGAAGTCCTGATCGCGATCCGGAAAACCGATCCGGTTGATCTGGTAGAAGCCGCTGAGCCGCAGGTAGCGGGAGGCGTTCCAGGTCGGGCTCACCTGAGCGGTCGCCCGCCAGCCGTCGTAGAACGTCCCGCCCCGGACCTCTAGCCCTGAGCGCAGGTCCCAGCCGCTGGGCATCCCGTAGCTGAC
>JAZKTD010000042.1:0-16901 GCA_036625705.1 Salinivenus sp.
GTGTGCGAAGATGCCCTGAACAGTGCCCCCACCCGCGGAACCTGGACCTGGAAGGACATGTTTTCAACTGGCCGTTTGCGAGAGGAGCCTCTACATTCCATTCCTCGGTCCCTCAACGGTAGAGCATGCGGCGGTTATGCGGGTGTACCCGTACTCGACCGCCGTCGGTGCCGACAGCCGTCGGCATGCGGGATCGAATCCAGCCCGAGCCGCGTGCAGGCACTCACACACAAACACATTCCTCGGTAGCTCAACGGTAGAGCATGCGGCTGTTAACCGCAGGGCTGCTGGTTCGAATCCAGCCCGGGGAGCAAAGAAGCCTGGCCGCCCGGCGGTCGGGCTTTTTTCATAGCTACCCGTCTCAGCGCCATGAGCCATTTCGTCTACATCCTCCAGTCGGAGAAGAATGGGCGATACTACGTCGGCCGGTCGCAGAACCCGGAGAATCGCCTGAAGCATCATAATTCGACTTCCACAGGCTTTACGTCTCGATATCGGCCCTGGGTATTGGTCTTCACGCAGGGGTTCCCGAAAAAGGAGGAGGCAGTGGAAGCTGAACAGCTGATCAAGAGCTGGAAGAGCAAGAAGATGACGCGCTACGTCGTTGAGGGAGAAATCCAGCTGGAGGAGCGCATCGAGTAGAGCATGCGGCGGTTATGCGGGTGTACCCGTACTCGACCGCCGTCGGTGCCGACAGCCGTCGGCATGCGGGTTCGAATCCAGCCCGGGGAGCTTCGAAGCCTGACCGGCCGTCCGGTCGGGCTTTTTTGTTGCCACATCCGTCAGGAACACTTCCACGCTGTCTTCGGGGCTGAGGAGAACGGTCGCCCCCACGCTCTTCGATTGGTGCGTTCGGGGCGCCGCATCTCGATATACAGCCATCTGCCGGCTGAGCGAGTCCGGGTCGGACCCCTAGGAGTTCGTGAGGGTCCCATCTGTGGGCGAAGAGGTGGAATCGCTTCCGTCTGGACCCGGAACGTACACCCTTTCGAGTCATAGCCCCCGTCTTTTTCTGGGACGGGGGTCGGGCGTCCGCATCCGGGAAAGCCCATCCGAACGAAGGTCCTCATTTCGGGGCGAACACGCGTCGTATTCGGAAGCCCCAACCGGCGTCGGGACCTCGGAACGTCCGGGAAGTACACTCCCGTCGAGGTCCTTCCTGCGGGGACGGCGGCCTGAAGGCGTGTTGAAATAATCAACCCTTAGAGATATCGTGGGGGTAGGCACTTTTCGGTCAGTGGCTGCCACTTCGGCAACTTGAGTGACTCTCGCAGTCCCGTCGGCGGCGTACAGGCACATCTGTGGGGCCGCCAGCCTTTCGAAAGGGGGAGCTAGTCATCGATTGAACGAGGGCGAATCGACGTGCAGACCGTCTACAAAGTCTTGCTCGCCGTCGCGGGCCTGTGTGCGGCGGCGGTGCTCGGCATTTTGGCGTTGGGAGCCGCCGTCCCCGTCGGCCCCTTTGCGGTGGGGGGCTTCGCGGCCCTGGCGGTGGGGGTCCGCGCCCATCCGGTGCTGAAGGACTTCACCTTCACGCTGTTTGTGTTCGCCTCGGTGACGCTGGCGATGTTTTACCCGGGGCTCCTGGACGAGTGGGGCGGGGTGGAGCTGACGATCTTCATCGTGCCGCTGATCCAGATCATCATGTTCGGGATGGGGGCCTCCCTCAGCGTCGACGACTTCGCCCGGGTGATCCAGATGCCCAGAGGCGTGATCGTCGGGGTGCTCTGCCAGTTCACAATCATGCCGCTGGTGGGCCTTACGCTGGCGACGACCCTGGGCGTGCCCGACGAGATTGCGGCGGGGATTGTGCTCATCGGGTCAGCCCCGAGTGGGGTGGCCTCAAACGTGATGGCCTACATCTCGGAGTCGAACCTTGCGCTGTCGGTGACGCTTACGTCGGTGGCGACGCTGCTGGCGCCGGTCATGACGCCGTTTCTGATGAAGATGCTCGCCGGACAGTTCGTGCCGGTCGAGTTCTGGGCGATGATGTGGAGCATCGTCAAGATGATCATTGCGCCGGTGGCCCTGGGCCTGCTCTTCAACCGCTACGCCCACGGGAAGGCCGAGTGGCTCGACGAGATTATGCCGATCATCTCGATGGTGGCGATCACGGTCATCATCGCCGTCATCACGGCGGCGGGGCAGGAGTCGCTGCTTCAGGTGGGGGGGATGCTCGTCGCGGCCGCCATCGTGCACAACGCCACCGGCTACCTGCTGGGCTACTGGATCTGTCGCCTGATCGGCATGAGCGAGCAGGACTGCCGGACCATCTCCTTCGAGGTCGGGATGCAGAACGGGGGGCTCGCCTCCGGCATCGCGGTGGAGATGGGCAAGGTGGCGACCGTGGGGCTGGCCCCGGCCATCTTCGGCCCGTGGATGAACATCACCGGATCGGCCCTGGCCAACTACTGGCGGCGAGACGTGCTGACGGAGGAGTCGGTGGAGGCGGCCACGGCGGAATAGGGGGAAGAAAACCGGAGCGGGTCAGTTCGGCGCCACCTCGAGGGTGAGGGCCGCCGGCCCCTGCAGAGGGAGGCGAAGGGCGTGATCGACGGTGTCGGGGGGAACCTGGGGAGACCCGTTGAGCACGACCCGTTCGATTGTTGGGGAGGGGGCCTCGATCGGGAGGGGGAAGAGGCGGGTCCCGCGAGGGTCCTCTATCCGGTAGTGGACGGTAACCGGCGTTTCGCTGACCCAGAGGTCCACGTACAGGAAGGTCAGCAGGGCATGCTCGAGGGCGTGGTAGGACGTTTTGGTCCGTACGGCCTTGGCGCCGTCGGCCACGCCTCCGTCGAGGTGCGCGCGTAGAACCGTTCCGCCGTACTCGGCGTCCACGAAGTTCCGGGTCCAGAACTGCGCGCCCTTCCGGAACGCGTCGAGATACCGTTGCTCGCCGGTCGTGTGGTAGGCGTAGAGCTGGAGAAAATTGCCGTAGGCCTGCACCCACCACGTCGTCGTGGACGGATGCCGGGCCGGGTCCGTACGGCGGAGCTTCGATCGCCAGGCGCCGGTGTCGGGCTGAAAGGCCCGGTCGAGGAGTTGATCGGTCAGGGCGAGGCCCGTCCGGCGGTAGGACGGAGTGCCGGTCAGGTCGTGCAGCCGGAGCAGCAGCCACGCCACCTCGAGGTTGTGCCCCACGTTGATGTGGCTGTTTTTGCCGTCGTCCGGCAGGAAGGTCCAGTCCCGGGTGAATCGTTCGAGGATCCAGCCCCGCTCGTCCTGCATGTGGGTGAGGGTCAGGTCCAGAATGCGCTCCGCCCGGTGGAGGTAGCTCGTGTCGCGCGTGGCGGAGTAGAGATAGAGCAGGTAGCCCGAGACGGGCGCCAGCTGGGGGGAGAAGTCTTTCCGGGCATTTTTGACCGAGCCGCCCCGGTGAAGCACGTCGACGTATCCCCCGTGCCGGTCGTCCCAGGCATGCTCGTCCATGAAGCGGCGAGTCCGGTCGAGATAGGTCCGGGCCCGGTCCTCCCGCGTGACGATCCAGTAGAGCGCCAGGCCCGTCGCCGCGTAGATTTGCATGAAGAGGTCTTTTTCGGGGTCGACCACGTCTCCGGACCGGTGGACGGCGTTGTACCAGCCGCCGTACTTCTCATCCCATCCGTGCTCGATCAGAAAGTCGAGCGCCGTGCGGGCCCGGTCGAGGTGGGCCTCCCTGCCACTCATCAGGTACGCCGCCGAGTAGCTGAAAACGTGCCGGGCCACCATGCCGGGATACAGCGTGGTTGAGTCCTCGGGGGTCCAGGTCCGGTCGAGCGCCGCGTAGAAGAGGCCGTCGGGAGAGCGACCCCGATCGGTCCAGGCCGGCAGGACCTGGGCAAGGCCCTGATTTTTCCAGAACGAGCCCTGTAGGAGGGAGTCCGAGGGTTGGGCCTCCGCCGGGGAGAGGAGAGCCAGAAGCATGGGCAGCAAAAGGATCCCCGAACGGCCCCACACGGAGCGCTTCGCAGTTTCTATCAGCATTTTCTTCATCCACCAAGAGGACATAAATCCGAAAGAATCGAGGCCGACCGATCCCCAAGTCCGAAATCGAGGACAACTTCGCCCTGTACCAGGGGGACCAGAATCCGGGATACCCGTCCTGGCGGCGGCTGCGGGGCTGGGGGGCGCTCCCCTCGGCTCCCCCCGCGAGGGGCAGAGGTCGAAGGGAGGCGGAGGGGCAGGTCCGCGAGCCTCTCGCCCGTCCATCCGTCTCCCGCACCGGAGAAATGGGGAGGGCTCCGTCTGCGTTTCGGGGTGCCCTTTCCTTCGTGCGGATCGGTTTCTACTTTCTTCACAGAGACGAGGCCCGATCGGTCCCCTCGGCTTCTGGAGGGGCGATGGCCGGGCGCCCGGGCGGCTCCGCATTCGCCTCCGTCCGGACTGTTCGATTGCTCGGCGCTTCGCCCATCTCCGGGGCGGGCGCCAGTCCTTCCCATCCCAGAACCTGATCCTTCACCGCTACTCAAGACCCATGGATTCTCCTTCCTCGCCACGTTTTTGGGCTCTAGTCACAGTGGCCGCGGGGCTTTTGCTTCTTGCAGGAGGCCCCGCCTCCCCGTCCTACGCGCAGTCTGTAGCTCCCTCCGAGTCGACGGTCGTTGCCTACACCAACGCCTGGGACGGCCCGCGGTACGAGAGCGGCCGCCCGAAGGTCCCGGCCGAACTGCTGGAACGCATGGAGCAGGTGACGCTCGAGATGGCCTGGGGGACGCTTCGCAGTCACGACTACACCCACCAGGTCCCGGGCTTCGGGGAGGACTGGGTGGTGATGGACACGGAGGCCGCCATCGTCGGTCGGGCCCTCACCGCCCAGTACCTGCCCGCGCGTCCGAGATTCCAGAAGGATATCGAAGCGGACGGAGGGGAGAAGGGCTACGAGGGGCCGACCAACACCTGGCCCATCCAGCAGCTGAAGGATGGGGACGTCTACGTGGCCGACGGCTACGGAAAGATCAAGGGCGGGACGCTCATTGGGGACCGCCTCGGCACCGACATCTACGCCAACTCCGGAAACGGGGTGATCTTCAACGGCTCCGTGCGGGACGTCTCCGGCCTGAAGGAGATCGAGGGATGGAACCACTACATCCGGGGGGCTCACCCCTCCGTGATCCAGGGCATGATGATGGCCGGCATGAACGTACCGGTTCGGATTGGGGAGGCGACGGTGCTCCCGGGAGACGTCGTGCTGGCAACCGACAGCGGGGTGATATTCATCCCGCCGCAGTTTGCCCGCGAGGTCGTGCGGGAGGCGGAGATTACGATTCTGACCGACCGGTTCGCGAAGCGTCGGACGGAACAGGGGGTCTACAGCTCAGGGCAGATGGACGGAGCCTGGACCGAGGAGATCACAGAAGACTTCTACGGGTGGCTCGAGGAGAACCAGGCGGAGCTCCCGGTGCCGGCCGAGCGCATCCAAGAGATCATCGACGAGCGGCTGATCGACTAGGTCTTCCCGTGCCCCGGGGAGCTTGGGATCATCCGTTTTGCCATTCTTCTGCACAGCGACCGTGTCAGCCATGAACGCCGACAACAGCGAAAACGGAAAAGCCAGTGAGGGCGACGACCGTCGCGACTTTCTAAAGAAGGCCTCGCTGGGGGGCTTGAGCCTGGGGGCGATGGAGTTCAGCTCCGTCGAGGAGGAGGTCGACTACGCCACGCAGAACGTCGACCGACACTCGAGCCCGAGCGACCTGGAGATCACGGGCCTGCGGATCGCGCAGGTCGGCAACGTGCCGATCGTGCGGATCGACACGAACCAGGAGGTCTACGGGCTCGGCGACGTGCGCGACGGGGCCGATCCCCGCTACGCGCTGATGCTCAAGAGCCGCCTCCTGGGCAAAAACCCCTGCAACGTTGAGAAGCTGTTCAAGCACGTGCGGCAGTTCGGGGGGCACGGCCGGCAGGGGGGCGGGGTCTCGGGGGTGGAGGTGGCGCTCTGGGACCTGGCGGGCAAGGCCTACGGGGTGCCGGTCTACCAGCTCCTGGGCGGGAAGTACCGCGAGGAGGTGCGCATCTATGTCGACACCCCCACGGAGTCGAGTCCGCAGCAGTTCGCCCGGCGGATGCAGGAGCGGGTCGACCAGGGGTTTACCTTTCTGAAGATGGACGTCGGCATCGGCCTGATCGACGAGCAGCCGGGGACCCTCACCGGGGCCAACGTCTGGGAGGGGTCCGACGGCGAGCTGCACGGGTGGAACGACGAGCCCGGCACGTACGGGAGCACCGAGCACCCCTTCACGCGGGTTCAGATCACGGAGAAGGGGCTCGACCAGCTGGCCGCCTACTTTGCCGCGGTCCGCGAGCAGATCGGCTACGAGATCCCGATCGGCGTCGACCACCTCGGGCACTTCGGGGTCAACTCGGCGATCCGGTTCGGGCGTCGGATGGAGGAGTACAACCTGGCGTTCATCGAGGACGTGGTGCCCTGGATGTACACCGACATGTGGGAGGAGATCTCCCGGAACGTCACGGTGCCGACCAACACCGGCGAGGACATCTACCTGCTCGACGGCTTCAAGGACCTGATCGACCGGCGGGCCGTGGACCTGGTGCATCCGGACCCGCTGAGCGCGGGGGGACTGATGGAGACGAAGCGGATCGGGGACTACGCCGAGCGCCATGGGGTGGCGATGGCGCTCCATCACGCGGCCTCGCCGGTCTCGTTTATGGGGACGATCCACGCGGCGGCGGCCACCGAGAACTTCGTGGCCCTCGAGCACCACTCGGTGGACAACCCGTGGTGGGAGGACCTGGTGACCGGCGTCGAGAAGCCGATCGTGGAAGATGGTTACGTGACGGTGCCGGAGAAGCCCGGGATCGGGGTCGAGCTCAACGAGTCGGTTGTCAAAGAGCACCTGGCCGACGACGCCGGCTACTTCGAGCCGACGCCCGGGTGGAACGAGAAGCAGTCCTGGGACCGCACCTGGAGCTGATCTGAGCTTCGTCGGCGTCGTCCGTTCCTGCTCGTCATTGTCCGCTGTCCTTCAGCCTGCCTCGGCTCTGTGCTCGGGGCGCGTGGCTTCATCTGGGGACGGGGAGTACTCGTTGCCGGGTTGCTCCTGAGTACTTTGTCAAGTTAGTCTTTTGGGGACCAAACCGAACTCAAAATCCTGGAATCCAGCACGTCATTTCGAGCATGGAAATCTCAGATTTCCCAGTCGAGAAATCTGCCAATCGAAGCCGCCTGTGTCGAGGAGGCTTCTCGACTGGCCATCTAGATGGCCTTGCTCGAAGCGACCTGCCTCAAGGGATTTTGAGTTCGCTCGCACCTGCAAAAACAAAGTTGACGGTGTACTGAGGACCGGATGTGGGGGGCGCAGTAGGATTCGGGACAAAACGGGAGCAGGGTCAGTCCGTGGGGGTCACGGTGGCCGTCTCGATCCGGTCGCCCACGCGGAGCTGGTCGACCACGTCCATGCCGCGGACGACCGTTCCGAACGAGGTGTACCCCCCGTCGAGGCGGGGCTGCAGGCTGTGGGGCACAAAGAACTGGCTGCCCTCCGTGTCGCGCCCCGCGCTGGCCATGCCGACGGTCCCGCGGCGGTGCCCGATGCGCGTAATCTCGGTGCGGAGGAAGAGGTCCGGCCCGCCGAAGCCGTCGCGGCGGGCAAAGTCGCCGCCCTGCACCACGAAGTTGGGCACCACGCGGTGAAACGGCACGCCGTCGTAGCGGCCCGCCCGGGCAAACCGGCAGATCGCCTGCACGGTCTGCGGCGCCTGCTCGGTGTCGAGTTCGAGGACGACCGTCCCCTGCGTCGTCTCCAGCGTGAGGCGCGGGGCGGGGCCGAGGGTGTTGAGGAAGCCCCAGTCGAGGGGCATCGTCTCGGCCAGCGGCCGGCGGGCGGCGGTGACGGTGCTGTCGGTAATGGACGAGAGGCCCTCGGCGGCGGCCCGGCGAACGGCGGGATGGGGGTTGTCGAGTGCCCTCTCCAGCACCGTGCGGGCGGGGGCGCCCCCGATCGACGCGAGGGCGTCGAGGATGGCGGTCATTCCCTCCAGGTCGGCGGGCAGGGGGAGCGTGCGGTAGGCAGCCGCCAGGGTGTCCGCCGCCCCGCGGGCCGCGAAGAGCGAGTCGGTGAGGGCGGGGGCCGCGTGGTAGAGGAGGGCGGGGTTCCCGCGCCGCGCGGCGGCCGAGAGGAGGCGGAAGGTGCGGTCGGCCCGGTCGGGCCGGACCCGGTCCCAGCGCGCGGCGAGCCCCCGGACGGCCGCGGCGGCGACGCGCGGGTCGTCGGCCCGGCTGGCGGTGGCCAGCAGCGAGTCGGCCCACGCCGCCTCGACGGGGGCGAGGGCGGGCAGGGCCGCCGCGACGGCGAAGGAGGACTGCTCGTCCTGCCATCGCCGGAGCGCACGACGCACGCGGCCGGGGGATCCGTTGCGGGCCCATCCTTCGAGGAGCGGCGCCCCCACGCGCCAGCGGTCGGGGTGGGCGTCGAGCCACACGCCGACCGCGGTTTGCGTGTCGGCGGGCCAGTCGAGCCGGGCCAGCGTCTCGGCCGCGGTGCGGGCCACGAGGGCGTGGTCGTCGTCGAGCGCCTGGACGAGGGCGGTGCGGGCGGCGGCCGTGTCGCGCCCGCCGAGTGCGCGGGCGGCCTCGACGCGGGTGCGCCAGTCGGTGCCCGACCGGAGCCAGTCGACGAGGCGCCGGGTGTCGGCCGGAGCCTCGAGGCGGCCCAGGGCACGGATCAGGTGCTGTGCGGCGGGGTCTCCCGAGGAGTAGCCGTCGAGGGCGTGGCGGATCGTGTCGGGCCGGGCCGACGGCTGACGGGCCAGGGCCGCCACCTGCCCCAGCGCGTAGGCGGCGTGGCGGCGCGCCGCGGCGGACTCGGCCGTGAGGTGCTCGACGAGCCAGGCCGCGGCACTGGAGTCGGCGTGCCCGCGCCGCCCGTAGTGGGCCAGGGCGAGGGCCACGTCCGTGTCCCGCGACGACGGGAGGCCGAGGGCCAGGAGGGCGTCCTGCGACGCCGCGTCGCCCGTCCGGCCGAGCGTCTCGATCAGGCGCCGCTGCATAGCCTCGTCCCGCTCGTAGCGGAGCACCTCGAGCAGCCGGTCGGCGGGCACGCCGCCGGGCATCTGGGCGAGGGCGAAGGCGGCGTCGGTGCGGACGAGGGGCACCCCGTCGGTGAGGAGGGACAGGAGCGCCGGGATGGCACTGGTGTCCGGCACCGAGGCCAGCGCGTGGGCGGCCCGGGCCCGCACCGCGGGCACGTCGGCGTCGAGGGCCTCCCGAAGCGCCGCCCGGTCGCGGTCGACCTGCGCCTCGACGACCGCCTGTACGTCCTCGCGCGCCAGCAGGTCGTCGCTGGGGCGGTCGGAGGCCGGCTGGGCACCGACCGGAAGCACCAGAAGAAGCGCCAGGAGGCCGGACAGGGCGAAGCGCATCGGGGAGCGGTAGAGAGGGGCGGAGAAGGAAAGGCGACATGGCCGTCCGGACGAGCCTCACCGGTTCCGGGGTGGAACGAAGACGCCCCCATCCGAACCGCAGACCCGGGCCGTCCCGGCGCGCCGGTCCTACGCCTCCGTCCCGACCTGGCCCATCGCGACGCGGACGCGGTTGCGGGCCCGCTCGAGGGACGCCTCGTGCTTCTCGCGCGCCTCCGCTTCCTGGACGCCGGACTCGAGGCGGCGGAGCGCCCGCTGCTCGGCGTTTTCGGCGCGCTCGACGTCGATCTCAGAGGCCGGCTCGACCGTCTCGGCCAGGACCGTCACCTTGTTCTCGACAATCTCGAGGAAGCCCCCACTCGTCGCGAAGACGATGCGGTCGTTGTGCATGTCGGCGTACTCGTGGGCGCCCTCGGTCTTGACGATGAGGGGCCCGATGCCGAAGGCGGCAATCAGCGGCGCGTGGTCCTTGCGGACCTCGAAGGCCCCGTCGACGCCCGGGGCCCGCACCCCGCTCGCCGTGCCCTGAAAGGTCCGCTTGTCGGGGGTGACGATGTCAACGTCGAGTTCGTCGGCCATGGATCAGTGTCGAGTTTCGAGTTGCGAATTGCGAGTTCCGGGTGTCCATTCGACACTCGACAGTCGCAATTCGAAGGTGGGCTTAGTTTTCTTCGAGCATCTGCTCCCCGTCCTCGATCACCTCGTCGATCGTGCCCTTCAGCAGGAAGGCCCGCTCGGGCAGGTGGTCGAGCTCGCCGTCGAGGATCATGCGGAAGCCGCGGATGGTCTCCTCGATCGAGACGTACTTGCCGGGCTGGCCGGTGAACTGCTCGGCCACGAAGAACGGCTGGCTGAGGAACCGCTGCACGCGCCGCGCGCGGTTGACGGCCTGCTTGTCCTCGTCGCTCAGCTCGTCCATCCCGAGAATCGCGATGATGTCCTGCAGCTCTTTGTAGCGCTGCAGAATTTCCTTGACCTCCTGGGCGGTCTGGTAGTGCTCCTGGCTGAGGGCCCGCTCGTTGAGCATCTGGCTGTTCGAGTCGAGCGGGTCGATGGCCGGGTAGATGCCCTGCGTGGACAGCTGGCGCGAGAGCACCGTCGTGGCGTCGAGGTGGGCGAACGTGGTGGCCGGGGCCGGGTCCGTCAGGTCGTCGGCCGGCACGTAGACGGCCTGGAACGACGTAATGGAGCCCTTCTGCGTGGAGGTAATCCGCTCCTGCAGGTCGCCCATCTCCGAGGCGAGGGTCGGCTGGTAGCCCACGGCGCTCGGCATCCGGCCCATGAGGGCCGACATCTCCGAGCCGGCCTGGACGAAGCGGAAGATGTTGTCGAGGAAGAAGAGCACGTCCCGCCCGCCGAGGTCGCGGAAGTACTCCGCGATCGTGAGGCCGGTGAGGCCCACACGGGCCCGGGCGCCGGGCGGCTCGTTCATCTGGCCGAAGACGAGGGAAATGTTGCTCTCCTTCATCGCGTCGAAGTCGACCTTGTCGAGGTCCCAGCCGCCCGCCTCCATCGACTCCTCGAACTCCTCGCCGTAGGTCATGACCCCGGCCTCGAGCATCTCGCGGAGGAGGTCGTTGCCCTCACGGGTCCGCTCGCCGACGCCGGAGAAGACCGAGAGGCCCTCGTGGGCCTTGGCGATGTTGTTGATGAGCTCCATGATGAGCACCGTCTTGCCGACGCCGGCGCCGCCGAAGAGGCCGACCTTTCCGCCCTTGGGCACGGGCTGGATGAGGTCCATCACCTTGATGCCGGTCTCCAGCATCTCCTGCGAGCTCGCGAGGCTGTCGAACGACGGCGGGCTCTGGTGGATGGGGCGCTGCTCGTCGACCTCCGGCTCCGGCAGGCCGTCGATCGCCTCCCCGACGACGTTGAAGAGCCGGCCTCGGATCTCTTCGCCGATCGGCACGGTGATCGGCTGGCCCGTGGCGACGATGTCCTGCTGGCGCTGCAGGCCGTCGGTCGAGTCCATGGCAATGGCGCGGACGCGCCGCTCGCCGAGGTGCTGCTGGACCTCGAGGATGAGGTCGGTCCCGTCCTCGCGGTCGACCCGGAGGGCGTCCAGGATGTCGGGCACCCGATCCTCGGGAAACTCGGCGTCGACGACCGGGCCGACGATCTCGATGATCTTGCCCGTGACTTCGTTGGTTCCTACTTCCATAAGAGCGTCGGTTGTTCGATGCGTGGGCGTTGCCGGAGCGAGCCGCCGCGAACGGAGGGTGCCTGCCGTCTGCACTCTGCGCTACGGGCCGACGGCTAACGTAAAATGCGGCGACGGAAATTGCGCACGACGTGGGTGAGAATTCGACGGTCACGCCGCAAAGAATCGGGGAATTCCCCCGCGGCCGGGGCGACGGGAGCCGGAGAATACCTCATAGCTTGCAGCCGGGCGCACGTTCCTGTACGCTGCCTACGTGCCGTTGCTTTTGATTGATCTTCCTGCTTCGATGACTCGCTTTGCCACCGCGTTCGTGCTTCTGCTCGCTCTCGGGGTCGGGGGCGCGGCCCTCGCCCAGGACGAGGAGGCCCCGGAGGAGGGAGAATCGCCGCCCACCATCGCCGAAAAGACGGAGGGCCTGGAGGCGATCGACGGGTTTGTGCCCCTCTACTGGGACGCGCGCGAGGGCACGCTCTGGATGGAGGTGTCCCGCTTCGAGACGCCCTTCCTCTACGTCACCTCGCTCCCGGCGGGGCTCGGGTCCAACCCGGTCGGCCTCGACCGCGGGCAGCTCGGGAGCCAGCGCGTGGTGCAGTTCGAGCGGACCGGGCCGAAGGTGCTGCTCGTCGAGCCGAACCTCGACTACCGCGCCTCCACCGACAACCCCGACGAGCGGGAGGCCGTGCGCGAGGCCTTCGCGCCGGGCGTGGTGTGGGGCTTCGAGGTCGGGGCCGAGAGCGAGGACGGGGAGCGGGTGCTCGTCGACGCCACCGAGTTCGTGGTGCGCGACGCCCACGGCGTGGTCCGGCGCCTGAAGGAGACCGACCAGGGCCCCTTCTCGCTCGACGAGAGCCGCAGCGCGCCCTACCTCGACAACGTGAAGGCCTTTCCGGACAACACGGAAATGGAGGCCCGCCTCACGTTTACGACCGACGAGGAACCGGGCGAGTACGTGCAGGAGACGGCCGCCGACCCCATGTCGGTCACGCTGCGCGTGCGGCACTCGCTGGTGGAGCTGCCCGACACGACCGGCTACACGCCGCGCCGGTTCGACCCGCGCTCCGGGCTTAACTATTCCGACTACAAGGACTACGCGACGCCCATCGGGGAGGAGATGAAGCAGCGCCTCGTGAACCGGCACCGCCTCAACTGCGCCGAGCCCGATAGCCCTCGCGAAGAAGACGGCCTCTGTACCGCCGCGGACCCGATCGTCTACTACCTCGACCCCGGCACGCCCGAGCCGGTGCGCAGTGCCCTGCTCGAGGGCGCCCGGTGGTGGCAGGAGGCCTTCCGCGCGGCGGGCTTCGAGGACGCGTATCGGGTCGAGGTGATGCCCGACAGCGTCGACCCGATGGACGTGCGCTACAACGTGATCCAGTGGGTGCACCGCCGCACGCGGGGGTGGAGCTACGGCGCCTCGGTGACCGACCCCCGCACCGGCGAGATCCTGAAGGGCCACGTCACGCTCGGCTCCCAGCGGGTGCGGCAGGACTATCTGCTGGCCGAGGGGCTGCTGGCCCCCTACCAGGGCGAGCACGCCGACGGCTACGCCCCCGAGGCCGACCCGATGCTCGAGATGGCCCTGGCCCGCATCCGGCAGCTCTCGGCCCACGAGGTGGGCCACACCATCGGCCTCGCCCACAACTTCGCCGCGTCGGTCAACGACCGCGCCTCGGTGATGGACTACCCGGCGCCGCTGGCCCGCGTGCAGGACGACTCGATCTCGCTCGAGACCGCCTACGACACCGGCGTCGAGGACTGGGACAAGATCGCCGTGCGCTACGCCTACGCGCCCCGGGGCCCCGACCAGACGGAGGACGAGCTGCTCGACGGCATCCTGCGGGACGCGCAGGAGCAGGGGCTCCTCTTCGTGACCGACCGCGACGCGCGGCCCGCCGGGGCGGCCCAGCCGGAGGGCAACCTGTGGGACAACGGCGACGACATGGTGGCGGCGCTCGACCGCGAGATGGCGGTGCGCGAGGTGGCGCTCGGCCGCTTCGGCGAAGCAGTCGTGCGCACCGGCGAGCCCCTGGCCCTGATGGAAGAGGCGCTCGTGCCGCTTTACCTGCGGCACCGCTACCAGGTGGCCGCGACGGCGAAGCTGGTGGGCGGGGTCGCCTACGACTACGCCCTGCGGGGCGACGCGGCGGCGCGCCGCTCCCAGCGCGTGCCGGCCGACCGGCAGCGGGCCGCCCTCGACGCGCTGCTGGGGACGATCACGCCCGACCGGCTCGCCCTCCCGCCGGCCGTTCGGGACCAGCTGCCCCCGCGCCCCCCCGGCTACGCGTCGAACCGCGAGCTCTTTGAGGGCCGCACGGGGCTCACCTTCGACCCGTACGCGCCCGGCGAGGTGGCGGCCACGATGGTGCTGGAGGCCCTCACGCAGCCGGAGCGGGCGATGCGCCTCGTCGTCCAGCACGACGCCGATGCCGATCGGCCCGGCCTCTCGGCGGTGCTGACCCGCATAACCGACCGGGTCTGGAAGAGCGACGTCCCGGCCGACGCCCACCGCGCCGAGACGCAGCGCACCACGCAGCAGGTGTGGACGGACGTCCTGCTGAGCCGGGCCGCCCACGCCGACACGGCCCCGGCCGTGCGGGCCCGAATGACGCAGCACGCCCGCGACCTCGCCGCGTGGCTCGCCGACAACCCGGGCACAGACGCCGAGACGCAGGCCCATCGGCGGTCGCTCCGCGCCATGATCGAGCGCTTCCTCGAGCGCGACCACGAGGGCACCACGCCGCCCGCGTCGCTGGGGACGCCGCCGGGCTCGCCCATCGGGCAGGGGCCCCCGGTCTACGTCCAGCGCCAGCAGCGTCGGCACAAGTGGCTCGCCGAGCAGGCCCCCGCACTTCCGGCCTGCTTTCAGTGAGGCATTGAGGGAGGGCGAAATTCGGATCGATCCTTGCTCTATTGATTGATCCCGTTCGCCCCGCGGGGCCGACGACGGCCCTGCCATGTCCCCTCCGTAGATCCTCCTGGCCCATTTTAGGCTCAGCCCCCGACGCCATGCCCGATGCTCCGGTCGATCGAGAGGCGCTCCTCGACCTCGTCGACAGGGACACGGTCTTCCTGAAGCGACTGATCGAGATGTTTCGCGAGGACTGCAACGCCTACCTGCAGGACATCCGTACCGCCATCGAAGAGGGCGACCCGGAGACCCTCACCAATGAGGCCCACGGACTGAAGGGCGCCGCGGCCCATCTGCAGGCCGAGGCCGTCCGGGCGGCGGCCCATCGACTCGAGGAGCTCGGGCGGACGGGGGAGCTCGGGCCGGCCCCCGACACGTACCACCGGCTGGAGGCCGCGGTGGACCGCCTCCTGCCGGCGCTGGAAGACATGGTCGACGACGGATAGGCGCTCGCCGTCCGGACCGAGGAAATACCGACTCCGCCGCGGGAGTCAGGAATGGACGTCTGGAGGTGTGAACGGATGGGGGCAGAATCTACCCAGACGCCCGCCCCGACAGCCGCGTCCTTCCCCACCTGCATCCCCCACGGAGCATCCACCTGCTGGAGACTGAGTACTTCGTCAAGTTCGTTATCTGGGGATTAGACCGAACTCAAAAACCCGGAATCCAGCACGTCATTTCGAGCACGGAAATCTCTGCGACTTCACAAGATTAAACGCCGGACGCTTCCCGGATGAGAACTTCCTCTGAGGCAGAACCTCCCCTTCGCTCTTGAAGAAAATGCCGCCCGGACCTCTCGGAGGGAGCGCGCACGGAAATTCTTCATTGTCTGAGCGAGTCCGGCGAGCGAGCTTGAAGAATTTCAGCGCGACCGGAGACCGGGAATCTTCGATTCCGGAGGTCCGGCATTTTCTTCATTTGGCGTGATCTTTTTTGTGCATTTTTGGATCCAGCCAAAAATGCACGTTCCCTTCCGAAAAGAGGCACAGATCTGCGAAGCGATAAGCATCGGAGGCGGTGTACTGAGCGCAAGCGGAGCCGGGTCTATTCCGCGTCGTCGAAGTGGTCGAAGCCGCCGGGCTGGAGGGGGACGTTTTCGCCGTCCGCGCGCTGGAGGAGGACCGGATGCTCCTCGTCTTCGGGCCGCTCGATGTCGCCGATGACCGTGTAGGACTGCGGGTCGACGGCGTCGAGGTCGGCCTCCGGCATCGTGAAGACGAGCTCGTAGTCCTCGCCGCCGAAGAGCGCGTAGACGCCCACGTCCTCGCCGAACTCGGTGGCCGTGTTGCGGGTCTCGGGGTCGATCGGGAGGGCCGGCTCGTAGAGCTGGGCGCCCACGTCGCTGGCCTCGCACACGTGGTGCACCTCGGAGGCGAGTCCGTCGGAGATGTCGATGAGGGCGTGCGGCTGCACCCCGGCCGCCGCCCAGTCGCGCACCGTCTTGAGCTGAGCCGGCGGGGCGAGGTGGCGCCGGATGACGTACGAGAACGGGTCGAGGTTCGGCTGGAAGTCCTCGCCCTGCTCCTGGAGCTGCTGCCGGTTGCGCACCAGCGCCTTGAGGCCGGCGTAGGAGGCCCCGATGTCGCCGGTCACGCAGAGCTTGTCGCCGACCTGCGCCCCACCCCGGTACACGACGTCGTCCTCGGCGGCCTCGCCGACCACCGACACCGAGAGGGACAGGGAGTGGGCACTCACCGTGTCGCCGCCCACCACCGTCACGTCGTAGGCGTCGCACGCCTCCCGGATGCCCTCGTAGATCGTCTCCGCCATCTCGACGGTCACGTTCTGGGAGAGGCCCACCGTGACGGTCGCGTAGCGGGGCTCGGCGTTCATCGCCACGACGTCGCTCACGTTGACCGACATCGCCTTGAAGCCGAGGTGCTCCATCGGCATGAACGCGCGGTCGAAGTGGATGCCCTCCGTCAGCGTATCGGTCGTGAGGAGGTGCACCTCGCCGTCACGGACGCGGTACACGGCGGCGTCGTCCCCGATTCCGGTCACGAGGTCCTCGTCCGACGGCTCGCCGAGCGTGTCGCGCATGACGGCGATGAGGCCGAACTCGCCGATGTTGGAGATGTCGGTCTGATGGGGGGCGTCCGGGGCGTCCATAGAAAAGAGAGACATTTCACGAGAAACAGGACGGAACAACGCCTCAACCCTGCAGGCGAAGTCGTGTTTGCGGGACCGCCCGCCCGCAGGCGGCCTTCGTCGGCTTTTCGCCTCGGCGCGAGGAGCGCAAGGGAGCGGGGGCATGGGAGTGTGGGGGCATGGGCGGGCTGCCGCCCGCTCTGCTGCATGCCTACTCGGCTCGGGCGTGGGCCCACCCAGGCACGCCGAGATCAAAATCCGACTGCGATGGGGGCGGGAAATCCTCCTTTCGCTCCTGCTCGGAGGTGATTACCTTATCGCCCCGTCGCCCCCTCGTCGCGGGTTGCCGCTCCTATCCCCGACCCCGATCGTCATGACCCTCGC
>JAZKTD010000426.1:0-2689 GCA_036625705.1 Salinivenus sp.
ATCGTCGTCGCGGGGCGAGGCCGGGCGTGAACCTTTCCCCCCGGGCCCCGTTTTTCTCCCGGTTCGCATCGCCAACCACCTGCCCATCGCCCGATCCACGCCGCCATGAAGCCCGACATCTGGTTCAACGGGGAGTTCATCCCCTACGAAGAGGCCCAGGTCCACGTCCTGTCCCACGTCCTGCACTACGGGTCCTCCGTCTTTGAGGGCATCCGTTGCTACGAAACCGAGGAAGGACCGGCCGTCTTCCGGCTCGAGGAGCACATGCAGCGCCTCCTCGACTCGGCAAAGGTCTACCGCATGGAGCTCCCCTACGACCTCGACGAGCTGACCGGGGCGGTCGTCGACACGATCGAGCACAGCGGCCTGCGCGAGTGCTACATCCGCCCGATCTCGTTCCGCGGCGCCGGGCCGATGGGCGTCAACCCGCTCGACAATCCCGTCGAGACGGCGATTGCCGTGTGGGAGTGGGGCCAGTACCTCGGCGAGGAGGCGCTGGAGCAGGGCGTCGACGTAGAGGTGGCCAGCTGGAATCGGATGGCCCCCAACACCTTCCCCGCCATGGCGAAGGCCGGGGGCAACTACCTCAACGCCTCCCTCGTGAAGATGGACGCCGTGAAGAACGGCAAGATGGAGGGCATTATGCTCACCACCGACGGCTACGTGGCCGAGGGCAGCGGCGAAAACCTCTTCGTCGTCAAGAACGGCACCCTCTACACGGCTCCGGCCGGCTTCTCCATCCTGCCCGGCATCACGCGAAGCTCGGTGATTGCCCTGGCGGAGGAACGCGGCTACACCGTCGAGGAGACGAAGATTCCCCGCGAGGCCCTCTACACGGCCGACGAACTCTTCTTTACCGGCACGGCCGCCGAGGTCACGCCCATCCGCACCGTCGACGACTACGAGATCGGGCAGGGCACGCGCGGGCCCATCACCAAAGAGCTGCAGGGCGCCTTCTTCGACGTCGTCCGCGGCGGCGAAGACCCGCACGACTGGCTCACGTTCGTCGACGTGCCGGCGGAGGCCGAGATGGAGGCGTAGCGGTCCCCCACACCTGTTCATTTCTAGTCAACACCCCCCGTGCGACCATGCTTCTTCGACGCGTTCTCGGCCTCGGCCTGCTCCTTCTCGGCCTGGCGGCCCTGCCCGTCGAGGCCCAGGACGCCGAGTGGACGACCCTCTTCGACGGCACCAGCGTGGACGGCTGGTCGCACGTGGGCGAGGGGTCGTTCGCGCTGGAGGACGGGATGCTCCGCACCCAGGGCGGCCTCGGCCTGCTCTGGTACACCGAGCGCACGATCGGCGACGCGGTCGTGGAGGTCGAGTACCGGACCGCCGACCGCAGCAACGCCGGCGTCTTCATCCGCATTCCGGAGCGGCCCTCCGACCCCTGGATGCCGGTAAACCGCGGCTACGAGGTACAGATCAACCCCGCCGGCGACGCCACCCACCGCACCGGCACGCTCTACTCGCTGACGGAGGCACAGGCCGAGGCCGGGGGCGGCAGCGGGTGGAATACGCTCACCATCACGCTCGACGGCGAGCGCACCATGGTGCACGTCAACGACACGCTCGTCACCGACTACACGGAGGGCGACCCGGTACCGCCGAAGGAGGAAAGCTACGAGCCGGACCGCGGCCCGCGCCCGGCCGAGGGCTACATCGGCCTCCAGAACCACGGCGACGGGGACACGGTCCACTACCGCAGCGTCAAGGTGCGGCTGCTAGACGAGTAGCCGTCGGTCGCGGTCGGGAAGAACCAGGGCTCCTCCGCTACGCGGCGTCGACGGTCGCGGGGCAGGACGGCGCGATCTGGGAGTTCTCCCGTTCCTCCTCGCCGAAGAACCGGATCGTCCCGTCCTCGGATACGATCCACACCTCCTCCGCCCCGATGTCGCGGTAGAGCTGTCGTTTCTGGGCCAGCTCCTCCTCCGTATTCGAGGCACTCATCACCTCGACGCAAAGTTCGGGCGCTATGGTGGAGGGGTCGCCCGTTTCGCTCATCGTCTCCTCGCGTCCCGGGCTCATCCACACGACGTCGGGGGCCTTCACACCCTCGGGGGTGGCGAGAGCGTACTCAACCGAGATGAGTCCGGCCGGTGCGTGCTCCTGGAGAAGGAGAAAGAGACGCGTCTGTAGCTTGGAGTGGCGGTTCGAGTGCGGGCTCAAGAGGAGTTGACCGCGTTCGTTGGTCTCGACCTTGTACGGCAGGTCCCGAAGTGAGGGATCGCTGACGAGCTCCTGCCAGTGGGCCTGCTGTTTTGTGAGCGTCGTGGGCATGACCTCGGCGTGGGTTATTCGATGGGAGCCCCAAACGCCGCGCCCGCTTCACAGTTTCTCCGTCCTGGCCGCGAGAGAACGGACGCCTCGGCCCCGGCGTGGCCCAGAGTCGGGCGGAGACGGCCGTCAGCCCGGCACGCCGTCCGCCTCCAGGGCCGGCTCGTCCGCCTGAATCCACTCGGTCAGGTAGTGGGTGGCCACGTAGAAGAGGGGCGTGTCGAGCGCCGCAATGCCAATCTTGAAGACGTACTGGCCGAAGACGATGCCCCGCCACGTCTCGAAGCCGAGGGGCGTCGTGCCCGGGTTGCCGTCCACCGCCGGCCAGACCACGAGCGCGATGGTCACCACCATGACCGTGTCGACGAGCTGGCTGAAGAAGGTGGAGCCGTTGTTGCGGAGCCACATGTAC
>JAZKTD010000427.1:0-2688 GCA_036625705.1 Salinivenus sp.
CGCCGTTCTCGCCGCTGACGAGCGCCGGGAATTCCTCGCGGACGTCCTGGGCCACGAGCCCAATCTGCTCGCCGGAGGGGTGCGTCTCCTGGTTTTTGAACTGGTAGCGCACGGGGCGGAGCCGGGAGAGCTTCGCGAGCGTCTTGCCGTTGAGTGGCCGGATCGAGGTCTTCAGCCGGCGGTCAGAGTTTTCGGTGAGGCTGCCGCTGATGTCCAGGTTGCCGTTCTCCTGCAGCACCAGTGCGTTGGCGCGGGCGCCCGAAGAGCCGTTTCCGGCGACGAAGAGGGTGTTGTCGTCGGACGTGTTGGCGCTGTTGTATTTGCCGATCGAGAGGGACTGGCCGGTGGCGGCGGTTGTCCCGAAGCCCATCGCCATGGCGTCGCTGCCGCTGGCTTCCGTGTTGAGGCCCATCGCCGTGGCTCGGTCGCCACTGGCGGTCGTGCCACTGCCCATCGCCGTGGCGTCGCTGCCGCTGGCGGTCGTCTGGAAGCCCATCGCCGTGGCTTCCTCGCCGCTGGCGGTCGTCCGGTCGCCCATCGCCGTGGCTTGCTCGCCGCTGGCGGTTGTCTGAAAGCCCATCGCCGTGGCTTGAAAGTTGCTGGCGGTCGTCTCGTCGCCCATCGCCGTAGCCGCGGAGCCACCGGCAGTTGTCTGCGTGCCCATTGCCGTGGCGCTAATGCCGCTGGCCTTCGTGTCTAGACCGAATGCCGCCGAGTACTGGCCGACCTTCGCTGCGTCCCATTGTGTGCCATCCTTCAAGAAGCCGACCCGCCCGGCGCGGAAGGCGGCCTTGGCCGGGTACCACATCAGGCGTGTCCCGGTGCCGGTGGCCGGGATCGAGTCGGCCGGCGTCGTCGGGCCGAACGTGCCGGGGACGTAGAAGCCCCCGTCGAAATTGAGCTGGAGGCGAGTGTCGTTGTTGCCGTTCTGGATAGTGGTCGTGGGCGTCTGGGCCGTGGCGACCCTCGGGCCGCCACCCACAATCAACAGGAGGACCAGAAGACCAGCCAGGCCGGTGAGGCAAGAACGGCAGAAGGAGGAGATCTGAACCATAAGCCGAGGGAGCACTGTGGAAGAAAAAGGTCGGATTCTCTGCGCCAGTCCCCAAGAGAAGCGTCGATCCAATGGGGAGTCGTCCGCCGGTTCATGCGAGAAAATCGCCCGAACTGCGTCATCGACATTGTGAAATAAACGTAAACCGTTTCTCTGTCCCGTCCATGTCGCGTCGCAGGAGCGGTCCTTGTTGAGATTCCAAACGGGTGTCCTCGCATCTCCCTGTACTGTGCCTCATCTTTTAAATGAACACCTCGACCTCCCCGAACGATGAACTGGGCCGGACGGCCTCCATGAGCGACTCGGCATCGGACGTCACCCGCCTGCTCGTGCGCCTTCGAAGCGGTGAAGACGCGGCGCTGGACGAGCTGCTGCCCGCCGTCTACGACGCGCTGCGCGACATTGCGCGCAATCAGCTCCGCGGCGAGCGGGCCGACCACACGCTCCGGACCACAGAGCTCGTCCACGAGGCCTACATGAAGCTCGTCGACCACGAGACCGTCGACTGGCAGGACCGGCAGCACTTTTTCGCGGTGGCCGCCCGGGCGATGCGCCAGATTCTGGTCGACCACGCCCGGCAGCGGACGGCCCAGAAGCGAGGCGGCGGGGCCCAAAAGGTCCCCCTGGACGACGTGCCCCCGCAGCGGGAGCTAGGGCCCGCCGATCTGATTGCGCTCAACGACGCCCTCGACCGCCTCGCCGAGCGCGACGAGCGGAAGGCGCAGGTGGTGGAGTGCCGGTTCTTCGGGGGCTACACCACCCAGGAGACCGCCGACGTGCTCGGCGTCTCCCGCTCCACGGTCGTGCGCGACTGGCGGGCGGCCCAGGCGTGGCTGAACCGGGCGATGGGCGCGGACGGGACCGAGTCGTCGGCCGAGGCAGGGGACTGAAGCTGCCGACGGTCAGCTCCCTCGTGGCCGAATGCCCCTCATTTTGTGCAGACGAGCATCCCTTCATGGCGTCTTCTCAGTGGTCTCGAGCCCCCTCCCTCCTCAATGCGATGCTCGAGGCCGACCCCGCGGACCCCGAGGCCTGGCTCGACGATCGGTGCGGCGACGACGCGGCCCTCCGCGCGGAGGTGTGGAGCCTGTGGCGGGCGTACGAGGAGGGGCCCCTGTCCGGCGACATGCACGGGGCCGACTGGCTGGGCGCGTCGGGGGCGGTGCCGGCGTCCCTCACCGACGCGCCGGCGTCCGTATTCGAGTCGGGCGCGCGCATCGGGGCGTACCGGGTGACCGGTGAGATCGGGGTGGGCGGCATGGGCGTGGTCTACCGCGCCGAGCGGAACGACGGCGACTACGACCAGACCGTGGCGATCAAGCTCCTGCAGCGTCGCCTCCACGCCGACGACGCCGACGCGCGGTTTCGGGCCGAGCGACAGGTGCTGGCCAGCCTCGAGCACCCGAACATCGCCCGCCTCCTCGACGGGGGCGTGACCGAGGGGGGCCGTCCCTACCTGGTGATGGAGCACGTCGACGGCCTCCCCATCACCCAGTACGCCGAGGCCCACGCCCTCGACCTCGACGCGCGGCTCGACCTGCTCCTGCAGGTGGCCGACGCCGTGCAGGGGGCCCACGGCAGCCTCGTGGTGCACCGCGACCTGAAGCCCTCGAACGTGCTGGTGACGGAGACCG
>JAZKTD010000428.1:0-2676 GCA_036625705.1 Salinivenus sp.
CGTCTCGTTCTTCTGTTCGCTCAATGCCTGTCGTCATGCCCGCCTCCGATCCGCCGTCTCCGCCTCAGAACGGCCGCGCCCACTCGACGTCCTCGACCTGGGACTCCGCCGCCTTCGAGGCGCCCGACTACTACGACCTCGACGCTCTGCTGCCGGCGGAGGCGACGGCGATCCGCGACGAGGTCCGCACGTTCGTGACCGAGGAGGTCGTGCCCGTCGTGGAGGGGCACGCCCAGAAGGCGACCTTTCCGGATCATCTCATCCCGGCGTTTGCCGATCTCGGCCTGCTGGGCCCCACGCTGCCGGCGCAGTACGGGGGCGGAGGGCACAGCAATCTCGTCTACGGCCTCATGATGCAGGAGGTCGAGCGGGGCGACTCGGCCCTCCGGTCCTTTTGCTCGGTCACCGGCTCGCTGGTGATGTACCCGATCTGGCAGTACGGGACCGAGGCCCAGAAGGAGCGGTGGCTGCCCCAGCTGGCGCAGGGCGAGGCCGTCGGGTGCTTCGGCCTCACGGAGCCGGAGGTCGGGTCGAACCCGGCCCAGATGCAGACCCGCGCCCGCCGCGACGGCGACGACTGGGTGCTGAGCGGCCACAAGCGGTGGTCCACCAACGCCACGATCGCCGACGTGGCGGTCATCTGGGCGAAGGACGAAGACGACGTGGTGCGGGGGTTCCTGGTGGAGACGGACCGCGACGGCGTCTCGACGCCGCCGATCGACGACACGTGGTCGCTCCGCGCGGCGGTGACGAGCGAGGTGGTGCTCGACGACGTGCGGGTGCCGGACGCGCACCGGCTGCCGGGGGTGGAGGGGCTCAAGGGGCCGCTCTCGTGCCTCACGCAGGCCCGATACGGCATCTGCTGGGGCACGGTGGGGGCGGCGATGGCCTGCTACGACGCCGCCCGGCAGCACGCCCGCAACCGGTCGCAGTTCGGCAAGCCCATCGGCGGTTTCCAGCTGGTGCAGGAGCGGCTCGTGGAGATGGTGCAGGCGATCACGAAGGCGCAGCTGCTCAACTGGCGCCTCGGCACCCTCAAGGACGAGGACGCGATGCGGCCCCAGCAGGTGTCCCTCGCCAAGCGCAACAACTGCGAGATGGCCCTCGAGGTGGCCCGGTCGGCCCGGCAGGTGCTGGGCGGGAACGGCGTGACGAGCCAGTACCCCGTGATGCGGCACATGGCCAACCTCGAGAGCGTGGTCACCTACGAGGGGACCCACGAAATCCACACCCTCGTCGTCGGGGAGGACGTGACCGGCGAAAATGCGTTCACGTAACGCCGCTACTTCCTCCGCCGTGCCCCCGGCATGCCTCACCCCGACGCCTCCCTCCGGGAGTACTACGAGAAAAACACGCGGCTCTTTCTGCACCTGAGCGGAGGCCGGTCGACCTATTCCCTGCACCGACCGGTGTGGGGAGAGGGCGTGTCCACCAGGGCGGAGGCGTTCGCGTACCCGTATCGACTCGTGGCCCGTGCGGGGGCGTCGGTCGCCCGAACGGAGGCGCCTGCGCGCATCCTCGATCTCGGCTGTGGGGTGGGCGGGGGGCTCCTCTACCTCGCCGAGCACAGTGCCCGCCCGGTCTCGGCGACCGGCATCACGCTCAGTCCCACGCAGGTGGAGTTGGCCCGGGACGAGGCCCGGTCGCGCGGCCTCTCGTCGCAGTGCACCTTTCGGCGGGGCACCTTCCTGGACCTGCCGGCCGTCGGCCCGGTCGACCTCGCCTACGCCATCGAGGCCTTTGTGCTGGCCTCGGACCCGTCCCGGTTCTTTGCGGAGGCGGCGTCGGTGGTTCGGCCCGGCGGTCGACTGGTCATTGTGGACGACGTGCTGGCCGACCCCGACTCGCGGCCCGCCGTGGACGACCGGGCGCGCCGCTGGGTCGAGACGTTCCGGGCGGGCTGGCAGGCCGACGGCCTGCGGTCATGCGCGACGGTCCGGTCGCTTGCCCGCGAGGAGGGGTTCGTTTGTCGCGGCGACCGGGACCTGACCCCCGATCTGCATCTCCAGCGGCTCCGTGACCGCCTGATTGCCTGGGGCGTCGTGCCCCTGAAGCCCCTCCTGTGGCGGTGGGCGTACTTTCGGGGCCTGATCGGTGGGCACGCGCTCCAGCAGTGCCTCGCGGCGGGCCTGATTCGGTACCGCTGCCTCGTGTTTGAACGGACGGACACACAGTAGCGCGCCGTCGGCAGGACCGCGCCGAGGGAGAGGCCGGTCACCAAAAACGAACCGCCCCGTCGGCCGAACGTCGGGCCGACGGGGCGGGATCGTGGAAGGAGGACGCTCGTCTACGAGGCGACGGCGCCGTTTCCGCCGGGCGTCCCCTCGGGGAAGTCGGCCTCCTCCCCCGACAGCGCCGCCTGCGCGGCCGCCAGGCGGGCCACCGGCACGCGGTAGGGCGAGCAGGAGACGTAGTTCAGTCCGGTGCGGTAGCAGAACTCGACCGACGAGGGCTCGCCGCCGTGCTCCCCGCAGATGCCGACCTTGAGGGTCGGTTGCGCCGAGCGCCCGCGCTCTGTGCCGAGCCGCACGAGCTCGCCGACCCCGTCCTGATCGAGCACCTGGAAGGGGTCCTGCTCCAGGATCTCCGTCTCCACGTAGTAGGGGAGGAAGGTCCCGGCATCGTCGCGGCTGTATCCGAAGGACATCTGAGTGAGGTCGTTCGTGCCGAACGAGA
>JAZKTD010000429.1:0-2671 GCA_036625705.1 Salinivenus sp.
CTAGTCTGACTTGGGGAGCGCGGCTCTACGCTCCGCTGTCCCCTGGGACGGGCACCCGGGCGGTGAGGATGCGGGGCCGTCCGCTGAGGTCGTCGTCCACTCCCACGTCGCGGAGGCCGGCCCGTCGCAGGACGTCGGCCGCGGCGTCGGCGTAGTCGGCGTGCGTCTCCAGCACCACCCTGGCGCCGGGCGCGCAGAGGGCGGGGGCCCGGTCGGCGAGCCGCCGGTAGAAGCGAAGCGGGTCGTCGCCCGAAAAGAGGGCCTCCGGGGGATCGTAGTCCCGCACCACGGCCGGAAGCGTGTCGGCCTCGTCGTCGGGAATGTAGGGGGGGTTCGAGACGAGCAGGTCCACCCGCTCGTCGAGCGCGCCGGCCGCCTCGTCCGAAAAGAGATCCACCTCGGCGAAGCGCACCGACAGGCCGAGCCGCTCGGCGTTCCGGCGGGCCACGGCCAGGGCCTCGGGGCTCACGTCCCAGCCCCGAACGACGGCGTCGGGCCGCTCGTGCTTGAGGGCGAGGGCGATGCACCCGCTTCCGGTGCCCACGTCGAGCACCCGCGGGCGGTCGACGGCCTCAATGGCCGCCAGGGCGGCGCCCACGACCTCTTCTGTTTCGGGCCGCGGAATCATGACGGCGGGCGACACTTCAATCCGGAGGCCGCGGAAGGCGGTGTAGCCGAGCACGTGCTGCGGCGGCTCGCCCGCCACGCAGCGCGCCACCATCTCGTCGAAGCGGGCCGCGTCGGCCGCGGGCACTGGCTTGTCCGAGCGGGCGTGCAGGTGGCCGCGGTCGCAGCCGAGGACCTCCATCAGTAGCCACTCCGCCACGCGGCGGGGAGCCTCGAGGCCGGCGGCGTCCAGGCGCCGACGGGCCCGGTCCAGGTGGGCCCGTCGGCTCAGCGGGTCGTGGGAACCGGAGGTTGCCATGGGGCCCCACTACCGACGAACGCGGAACGTATCGAACTCGTCGACGGCGTCGGTCCACTCGGCGTCCACCGATTCCACAAACGCCGTGCGGGGCCCGTCGTGCACGGCCTCAAGAAGGTCTTCGAGGGCCGACCGCGGGCCCTCGGCCTCCAGCCGAACCGACCCGTCGTTTTCGTTGCGCACCCAGCCGCTCACCCCGAGCCGGCGGGCCCGCATCTGCGTGAAGTTGCGGAAGCCCACGCCCTGTACGCGTCCCGTAATGCGTGCCGAGAGGCGCTCCTGCGTGTCCGTCTCCATGATCGGAGGGGTGGTGTTGATTCCAGAGTCGGTGCGTGCCTTTTCTGTAAGCATTCTCGGAGCCAGGGTTCTACGACTTCGCCGAGCCCCCTGCCGCGCCACGGGGGTCTGCCTGGGCGTCAGAGCAGCCCCCGGCTCGTGGTCCAGTCGCGGAAGCCCTGGACCAGCTGTTCGAAGGAGTCGAGCACGAAGAGCTCGTCCTGGAGGTTGTAGACCTCGTAGTCGTCCTTCTCGACGATGTGGGCGGGGTCGAACGGGTGGAGCGTCACCTCGTCGGAGAGCGCGTGGGTCACCTCCTCGTTCGAGGACACGATGCCGGCCCCGAAGATCCGCTTCTCGCCCTGCTCCTGAATCAGGCCGAACTCGACGGTGAACCAGTGGAAGCGCTCGAGTCGCGGCCGGTCGGCCCCCTCGGCCTCGAGGGCCGCCTGCCCGAACAGCTGGTAAAAGTCCGCAAAGTCCGGCTGCGTGAGCATCGGCATGTGGCCGAACATGTCGTGGAAGCAGTCCGGGGCCGGGGTGTAGTCGAGCTCCTCGCGGCCGCGGACGTAGTTGGTCGAGGGAAACGTGCGGTCGGCGAGCAGCTCGAAGAAGTTTTTCTCGTGGATGAGCCCGGGGACGTTCGCCACCGTCCAGCCGGTCTCCTCCTCCAGGCGCCGGCTCAGGTCGGCGAGACGAGGGATGCGGTCGGCCTCGATCTGTAACACATCCTGCCCGCGCATGTAGGCCTCGCAGGCCCGCCCCGGCATCTGGTCCATCTGCCGCTCGACGAGGATCTGCCAGGTCTCGTGGTCCTCCTCCGGGTGGTCGGGGTATTCGATGTCGTCCCCGGTCGGCGGCGGCTCCTCGAGGCGCTGGGGAATCGTGCGGGGATCCACGTCGTCGGTCTCGTCCTGTGCCTTCTCGAAGGCAGACCGGTCGTCCGTATCGGAGGGCGCGTCGATGGCGTCGTCGTCCATCATCGGTCTTGGGGGGTCGTTCGGGGAAAGGCGGTAGAAAAAGGGGTCGATTCGAAAGCGCTTCCGGACGCCAGCGAACGGGATCCGCGGCGAAGTGAGTGGTGGCCCCTTCATCTGCTCGGTCTCACTGAAAGCAGAGGGGGACGGGGCTCCGCCCGCTGCGACATGCGATGAGCCTCGCCGCACAAAGCCGAGCACCGATGGGTGCGGGGGCGTCGGCGTCGCGTCGGTGGAAGGGTCGGTGTGCGCCCGTTAGCGTCGGCCGCCCGGCGAGGAGCCACTCGCCTCCTCGTCGGACCGGATGATCCAGGCAGTCCCGAGGTACCCGAGGAACGCCGCCGCCGTCACCGTTACGACGGCCCGGCTCAGCCGGGCGCCGGTCCCGACCACCTCTTCGGTCATCAGCATCAGGCCCAAAAACAGGCTCGATACGACACAGGCCCCGAGCAACACACGGCCCCAGGTCCGAAAGGCCCGTCCGTCGAACATA
>JAZKTD010000430.1:0-2667 GCA_036625705.1 Salinivenus sp.
CCTACGGGGCGACGCTGTACCGGTATTTCGCGTTCCGGCAGCGGCTCGCAAACCTGCTGCCCCGCGGGTACCGGCCGGATGGGACGTCCCTCCGCGCCGTCGGCCCGCGCCGGTAGTCGGGGGAGCCTCTCCTCCTCTGCTCAATCTCGCTGAGGGGAAAACAGGGAGCGCCCCCCTTACGGAGTCTGCGAGGTCCGTCCATCCAGTTGTGCAGGCCCACTAGCCGCGGAGGAAGGCGTTTTCGTGGTGTGCAATGTCGGGGGCCTCGTCGGTGAGCAGGACGCCGACCACGTCGAAGCGGGCCGGTGCGCCTTCGAGCTGCCGCTCGTGCAGGTAGGCGCGAGAGACCTCGATCAGCGCCGCCCGCTTGTCCTCGGTGACCGACGCCTCCGGCGGCCCAAACTCGGGCCCGGACCGGGTTTTGACCTCCACAAACACAATTTCTCCGCCCTTGCGGGGGTCCAGGCACACGAGGTCGACCTCGTTCCGCTCGAACCGGTAGTTGCGCTCGAGCACCCGGTAGCCGGCGTCCTCCAGGTACTCGGCCGCCAGGTTTTCGCCCCGGTCCCCGATGTCGTTGGTCGTCGTCATGGCGTGCCGATCCGTGAATGCGGTTCTTGGGGCTGGCTTCGCTTGCGGCTGTACACGGGGCCCAGCTGCTGCGGAGCACGATGCACGGACACTCCCATACACCGGGGTGCGGTTATGCGTCGTCCTCGAGGCGGGGCGGGGGGCGGTCGGCGGCGTCCGGCCGACCGGCCGATTGGGCCAGGGAGAGAAGGCGGCGAATGAGCGCCTCGTCGCGCCGTTTGACGAGCGGGAGCAGGGCCTCGGACACGCCCTCGATCATCTCCACGAGCTCGATCAGGGTCACGAGCCGGTCGTGGAGCTGCCGGTCGGCCTCGGGGCGGTCCTCGATCCGGTCGCCCTCCGGCACGAGGTGGTCGGCGATGGACTGGAGGCGATCCCGCACCGGCCGAACCTCCCGCCGCTCCCGCTCCTCGATGATTCGGGCCGTCGCGGTCCAGATGTCCGTCTCCGCCGCGTAGTGGTCTTTGCGGGAGTCGGCGGGCCGGGTTTTCTCGGCCAGGTCCCAGTCCACGAGGGCCCGCAGGTTCATGTTGGCATTGCCGCGACTGATCTGCAGCCGATCCATGATCGCGTCGGTGGTAAGGGGCCGACCCACGCAGTACAGCAGCGCGTACACCTGCGCCATGGTGCGGTTGATGCCCCAGTTCGAGGCCATGGTTCCCCAGAAGGCCACCAGCCGATCGACGACCTCCGCGTGGCGGACGCTCGACGGCCGGGAAGGCGCAGACTCGGACACGGAAGACTCCGAAGAGGGCATGGCGCATTCCCTCCGACCGCGACACGGAGGGGACGACGATCATTGTGGAAGGAGGCGCACAGAACTACCCCTCTCCGCCGCGGAATTGTTTCCTTTATGCGGAATCACTGAGGGCGTCTTCGATTCGACGACGCCGATTTGTAAATTGCGCGGTTCATCGTTCTCCCGAGTATTTCCATTCCCCGAATGAGCGCGGATTCCTCGATCGTCACCCTTACCACGGACTTCGGGACGGAGGACGCCTACGTCCCGGCCATGAAGGGCACCATGCTCTCCATTGCTCCGCAGGCGCGGCTCGTCGACGTCACCCACCAGATCGACCCGCAGGACGTGATGGAGTCGGCGTTCGTGCTGAAGGCCGCCCAGCCGTTTTTCCCGGACGGGACGGTACACCTCCTCGTCGTCGACCCCGGCGTCGGGACCGATCGTCGCGCCGTGGCCCTCCGCCACGACGGCCACTGGTACGTGGGCCCGGACAACGGGGTCTTCCCGCTGGTCCTCGACGGCGAGACGCCGGAGGCGATGGTCGAGCTCGACAACCCCGACGCGTGGCGCACCGACACCCCGAGTACGACCTTCCACGGCCGGGACATCTTTTCGCCCGCCGCGGCCCACCTCGCCGCCGGCCGCTCGCTCGGGGCCCTCGGCACCCCCATCGATGCCCTCGAGTCGCTGCACTGGGCCGAGCCCACCACCGCCGACGGGACGGTGCAGGGCTGGATCGTCCACGTCGACCACTTCGGAAACTGCATCACCAACATCCGTCGGTCCACGCTCCGCCAGGCCCTCGACCTCGACGGCACCGTCGGCCCGGACAGGCTTCCCCCCGCGGAGGCCTACGTCGGCAATACGATTCTGGAGACAATGGGCACCACCTACGGCGACGTGGCGGAGGAGGAGCCGCTGCTCCTCTTCGGCAGCACCGGCTTCCTGGAGGTCTCCGTCAATGGGGGGAACGCTGCCGAGCGGCTCGACATTCGAAAGGGCGATTCGATTAAGCTTAGCTTCGCAGCATCGTCGGAGTAAAACGTGGGCCTAGTGGATTCGCACACCTACCTTGCCAGTTACTCGATGTCGGCGCTCTAGGTGTCGACCAGTACGCCGTGCCCGGCTCTCAGGGAAGAGGGGCCCACTGCCGGCTTGAGAGATCGAAGCCGACCCCGTTTCGATGTCGGCGAGATCTAGCAAATGAGGAGTGCAAATCCACTAGCAGTCTGCTGCGCACGGGCGCGTCTCCGTGGCCCGGTCCGAACTCGACAGGCAATTTTTCGACGTAGACCGGTGAGCCCGAGGGCTTGTCGTCGAAAAACACGTACGGC
>JAZKTD010000431.1:0-2665 GCA_036625705.1 Salinivenus sp.
CCGCAGAACGGCCGGGCTGTGAAGGGGACGTACCGTCGTGGTAGGCCGCGTTCTGCATTCCACGCTGCGGGGTCTGTGCTCAACCGTTTGGAACCACGTTTTCAATGTTGCTGCTGTGGGCGCCCGTCAGCGACCGCTCCTCCGAGCACAAACGGCGTAGAACGGGTCGGGGGCGCCGCCCAGGAACCGCTGGGTCGGGGGCACGAGCGGACTCTCGCTGATCCGGTCGGTTGTACCGAAGGCACCGGTGGCCTCCAGATACCGCCCGACAAGGTCGAGGCGCTCGCGGCCGGACGAGGCTCTCCACGCCTGAATCGCCTTCTGGGCGAACATCCGGTTCGAGAAGCTGACGACAGCGACGCCGCCGGGTCGGAGGATCCGCCCGAGCTCCGCGAAGACCTGTTCGGGGTACTGCAGATACTGAACCGATACGGCGCAGAGCACGGCGTCGAACGCCCCGTCGTCGAGCGGGAGGGCCTGCGTGTCGTTGAGGTCCTGAACGAAGTAGCGATCCAGCCGCTCGTTGGCGGCCAGTTCCTCCTCGTTCATGCCGTGGCCGACCACGCGCCCGAAGGTCATCTCGTCGGGCAGGTGCGACACCCAGCTGCTCATGAGGTCCAGCACCTCGTCGCCGGCCTCCAGGCGCTCCCGGTACAGGGCCGTGAGTCGCTCGCGGAAGCGCTCGTCGACGTGCTGCACCAGGCGCGGCTGGCTGTAGAACTGGGCGTCGGCCCGGGGATTCTCCTTTTCGCGCTGCGTCGGGGTCAGCACGGACGTGGGGTGGGTGGATGGCATGGAGTACGTGGAGCAACTGCTACGTGAGCGTCTGCTGCGGGTCCCCGCTGCGCGGTCGGACGGGCCGACGGGGCGGCGGGGACCCGGCGAGTCCCTCGGCCGTGGACACATCTCCAATCCACCACTGTCCAGACGGGCCACGGACCGCCGGCGGCCCCGCGTTCACATGGCGTTAGCGGCATTCAGTACCCCCAACAGCTCATCGCCCCTTTCCGTTGCGCCGCATCCGCAACGTTTCGGGAATCGCTCCTCAGTCGGCCCTGTCCACTCGGCGCAGCGCTTCCGATCGCCTCGCTCTTCGCCGAGGGCGGCCCCGTTCTGTTTGACGGCCGGGCTGATGGGCTGGTGTGAAGATTGGAGATATCCGAGCATCTTCCGGAAACCCTAGACCATACTCTAGGCCGTAGGGCCCCGCACGTCAATGACGCACAACTGCGGCCCCCATCGCCCCATGTCCACACTCTCGACCGGAGAAATTGCGGAGCGCGCAGACGTTAATATTCACACCGTCCGCTACTACGAAGAGCGAGAGCTCCTGCCCCCGGTGCCGCGCAGCGCGGCCGGCCACCGCCGGTTCGACGACGAGCACCTGTCCCACATCCGGTTCGTCAAGCGGGCCCAGCAGCTCGGGTTTACGCTCGAGGAGATCCGCGAACTGCTTTCGCTCCGCGCCGACCCCGAGGCCGGGGCGGAGGTCCGGCAAAAGACGGAGGGGAAAATCGAGGAGGTGGAGGCCAAGATTCGTGATCTGAAGCGGATCAAGGAGAAGCTCACCGAACTCGAGGAGGCCTGCCGAGAGCATGGAGACGCCGACGACTGTCTCGTCCTCCACGCACTGGAGGGAGGCGAGGAACCCGACTGACGCGGGAAACGACTGCTCCTCTTTTCGCCGGGCCCTTTCATTCAATCCCCCACCTTCCCCATGAAAACGACACTCCGAAGCCAGGAGCTCTCCTGCCCCACCTGCGTGAGCAAGATCGAAAAAATGCTCACCGGCATGGAGGGCGTCCGAGACGCCACGGTCCACTTTAACACCGGACGCATCGAAGTCGACCACGACAGCGACGCCGTCACCGAGACCGACCTCGTCGAGGTCGTGCAGCGAGCCGGCTACGACGCCGAGGCCTCGGCCTTCTAACGCGGTCCGGCTGTGTTCGCCTTCCTGTTTGTCCCGTCTCCCGATTTGAAACTATGCTTTCGCTTTGCCGGCGGTGGGTCGGCCGTGGCCCTCGTCTCGACTGGCTGTTCGACCCGCGGCGCCGACGAGAGGCGCTCACGGTGGGCAGCGGTGTGCTCATTGCCCTCGCGCTACTCGCGGACTACGGGGCCGACCAGCAGGGGCTCCGGTCCGGGCTCATGATCGGAGCGGCACTCGTGGCCGGGACCGACATCGCCGTGCGGGCGCTCCGCAGCCTCTGGAACCGGGACGTGAGCATCGAGCTTCTGGTGACGCTCGCCGCCGTCGGGGCCCTTCTCATCGGCGAGTACTGGGAGGCCGCCGCGGTCACCTTTCTCTTTACGCTGGGGGCGTACCTGGAGGCGCGCACGATGCGCCGGACCCGACGGGCACTGGGCCGTCTCATCGATCAGGCACCCTCCACGGCCCTCGTCATTCGGGACGGGGAGCAGCGGGAGGTGCCGGCCCGAGACGTCGAGCCGGGCGAGACGGTCGTCGTCAGGCCGGGGGCCCACGTCCCGGTGGACGGCACGGTCCTGACCGGCGCCTCGGCCGTCGACGAGAGTGCCATCACCGGCGAGTCGATGCCCGCCGAAAAGACGACGGGCCAGGAGGTGTACGCCGGCACCGTAAATCGGGCCCACACGCTGAAAGTGCGGGCCACGAGCACCGGCCGAGACACCACGCTCGCCG
>JAZKTD010000432.1:0-2664 GCA_036625705.1 Salinivenus sp.
GGCCCGGAGCCAGACGTGACCCGCTGATGAGCGTCCCAGTCGGTGGGGACGGCTGGGTCTGCCATTTCGACCGTTGAGTATCCGAACCCTGTGGGGGAACCTTTCGGATAGAAGGGAGGAACGTACTCGTCCCCGTCGTTCCTGAGGACGTTATCCCCTTCTACGGTGACGAGATGCCCCTCCCACGAACCCCCGAATCCGCCACGGTGGGGCGACGCGCTGGTCCACGACCCACTCCCAACGGGCGCCGTCGCCGTAGCGCTGATATTGGGGACCGGGGCGCTACTCGATGTTCCTGTGTCCGGCCCACTTCTGGGGGCGGCCTTTTGCGGCGTGGCCCTCGTCTACCTCGCGGACCGGACCCTGGGACGGTCCCCGGAGGACCGTACGAATCACCCGAAACGGGAGAACTGGGCCCGGTGTCATCGGGAGTGGCTCCGAGTAGAAGGGGGGATGCTAGCCTTGGGCGTCCTTCTCTCGGTTCCGTTATTGCAATGGGAAACCGTCGGGGCCGCGGCCGTGCTCGGCGGGGTCGGGATCCTGCATCTGGCGCCGGTCCTCTCCAGGGCGCGCGGGCTGAAGGCAACGGGGCTTCTCAAACCGATCGCCGTGGCCGGAACGTGGGCCCTGGGCGCGGTGGTGCTTCCGGTCCTTGAGGCGGACGCGCCGCTGACCCTCTCCGTGGTCGGCCTGGCAGCGTACCGGTTCCTGTTCATCCTCCCGAACGTACTGCTCGCCGACTGGGGCGACCGCGAAGGGGACATCGCCGCCGGGCTGCGTCCCTGGACCGAAGGGGCCACGGCGCGGGGCGTTCGGTGGACCGCGACTGCGCTCCTGGGCCTGGCCCTCGTCGGCGCGGTGGGGGCCTCCGCCGTGCACCCCCGGCCCGTCCTGCTGTGGGTCGACGCGGTCGGCCCGCTGCTGATGCTGGCCGCGGTGTGGACGGCGGACCCGACGCGCCCGGCCCATCGGTTTGGGCTCGACCTGCTTGTGGGCTGGCCCGTCATGACCGCGCTCGTGGCCTGGGGGCTCGGGTAGGGCGCCCCAGCGGGAAACCTTCGGGGTCCTTCCTGTTTGAGGGAGACGGTCCCGGCGGGTGCCGCCCGGGCCGTCCCACGCACGTCCCGCACGCAATCCGATCCCCCGCATGTCCGACCCGGAGACCGCCCCTCCCCAGCTGTCGACCGACCGCCCGATCGAAGACTTTACCCGCATCGAAGATCTCGCCGACCACGTCGACGAGACCGTCACCCTGAAGGGGTGGTTGCACAATAAGCGCGGCTCCGGCGGCATCAAGTTCCTCATCCTGCGCGACGGCTCCGGCTTCGTGCAGTGCGTCGTGCCGCAGGACGCGGTCGACGACGACAGCTGGGCCGTCGCCGACGACGTCCGGCAGGAGGCGGCCCTGGAGGTCGTCGGGACTGTGAGCGCCGACGAGCGGGCGCCCGGCGGCTACGAGCTGCAGGTCGACGCCCTCTCCCGCATCGGCGACTCCGGCGACTACCCGGTGACGCCGAAGGAGCACGGCATCGACTTCCTGATGCAGCACCGCCACCTGTGGCTCCGCAGCGAGAGCCAGTGGGCGGTGATGCGGATCCGCAACCGGGTTGTCACGGCGATCCACGAGTTCTTCCAGGACCGCGGCTTCCTGCAGACCGACGCCCCGATCCTGACGGGCAACGCCGTGGAGGGCACCTCCACGCTCTTCGAGCTCGACTACTTCGACGACCGGACGGCCTACCTCACCCAGAGCGGGCAGCTTCATGGGGAGGCGATGGCCATGGCGTACGGCAAGATCTACACGTTCGGCCCCACGTTCCGCGCCGAGAAGTCCGACACCCGGCGCCACCTCACGGAGTTCTGGATGATCGAGCCGGAGATGGCGTTCTACGACCTGGCGATGAACGCGCAGCTGGCGGAGGACTTCGTGGCCCACATCGTGCAGTCGGTGCTCGAGCACTGCGAGCGCGAGTTGGAGGCGCTCGACCGCGACACCCGCGCCCTCGAGCGGGTCGAGACGCCCTTCCCGCGCGTCAGCTACGACGAGGCCGTCGAGATTCTGCGGAGCGACGAGACCGCCACGATGATCGACGAGCGGATGGCGGCGCTGCGCGAGGAGAAGGCCGAGCTCCGAGAGGAGAAAGAGGAGAACCAGAAGCGACGGGGCCAGGCCAAGAAGCACGTGAAGCGACAGATCGACGCCCGCGAGATCGAGATTAACAAGCGCGTCGACGAGATTGAGGAGGCGCTGCGCAACCTGCCGGACTGGAAGGCGTCGGCCCAGACCTTCGAGTGGGGCAGCGACTTCGGCGGCAGCGACGAGACGGTGCTCACCTGGCACTTCGACCGCCCGCTCATCGTGCACCGCTTCCCGGCCGAGATCAAGGCCTTCTACATGAAGCGCGATCCCGACGACGACCGCCTGGCGATGGGCATCGACGTGCTGGCGCCGGAGGGCTACGGCGAGATCATTGGCGGGGGGGAGCGGGCCACCGACCTCGAGTTTCTGGAGGCCCAGATCGAGAAGCACGACCTGCCGGAAGAGGTCTTCGACTGGTACCTCGACCTCCGCAAGTTCGGCTCCGTGCCGCACAGCGGCTTCGGCCTCGGCCTGGAGCGCACCATCTCCTGGCTTTCCGGGCGCGAGCACGTCCGGGAGACGAT
>JAZKTD010000043.1:0-16670 GCA_036625705.1 Salinivenus sp.
GCGGACACGGACGCCAAAGCGGACACGGACGCCGACGGGGAGGACGCAGAAGCGGAAGGGGCCGGAAGTACCCTGAAGGCCAATCGGTATCGCCTGAGTGGCACCCAGGTCGTCGACAAGGTCGACGTGAGCCAGACCCAGCGGCGCAAGCGCAAGCGCAAAGAGAAGAAGGAAAAAGACAAGAAGGATAAGAAAAAGAAGAAATCGAAGAAGAAGTCCAAGAAGGACAAGGGCAAAAAGAAGAAGAGAGACCGCGATCTCGACGAGGAGGATGTCGAGCAGACCATCCAGGAGACCCTGCAGGAGCTCGAGCAGGGGGCCAGCCGCGAGCGCCAGCGCCGGCGCCGCCGTCGTCGTGAGCGCCACGAACAGGAACGACAGCGCCGCCGCGAACGGAAGCGCGAGCGTGAGGACGTCGTCGAGTTGACCGAATTCGTGACGACGGGAGAGCTCGCCAATCTCATGGGCGAGCCGGTCAGCGACGTGATTGATACGCTCTTCGAGGCGGGAATGATGGTGTCAATCAACCAGCGCCTCGACCGCGAGACGATCGAGTTCGTCGTCGACGAGTACGACATGGAAGTTCAGTTTGTCGACGACTTCGGCGAGGGAGTGATCGAGATTGAGGACGACGACCCGGAAGACCTGGAGCCCCGCGCCCCGGTCGTTACGGTCATGGGGCACGTCGACCACGGCAAGACGTCGCTCCTCGACTACATCCGCAACGCGAACGTCGTGGCGGGTGAGGAAGGCGGGATTACCCAGCACATCGGCGCCCACTACGTGGAGCTGACCGACCATGAGGATGAGGCCGTCACGTTCCTCGACACGCCGGGCCACGAGGCCTTCACGGCCATGCGGGCCCGCGGCGCCAAGGCCACCGACATCGTGATCCTCGTCGTCGCGGCCGACGACTCGGTCATGCCGCAGACCATTGAAGCCATCAATCACGCCCAGGCGGCGGACGTGCCGATCATCGTCGCGATCAACAAGATGGACAAGCGGGAGTCCGACGCCGAGCGTGTCCGTGCTGAACTGGCCGAACACAACGTTTTGGTCGAGGAGTACGGCGGTGACGTGCAGGCCTCCGAAGTGTCCGCCGAGACCGGTTTGGGCATCGACGACCTGCTGGAGAAGGTGGTCCTGCAGTCCGAGATCATGGAGCTTCAGGCGAACCCGAACCGAGAGGCCTCCGGTGTCATCATCGAAAGCCGTCTCGAGAAGGGACGGGGCAACGTCATCACGGCGCTGGTGCAAAACGGCACGCTCGAGGTCGGCGATCCGTTCATTGCCGGCAACCACAGCGGCAGCGTCCGGGCCATGTTCGACGAACGGGACAACCGCATTGACGCGGTCGGTCCTTCACAGCCGGCCCTCGTGCTCGGGTGCGACGGCTCCCCCGAGGTGGGCGACCAGTTCGTCGTGATGGACGATGAGAGTGAGGCCCGCGACCTGGCGCAGGAGCGCCAGCGCATCCACCGCGAGCAGGAGCTCCGCCGCAAGAGTCAGGTCTCGCTGGACCAGGTGAGCCGCCGGATGGCGGAGGGCGAGTTCCACGAACTCAACCTCATCATCAAGGCGGACGTGGGCGGGTCGGTCGAGGCCCTGTCCGACGCCCTGCTCAAGCTTCGGACCGACGAGGTGGCCGTCAACATCATCCACAGCGGTGTGGGGGCCATCACCGAGAGCGACGTGATGCTCGCCCGGGCCTCCGACGCCATCATCATGGGCTTTCAGGTCCGACCCACTTCCGGTGCCCGGGACGCCGCCAACCGCGAAGACGTCGACATCCGCACCTATTCGGTCATCTACTCCGCGATTGAGGATGTGCGCGACGCCCTCGAGGGGCTGCTCTCGCCGAAGCGCCGCGAAGAGACGAAGGGCTACGCCGAGGTGCGAGACACCTTCAGCGTGCCGGACGTCGGGACCGTGGCCGGCTGTTACGTCACCGACGGCACAATCAACCGAAACCATCGCATTCGGGTTGTGCGTGATGGAGTGGTCATCTACGAGGGAGATATCTCTTCCCTCAAACGGTTCGACGACGATGTCAAGGAGGTCCAGAACGGGTACGAGTGCGGCCTCTCCATCGAGAACTTCGACGACGTGAAGGTCGACGATGAGCTCGAGTCCTACGTGGTCGTCGAGGAGAAGCGGAAGCTGGAGGAGGTCTAGGCCCGCCCGACTCCCGCCCCCGGCCTTTTGGTCGGTGGGCGCTCCCCTCCACCCCGGCTTTGGCAAAGGATCTGAGCTGTCGATGAGCATCCACACCAAACGTGTAGCTGAACTGGTTCAGCGGGAGGTTGCCCGCATTCTGCAACGGGAGTACTCCGACCAGCTGCAGCCGATGGTTACCATCACCCGCGCCCGCATGACCGGAGATCTCTCGGTCGCGTACGTCCACGCGAGCGTCATGGGGGACTCCAAGGAGCAGCGCGAGGCGACCTTCAATCAGTTGAAGGCCCTCACGCCCGAGATCCGGGACCATCTTGCCTCCCGCATCCGCCACAAGGTCCGCGAGATTCCGGAGCTCCAGTTCTTCCTCGACGAGTCGTTTCAGCGCGCGAAGCGCATGGAGTCGCTCTTCGACCGCATCCGGGAGGAGCGGGAGCGACGTGAGGACTCCGACGAGGCTTCCGATGACGCCTAGTCCGCCTGTTCTTGCTCACCGCCCGTCCGTCTACTCTTGGGCTCCGCCGCCGCTCAGCGTGACATTCCCCCCGACATCGTGTTCGGGCACGACGAATCCCCCTCGTCCCTCGAGGAGGGGGCGGCGTTCCTGATCGACAAGCCGTCGGGCCCCACCTCGTTCGACGTCGTCGAGCGGGTGCGGGCCGGCAGCGGCGTGAAGAAGGTCGGGCACGCCGGCACCCTCGACCCGTTGGCGACGGGGCTTCTCATCGTGCTCGTCGCCCGGCCCGCCACGCGCCTCCAGGAGGCGTTTATGCATCTGCCCAAGACCTACGAGGGCACTATGCGGTTGGGGGAGCGCACGCCCTCCCACGACGCCGAGACGGAGGTGACCGACCGGGCGGACGTGTCGGGCCTCACCCGCGCGGACATCGAGGCGGTGCGCGACCAGTTCACGGGGGAGATCCAGCAGGTCCCCCCGATGCATTCCGCCGTGAAGGTGGACGGAGAGCGTCTCTACAAGAAAGCCCGTCGGGGAGAGACCGTCGAGCGGCCGCCCCGCCAGGTGCGGATCGATGCGTTTGAGATTCTCGACTGGACCCGGCCGAACCTCCGCTTTCGGGTGGCCTGCTCGAAGGGCACCTACATCCGAAGCCTCGCCCGCGACCTCGGCGAGACGCTCGAGGTTGGGGCCCACCTGAGCGCGCTTCGGCGGACCCAAATCGGCTCTTACACGGTGTCGGCGGCCTGGCCCCTCGAGGCGCTCGAACAGGCTCTCTCGCAGACGTAGACGACTCGATGCGGCGCGAACTTGGATGGGACGAGATCGAGCGCGACGACCGATCGGTGCTCACAGTGGGGACGTTCGACGGTGTGCATCGGGGCCACCAGGCCATCATCGATCACCTTCGCTTCCGGGCCGAGAAGCACTCGGGGCTGAGCACACTGATCTCGTTCGATCCGCATCCCCGCTCGGTGGTTCACGGCGACGAGGTCCCGCTGCTTACCACCGTCGAGGAGCGGGCACGGGTTCTCGAGCGGTACGGCCTCGACCGACTCGTGGTCATCCCCTTCTCGATGGAGTTTGCAAGCCTCGATCCCGTCGAGTACGTCGAGGAGGTGCTCGTCGAGCGCGTCGGGGTACAGGAGATCACCGTCGGCTACGACCACCGCTTCGGCCGCGACCGGGAGGGGGACGTCGACCTTCTGCGGGACTGTGGCGCCCAGCACGGGTTTTCGGTAGACGTCATCCCCGCCCAGGAAGTGGACGAGGACGTCGTCTCCTCGCGCAATATCCGAAGCTTGTTGCTGGAGGAGGGCGACGTGACCACGGCGGCCGAGCACCTGGGTCGGCCTTACCGCCTGGAAGGAATCGTGGCCCGGGGAGAAGGGCGGGGGCGGAAAATTGGTTACCCCACGGCCAACCTGGCCCTCGAGGACCCGCGCAAACTGGTCCCGAAGCGGGGGGTCTACGCCACACGGGTGACACTCCCGGACGGGGAGATCTGCGGCGGCATGATGAACATCGGCCGCCGCCCCACCTTCGACGAAATGGAGGTGACGGTGGAGGTGCACCTCTTCGACTTCGAAGGCACCCTCTACGGCGACCCCCTCTCTGTAGAGTTCCTGCAAAGATTAAGGGACGAGCAAAAATTCGAATCCGCAGAGGACCTGGCCATGCAACTTTCGGAAGACGAACGGCATTGTAGAATGATTGTAGAAGATACTGACTGATCTTGGGACCTGTCCGCAGGTCGGAACGGTTCCTTAGTCTTGATTGGTCGAGGATCCGTCCGCGAAGCCCTTTGCGGTGATCGCGGTTTCTTCTTTAGCATGGCATAATCTAAAGAGGTACCCAAAACCGCACAATGATCACAAAAGAAGAGACACAGGAACTCGTTGACAAATATGGCAATGGACCGGACGACACCGGCACCCCGGAGGTCCAGATTGCCATCTTCACGAAGCGCATCCAGCGCCTCACCGAGCACCTGGAGGATCACCCCAACGATAATTCCACACGCAACGGGTTGTTGAACCTTGTGGGAAAGCGTCGGGCCCTCCTGAATTACCTCGAAGAAAACGAGATCGAGCGCTATCGGGCGATTATCGATGAGCTCGACCTTCGGAAGTAAATGTGCACACCGCGGTGTCCCGAGAATTCGGGGCGCCGCGTTCGTGTACAAGGGGGGAGGACGCCGGCTTGGCCCTCTAGCAAGCCGGGCCGATCATTGGTCCGTCGCACGGAAGTGGAGCGAGGGCCCGTGGCAGAGACGCACTCGCAATTTGTTGATTGAAGACGATTGATCTTTATGGAACTGCAAGCAGTCATCGAGGACATCGAGTTCGTACCGGAGCGCAGTCTTTCTCTCGAGACGGGCCGGATTGCCAAACAGGCGGACGGCTCGGTCGTCGTGCGACTGGGAGACACGATGGTCCTCTCGACCGCGACGATCAGTGACTCGGTCCAGGAGAGCAACTTCTTCCCGCTGACCGTCGACTACCGCGAGAAATTTGCCGCGGGCGGCAAGGTGCCCGGCGGATTCATCAAGCGGGAGGGGCGTCCCACCGACAAGGAGACGCTTACTGCCCGGCTCATCGATCGGGCCGTGCGTCCGCTCTTCCCGGACGGGTTCTACCACGACGTCCACGTTGTCAACTTCGTGATCTCGGCCGGCAAGGACTACGACGCCGACGTCCTGGCCGGGGTCGGTTCCTCCGCCGCTCTGATGCTCTCGGGGGCGCCGTTCCAGGGCCCGATCGCCGAGGTGCGCGTCGGTCGCATCGACGGGGAGTTTGTGATCAACCCGACCATGGAGCAGACCGAACGCAGCGACATGGACCTCGTGGTTGCGGGGAAGGAGGACGCGCTCGTCATGGTGGAGGGGGAGGCCGACGAGATTTCGGAAGAGTCCATGATTGAGGCCCTCGACGAGGCACACCGGTCGATCCGGACCCTCTGCAAGGGCCAGCACGCCCTCGTCGACAAGCACGGGGAGCCGGAGCCCTTTGAGTGGGAGCCCGACGTGGTGCCCGACGAGCTCGTGGACCAGATGGCGGAGCATTACGGCCAGAAGGTCGCCGACTCGATCCGGGGCGACTACAGCAAAGAGAACTTCCACGGGGGCATCGACGCCATCAAAGACGAGGCGGTCGAAAAAACCCTCGGGGACGCCGACGAGACGCGGGAAGGCTACACCGCCGACGACATCCGGGACGCGATCGGAGAGGTTGAGAAGGACGAGATGCGCTCGATGATCGTGCAGGAAGGCCGTCGCATCGACGGGCGAGGCACGGAGGACGTCCGCGACCTGTGGATGGAGGTCGGGTATCTTCCGCGTGTCCACGGGTCGGCGATCTTTACCCGGGGCGAGACCCAGGTCCTCGGCTCCGTGACCCTCGGCACGTCCGAGGACGTGCAGCCGGTCGACGAGGTCTTTGCCGACACCGACAAATCCTTCTACCTGCACTATCGCTTCCCGCCGTTCTCGGTCGGGGAGGCGAGCTACCTGCGCGGCCCGAAGCGTCGGGAGATCGGCCACAGCATGCTGGCCGAGCGGGCGCTCCGGCCGGTGATTCCGGAGCACGAGACGTTCCCGTACACCATCCGCATCAACGCCGACGTGATGGAGTCGAACGGCTCCTCGTCGATGGCGAGCGTTTGTGCCGGCAGCCTGGCTCTGATGGACGCGGGTGCCCCGATCGAGAAGCCGGTCGCCGGCATTGCGATGGGGCTCGTGCAGCACGAGGGCGAAACCACGGTGCTGACCGACATCCTCGGCCAGGAGGACCACCTCGGCGACATGGACTTTAAGATCACGGGTACGCGGGACGGCATCACGGCGTGCCAGATGGACATGAAGATTGAGGGCCTCTCCCGAGACGTCTTTCTGCAGGCTCTGAAGCAGTCCCGCTCGGCCCGCCACCACATCCTCGACGAGATGGAGAAGACCATCTCCGAGCCGCGTGAGGACCTCTCGCAGTACGCGCCGCGCCTTACGAAGCTTCAGATCGATCCCGACCGCATCGGAGCCGTGATCGGCCCGGGCGGCAAGGTGGTCAAGAGCATCCAGAAAGAGACCAACACCGAGATCTCCGTCGACGAGGAGGAGGGCATGGGCATCGTGACCATCGCCGCCACCAATCAGGACGACGCGGAGGCTGCCATCGAGCGGGTCAAGCAGATCGTGGCGGTGCCGCAGGAAGGCGAGGACTACATGGGCACGGTGAAGGGCATTCGCGACTTCGGCGCCTTCGTCGAGATCATGCCCGAGCGCACCGGACTGCTCCACGTCTCCGAGATCTCCCACGACTACGTCGAGGACATCGAGGAATACCTCCAGGTGGGCGACCAGGTCAAGGTGCACCTGCTTGAGGTGAAGGACGACGGCAAGATGCGGCTCACGCGGAAGCCGTTCCTCGAGGAGGAAGCCGAGGAATCCTAGCCGAGATCCGCTCCGGGGTGACGTCCCGGTGCGAGACGACCATCTGAGTCTTGGCGGAGGCGAGGGCCCGGTCGGCCCTCGCCTTTCGCGTAGAAGATCTCGATTTCGATCGGGCGGACGCTGCGTTTTGTCTCTTATCCATTTCCCCACCCAAATGCACGTACTTGTCACCGGAGGGGCCGGCTACATCGGCAGTGTGGGTGTCCACCAGCTCGCCGAGAACGGCTACGAGGTCACGGTCCTCGACAACCTCTCGCAGGGGCACCGGGCCGCGGTGCACCCCGAGGCCTCGTTCGTGCGGGGCGACCTCCGCGATCGGTCCCTGGTCGACGACCTGCTGGCGACGCATCGGCCCGACGCCATCATGCACTTCGCCTCGAAGTCGCTGGTCGGAGAGTCGATGGAGGAGCCGATGTCGTATCTCGGCGAAAATGTCCACTGTGGCTTGAATTTGCTGGAGGCCGCGGTGGAGCACGGCGTGGAGCGGTTCATTCTGTCCTCGACCGCCAACCTCTTCGGGCATCCCGACACGATGCCCATCGACGAGACGGCGGCGATCGAGCCGGGGAGCCCGTACGGAGAGTCCAAACACATCCTCGAGCGATCCCTGCGGTGGCTCGACGAACTGGACCGGATCCGCTACGCCAGCCTCCGATACTTCAACGCCGCCGGCGCCGCCTCCCCCGATCTCGGAGAAGACCACGACCCGGAAACGCACCTCATTCCCATCGTGCTGGAGGTGGCGCAGGGAAAACGGGACCACATCGAAATCTACGGCGACGATTACGACACCCGCGACGGGACCTGTATTCGAGACTACGTCCACGTCCTCGACCTCGCACAGGCCCATATCCTCGCGCTCGAGGCCCTCGACGAGGGCAGCCGCGTTTACAACCTCGGCAACGGGGATGGCTACAGCGTCCGCGAGGTTATCGAGACCGCCCGGTCGGTGACCGGGGCGGAGATCCCGGCCGAGAGGGGCGCCCGACGCCCCGGCGACCCGCCGGTGCTGATCGCCAGCAGCGAAAAAATCGAGCGGGAATTAGACTGGTCGCCCCAGTATCCGGAGCTCGACGACATGATTTCCACCGCCTGGGCGTGGCATCAGAAGCACCCGGACGGATACCCCGATGACGACGCGTAGCGCGCCGCGATCCGCCGCGCTCGTTGACTGCCTCTCCCTGAACCGGCCGTGCCGACATGTACCGCGTCGAACTCCAGCAGTTTGAGGGCCCGATGGACCTCCTCCTGTTTTTTATCAAGCGGGACGAGGTCGATGTGTACGACATCCCTATCGCCCGGATCGCGGACGAATACCTCGCCTACGTCCGGGTGCTCGAGGAGATTGATTTGGATGGCGTCGGCGACTTCATCTACATGGCGGCGCTGCTTATCAACATCAAGGCCCAGATGTTGCTTCCGTCCACCGAGACGGACGAGGAGGGAGAGGCCGTGGATCCCCGGCGCGAACTCGTCGAGCGGCTTTTGGAGTACGTTCGTTTCAAGGAAGCCGCCGACCAGCTCTCCACCCGGCGCGAGCATCGGCGCGAGCACTTCACGCGGGGAGATGCGTCCTCACAGCGAGAGAACGTGCAGGAGGACCACGACGTCGAAGTGGATGCCTCGGTCTACGACCTCGTGGAGGCGCTCGGCGAGATGCTCGACGAATCGGGGGAAGAGGACACCGACCCCGTCCATGAGGTTGAACCCCTCGAGCACTCGGTAGAGAACCAGCAGGAATACGTGCTGAACCGGCTCTCGGACACCACACGAGTGTCGTTCCGTGCCCTCATCCGAACTCGCTCGAAGGGGTTCGTGATCGCGACGTTTCTGGCGGTGCTGGAGCTGGCCCGTCAGCACTACCTGCGCATTGAGCTCGACGACACGGCGGGCGACTTTCACCTGGCGGAGCGGGAGGAGCAGCCCCTGCATCCGGAGGATCCCGCCTTCGACGAGCTGTCGGCGCCGTCGGGCGACGGGGCCGTACAGGACTGAGCGTCTTCCCTTTCCAATTGCCGTTATTGCAAGTAGATGACACCTGCTGAACCAGAACGGGACACGGACCCAGAGGAATCGTCGCCCAACCGTGCCCCGACTATAGACCACACGCTGGAGGAGGCCGCCGAGGCCATTATCTTTGCGTCCGATGAACCGGTCCCCGCCGCACGGATTGCCGAGATCGTCGGCGAGGTCACCGGCAACGCGGAGGTGTCCGAGGAGGAGGTGCGGTCGGCGGTCCAGCGGCTGAGCGACGAGTACGAGGCCTCGGACCGGGCCCTTGAGATTCACGAGTGGGGGGAGGGCTACCGGATGGCCACGCGGTCGCCGCTGTCTCCGTTCGTAAAAACCCTCTTTCTCGGGGAGCAGGAGAAAAGCCTGTCTCGGTCCTTGATGGAGACGCTGGCGGTTGTTGCCTACCGGCAGCCGGTAACCCGCCCGGAGGTGGACTTCATTCGGGGCGTCAACTCCGACTACGCCATCCGCAAGTTGCTCGAGATGGAGCTCGTCGACGTGCAGGGACGGGCCGACTCGCTGGGCCGCCCGCTTCTCTACGAAACCACGCCTCGATTTCTTGAGCAGTTTGGCCTGAAGGATCTCGAAGATCTCCCCACGCTCCGGGAGGTCGAAGAACTCCTAGACGATCCGGCCTTCGACGAAGAACGGGCCAAGCTTCTGCAGCTCGACGCCGAGGAGGAGGTGTCGGTCGACACGCTGCACGAGGCCGCGGAGGAGTCACCAGCAGAGGATGCCGCGGAGGGACGCGCCACGGACGAGCCCGGGGCCGATGACAATGCCTCGTGACGCCCGGTCACCGAGAACCATTTCCCCACGGACACGAGTTGTTGCACCAATCATACCGACCAGTACCCTTGCTCTATGAGTTCTAACAGCGATCGTGCAGAGTCGGCGGGCATGCGCATCAACAAGTACATCGCGCACACGGGCTATTGCTCCCGCCGGGACGCCGACGATCTCGTAGAGGCCGGTCGCGTCAAAGTGGACGGCGAGACCGTGACGGAGCACGGCACGCGTGTTCGAGAGGGGCAGACCGTGACGGTGGACGGGGAGGAACTCTCCCTCCGGGCCCTCGAGCACATTTTGCTGAACAAGCCCAAGGACACGATCAGCACCACCGAGGATCAGAAGGACCGACAAACGGTCCTCGACGTCGTGGGGGTTCCGGACGAGAATCCGTCTGGCCTCTTTCCGGTGGGTCGACTGGACCGCAATACGACGGGAGTGCTGATCATTACAAACGACGGGGACCTTGCGCATCGGCTGATGCATCCCCGATATGAGGTCTCGAAGATCTACTACGTGCGAACCCAGAAGCCCGTCAAGCCCCATCAGGTCGACGCGCTCCGTCGGGGGGTGGAGCTCGAGGACGGGCCCGCGTCGGCGGACCAGGTTGCGTACCTGGACCCGAACACCAAAACCGACATTGCCCTCGAGCTCCACGAGGGCCGGAACCGGCAGATTCGACGAATGATGGAGTCGCTCGACCACGACATCGTGCAGCTCGAGCGGGCCAAGTACGGGAACCTTACCACCGGACGCCTTCAGCGCGGAGAATGGCGTCGTCTTACCTACGAGGAAGTCCGCGACCTTCGTGAACGTGTTGATCTCGAACAAGACGCTTAACTTATGCAGACGCCCCAACCGGCAACCGACGGCGTTCTGAAGTCGGCGATGGATCGAAAAATCAAGGCGCAGGGCCTTACCTACGACGACGTCTTACTCGTTCCGGGCCGATCGTCGGTCATGCCTCGTGAGGTAGAAACCTCCTCCTGGCTCACGCCGGACATCGAGCTGAAGGTTCCGATTCTCTCGGCGGCCATGGACACGGTAACCGAGGCGGATCTCGCGATCGCGATGGCACGGGAGGGGGGGGTGGGCGTTCTCCACAAAAACATGTCGATCGAGCAGCAGGCCGCGGAGGTGCGGCGGGTCAAGCGCTCGGAGAACGGCATGATCCTGGATCCCATCACCATCTCGCCGCACGATACGGTCTCAGACGCGCGGGACAAGATGAGCCACTACTCGATCGGCGGCATCCCCGTAGTCAACGAGTCCGACAAGCTCGTCGGCATCGTCACAAACCGGGACGTTCGCTTCGAGCTGGAGGGCGACACGCCCATCCGGGAGATGATGACGCAGGAGGATCTGGTGACGGTGCCCGTCGGCACGACGCTCGACGAAGCGGTCCGGATTCTGCAGAAACACAAGATCGAAAAGCTCCCGGTGGTCGACGAAGAGAACTTCCTTAAGGGCCTCATCACTTTCAAAGACATTCGCAAACGCCGCAAGCATCCGGACGCCTGCAAAGACGAACACGGTCGTCTCCGCGTAGGGGCGGCCGTCGGGGTTACCCCGGACGTGATCGACCGCGTATCGGCCCTCGTGGAGGTAGGCGTGGACTTTGTCGTCGTCGACACGGCGCACGGGCACGCCGAGGGCGTCCTTGAGACCGTCGACGAAGTCACGTCTCGGTTTGAGGATGAGGTGGAGGTGGTGGCCGGCAACGTCGGCACCGCCGAGGGAACCCGTGATTTAATTGAGGCCGGGGTGGACTGCGTCAAGGTCGGGATTGGCCCCGGGTCCATCTGCACGACGCGCGTCGTGGCGGGGGTCGGCGTTCCGCAGCTCACCGCCATCATGGAGTGCGCCGAGGTGGCGCAGCCGGAAGGCATTCCCATAATCGCCGACGGCGGCATCAAACAGACGGGCGACATTCCGAAGGCGCTCGCGGCCGGGGCCAGTGCGGTGATGATTGGGGGCCTTTTTGCGAGTGTGGAGGAGAGCCCGGGCGAAACCATCATCTACGAAGGGCGGAAGTACAAGTCCTACCGCGGTATGGGCTCGGTGGGCGCGATGGGAGCCGGCAGCAAGGATCGGTATTTCCAGGACGCCGAGGACGAGCTGGAAAAGCTCGTGCCGGAAGGCGTTGAGGGCCGCGTTCCCTACAGCGGAACCCTGAGCGAGGTCATCCACCAGATGTCGGGCGGGTTGCGGGCAGCCATGGGATATTGCGGCTGCGAGAGTGTCCAGCAGCTCTACGAGAAGGGGCAGTTCGTGCGCACGACGGCCGCGGGAATTCGTGAGAGCCACCCGCACGACGTCGAGATCACGCAGGAGTCGCCCAACTACTACTCCAGCGGCTCCAACCGAGGAGACTAGTGGGCGTGCACAGCTCTATCGACAAATCGCAGATTCCGGAACGCGGTCGACAACTGCTTCACCGGCGGCCAGTGGTGTCATTCCCATCGGCTGCGGGGAGAGCCACCGCAGCAAACGTGACACCCGCGCACTTGTCAAGCCTGTCGGGGTAGCTGTGCACGGTCACTGGGCCGTCGCCGCGCGCTCCTTCACTCTGTATCACTCCCCACGACATGGCCGATCGTCTCTCCCAGGTTCGGCGGCGTCTAAACGACTTCAACGCGAACGGGCTTCTGCTCTCGTCACTGCCGAATATTCGGTGGGCCTGCGGGTTTACCGGCTCCAACGGACTCCTTCTGGTGACCGAGGACACCGCGACCTTTGTGACGGATGGCCGCTACACGGAACAGGCGCGGCAGGAAGTGGAGGGCGCCGACGTACTCATTGCGTCGAACGGACTCCTCGAAGGCCTGCTCGACGAGGGCTTTGTCGAAGACCTCGGACGCGTCGTGATCCAGGCCGACGACGTTACGCTCGCCGCGTACCACCAGATTGAGGAAAACGCTTCCGCCGTGGACTGGCTCCCGAGGTCGGGGGTGCTGACGTCTCTGGTCGGCACCAAAGACGAGACCGAAATCGAGCGTATTCGCGCCGCACAGGCTCTCACGGAAGAGCTTTTTGCGGAGGTTCTGGAGGGCCTCCGTCCTGGCCGCACGGAGCGAGAGATTGCCGCTGAGATCACGTACGGGCACCTCCGCCGAGGGGCCGAAGCGATGGCGTTCGATCCAATCGTGGCCTCCGGCCCTAACGCGGCCCGCCCGCACGCCCGCCCCACGGATCGCCGGCTCCAGGTAGGGGACATGGTGGTGCTGGACATGGGCGCGATGCTGGAAGGGTACGCCTCGGACATGACTCGCACCGTGGCCATCGGTGAGCCACGGGAGGAAGCCGTCGAGGGGTACCGTGTCGTGCGGGAGGCCCAGCAGTGTGCACTGGACGCTGCCCGGTCGGGCATCACGGGGAAGGAGCTCGACGCGACGGCCCGCAGCTACATCGAAGACGCCGGCATGGGGGAGTACTTTGCCCACGGTCTCGGCCACGGCATCGGCCTTGAGGTCCACGAGTGGCCGCGGGTGTCCCATTCGGTCGACGAAACGCTCCCGGCCGGCGCCTGCGTGACGATAGAACCGGGCGTGTACGTTCCGGAAGAGGAGTTTGGCGTGCGCATCGAGGACATCGTTGTCCTGGAGCCCGATGGCTGCCGAAATCTCAACCGTGCGGACAAAGAGCTGAAGATTATTGAGCCCTAGCGGGATTTGTTGCTGTTATTGCAATGAAACTAACTTTTAAACTCATAGGGATGACAGTGGCCCTGGTGGTCAGCACTGCTACCCTTTGTCGTGCTCAATCCCAGCCCTCGGTCGAATTTGTCGTCGGGGTGTCTCCTGAGGTTCCCGCTGCGCTCGAAACGGCACTCAACGCGTCCGGCACCCGGTCGAAATCCCGCCCGGACTCCTTGTTCGAAGGGGTTGAGGCCACCACCCCAACGGTGACCGTCAGCCCGTCGCGCACGAAATCCACACCGGGACCGCGTGCCTACACGCTTCGCGTTCGCGACTCGACGGCCCTCCGCCGTTTAGTCGACCGCTGGGGCCGACAGGCGGGCGTCCAGTACGCCCATCCAAATTATCGATTCCAGGTGGAGGAGGGATCGACGGGGGCGTCCCCGCATCGCACCTCCGAGAATGCGCTGGCCGACAGCCTGGATCACCTCGACGTGGTGGGGGCCCGCAGCGCGTGGTCCGTAACGAGGGGCGACCCCACCGTCGAGATTGGGATTGTCGACACGGGCTTTTACCTCGACCATCCGGATCTCCGCACGCAGTTCTGGACAAACCCCCCGGAGGACCTCAACAACAATGGTCGTCTCGATCCCGAAGATCTCAACGGGGTGGACGACGACGGAAATGGCTTCGTGGACGACGTCGTTGGCTACGACTTCGTCGATCGCGCCTCCCCGATCCAGGAGGGCGAGTTCCAGACGCGGGATCCCGATCCCTCGGCCGACCCGACCATGGGAGGGAGCGGGCACGGAACGGCGGTAGCCGGGGTGGCCGGGGCATCTCTGGAGGGACGAATGGCCGGCGTCAACGGCGTCGCCCCGGACACTCGCCTCGTGGCTCTCCGGGCATTCGGCGGCGACGGGTTCGGCCAGTCCGACGACATCGCCGCGGCAATCGTCTACGGGGCGTCGATGGGGATCGACGTCCTCAACCTCTCGTTCGGTCGTACTCGCTCGGTGCCCGTGATCCGGGACGCCATCGAGTATGCCACCCGGCAGGGCACGATCGTCGTGGCGTCTGCCGGCAACGAATTGACCGACGACCCGCACTATCCCTCGGACTACCCCCAGGTGCTGTCGGTGCTCTGGCTCGCGGAGGATGGGGAGGGCCTCCCGACCTTCAACCGGAGCCAATTTGGCATCGGTGTCGACATTGGAGCACCTGGATCCAACGTCTACACCACGAACTTCCCCTCCAGCGTCGTACAGGCGGGGGACGACCCCACCCGCGAGGAGCTGTACCAGTCCTACACCGGATCGTCGTTCTCGGCCCCACAGGTGGCCGGGGCCGCCGCGCTCCTTCGATCGGTCGATTCGACCCTTTCACCGGCCTCCGTCCGGAGCGTGCTCACGGGGACCGCCGAAGACCTCGCAGACGAAAACTGGGACCACACGACCGGCGCGGGTCTGCTGAACATGTCGGCGGCCCTCGGCCGGGCCTATCCGGCCACGACTCAGATTCTGCGTCCCGATCACAACCAGGGCTTTCACGAACGCACCTCCGTTCCCGTCGTGGGCACGGCGGTGGACCCGAGCTTCCGCCACTTCGCCGTGTACTACGCCCGCGGCACCCGCAACTTCGATACGCGAACGGATCCCTGGATCCAGCTCCGCGCCCCGACCCCGAGACAGGCACTACGCGATACCCTGGCGCAATGGGACATTTCGAGCCTCGACGCGGGCGAGTACACGCTTCGTCTCGTCACAACCCTCCAGGACGGACGGACCATCGAGGATCGGCGTCGGGTCATCGTGGACCGCACGGCCCCCAGCCTCAGCGTTCGCGTTCTTGGCAGCGGCCGCGTGGAGGGCGAGAACGGAATCGTGGGGGATCTGGAGACGGATGACCGGACGCGACTGACGACACAGATCCAGCTTCGCGGGACCGAGACGACCGTCCAAAGCGAGCGGGTGGCCCGGCGTCACGGCCTAACCTGGCCCGAGCAGACGGGCCGCGGTGGAACGGCGGCCGTCCGGGTCACCGCCGAGAACGCCAGCGGCCTGCAGACGACCCTCGACACGACGCTGTCGATTCCCCCCGATCGAGAAAACTCCGCACTCTTTCGCCGCACCGTCACCGACGTGCCGCGGGGAAAACTGCTGCCGACCGCGCCCGATTTCGACGCGGACGGCCTCCCCGAGCTCGTCCTCAACCGGTCCGCAAACGGTGGGGTCACCGACTCGCTCCGCACCTACGAGTGGACGGGGCAGGGATTCGCCCTGGCCGACTCCCTGCGGGCCCGTCTTTTTCCTCGTGCCACTGGCGATACGGACCAGAATGGGCGGCAGGAGCTCCTCCTTCAGGTGCGGGGGGGAACGCTTCTCCTCGAGCAGCCGACGCCCACGTCGTTTCCGGACTCTCTCGTCTTCGCCGATACAATCGGGGCCAACACGTCTCTGTCGTCCGTCGCAAACGGAGCGGCCCTCGCCGACCTCGACGACGACGGTCAGGGCGAAGTGCTGGCGACGTCGTCCCGGGAGATCATCGGGTTCGAACGGACTCCGAATGGTTTTGCGCAGTCGTTTACGCTTCGGAACCCGACCGAGACGGCCGGTCGGGACTCGGCGCTGGGCAACGCGTTCGACACCCCGAAACTTCTCGCCGGCGACTTTGACGCCGACGGTCAAGGCGATCTTCTCGCCGGCGACCGGGACGGCGACCTCGTCCTCTACGAGTCGACCGGCGACGACGAGCTGTCGGTGGTCTGGACACGGGAGACGGCCCGCGTCGATGCCGGCAACCGGTTTGCGAAGGGGAATTTCGTGCCGGGGGAGGAGACGGAATTCGCCACGATGACAACCTACTTCCGCGGGACCCTGGACAACGGCGAGTTCGCGCCTCCGATCTCTACGTACTCGATCTGGAAGGCCACCGGCGACGACCAGTATGCTCGGGCCTATCGGCTCCCGGTAGCCGGGACCTACACCGATCTCGGGTCGATGACGGCCGCCGACGTAGACGGCGACGCGGTAGACGAGCTCATCATTTCGCACGCCCCGTCGCTCCTGGTGGTAGATCGGGCAGGCGACGGGACCTGGCGCGTCCGCTACGAGAACGACGAGGGACCGCCACTTCAGAGCCGGAGCCTCACGGC
>JAZKTD010000044.1:0-16447 GCA_036625705.1 Salinivenus sp.
AATCCCCGGTGGAGCGGCTACAGGACGCGGTCCACCGTCCGCATCACATCCTCCGGGGTCCACTCATTGTCCCGAAAGAGGCGCCGCACGGTTCCGTCCGGCCCCACGACGGCCGTGACCAGATTGTGGACGATCTCGCCTTCCTCGGGCTCGGTATAGACCCGGAAGAGGCGCGTCGCCCGGGTCACCTGGCTCGTGTCGCCGGTGGCAAAGGTCCACGTGTCGAGCCGGTCGGTGTAGTCGGCGGCGTAGTCGCGAAGGACCGCCGGCGTGTCGGTGGCCGGGTCGAAGCTGATGGACAACAGGTGGGCCCGGTCCCCGAACCGGTCCCGCAGCCTCGGCTGGAGAGTAGCAAACCGCCTCGACATCAGCGGGCAGTAGTCGGGCAGCGGGCAGCTTGTGTAGATAAAGGTCAGGGCCACCGCCTGTCCCCGGAAGTCCGCCATTCGAATCGGTTCGCCGCTGTGGTCCACGAGCGTGAGGTCGGCGGGCACCGCATCGCCCTCCTCCAGTGGTCGGGGCCCCTCGTTTAACGACGCCGAGGACGGCAGCGACTGGGTGGTATGGGCGGGGTTGCGGGCCACGGCCGTGTCCGGAAGGGAGCCGATCGAGGAGATCCACGTGCTGTCGCCGGATACGGTGAGGGTGAACTCAATGGCGTCGTCCGGCTGCAGAGACGCCGTCATGCTCGGGTCCGCCACCGGAAGCGGCATAATCATCGGCGGCATGTAGCCGGGGATCTCCTCGTGTTCGACGACGAGCGTCGTCCCCCCGTCGTCGATGCCGGCGACCCGTCCCTTCACCTCGTAGGTGCTGGGGGTGATCAAGAAGTAGCCGACGACGAGGAGACCGATTCCGGACAAAAGGCCGGCCCCAAGGAGCACGCGGATGAGTGTCTTCTTCATGGTACGTAAAAGGACGAAGTCATGAAAATGGCGGATTCAGGAACGAGAAGGGGGCTGCAGGCCTCAGAAGCGAACCGTCAGGTCCGTCGTGAAGACGCGGCCCGGCCCCGCCTCCGGAGCCTCGGAGGGACGCGAGCCCTTAGAATCTGTACGTGGCCCCCAGGAAGAGCACGCGTCCGGGCTCCGGGATCGGCGTGCCGGAGTAGGGGTTTTTCGCGTTCAGGTGATTGGTGTAGTCGGCGTCAGTGAGGTTCGTCACGCCCCCTTCGACCGACACGCCGCCGCCCATCTCGACGCCGCCCTTGACGTCGAGGGTGACGGCGCCCTCGGTCGGCGTCTCCCCGAGCACCGTGGCCACGCGGTCCTGCTCGGCGGCGGCGCGGAGGGTGCCCTCGACGTAGAAGCGGCCCTGCGGGGGCTCGACCCGCACCCCGAGGTTTCCCCGCAGCGGCGCAACGCCCAGCGCCGGCTGGCCGGTTTTCCGGTTTTGCCCCCAGAGGTAGCTCCCGCTCGCGCTGACGGTGAGCGACGGCCGCAGCGCGACCGACGCCGACGCCTCGCCGCCGTAGAAGGTGGCCGTGCCGTTGCTGTAGCGGAACGGACCCTCGGCGAAGATCGGGAGCGGCAGCATGGGCTCGACGTCCGGGGCGTCCGTCAGTGTGATGTAGTTGGAGAGGCGCCGCGCAAAGCCGCTCACCCTCACGGCGGCCCGGTCGTAGCGCGCGTCCACCTCGAGGTCGGCCTGCCAGGATCGCTCCGGCTCCAGGCGCGGGTTCCCGATGAACTCGGCGCTCGTCTGCGCCTTGTTCGACGGGAAGCGGTCGGCGAAGCGCTCCAGCGCGCCGGCGGTGCGCACGGCCGTCCCGCCCCCGACCGACAGCGACCACACCTCTGTGAGCGGGGCCGTGAGCATCAGCGCGCCGCTCAGGTTGAGCTCCTGCTGGTTGAGCGCCTCCGGGGCGAGGGCCCCGGCGCCGGGCTCGGCGATGTCGAGGTAGACGTCGCTCACCTGTGTCTCGTCGGCCCCGGCCCAGACGAGGTCCGCGCGCACCGTGCCGGTCGCCTCGACCGTCCCGAACAGGCGGGTGACCTGCGTGAAGGCCCCCACGTCGGCGATGGAGACGCCCGGCCAGATCTGGTCGCTCTCGTAGAACGGAGGCACCACCGGCTGGCCGTTCATCACGACCCGAAAGGGCCGCTCGGCGTCCCGGTAGGCGCGGTAGCCGTCGGCCCCCACCGTGACCTGCAGGTCCGGGGCCGGCGCCAGTTCGGTTGCCACGCGCCCCCCGACCGTCGTGATGTCGGCGTTGACGGCCACGCGCAGGGGCGGGCCGGGAAAGTCCTCGGAGGCGAAGGTGACCTTGCCCCGGTTGTTCATCGTGTGGAGGGTCTGGTAGCCGTAGGCCTTTGCCGTCACCGAGCGCACGAGCCCCTGGCCCGAGGTGTACTCGTAGCCGAGGCGTCCGCGGCCGCTTTTAAAGAATTCCGCGTTGAGCAGGCGGCCCGGGTAGTCCACGTCGTCCTGCCGCTGGTAGCCGCCGCCGGCGGTCAGGCGCTGATTGTCGCCGAGCTCGTAGCCGACCTTGGCCCGGAGCTCGCGGTTCAGAAAGTCCGCGGGCACCGTCCGCCCGTCGCCGGCCTCGTAGTCGTCGCCCTCTCGGTACTCAGCGTCGAGGCGGTAGGCGAGGTTGCCGCGGCGGCCGCGGGCCGAGGTCGCCACGTCGTAGGCCCCGAAGTTGCTGTCGTAACCGGTCCGCAACTGGCCGCCCATCGGCTCGCCCCGCGGGACGTCAAAGAGACCGTTCGTTTCGACCCGGATGGCGCTGAGCTGGCCGCCGCCCCAGGTGAGCGCGTAGGGGCCCTTCGCGGCCTCGATGCTCTGCATCGTCGAGGGGCCGGTGTGGCTCAGCGGCGAGTCCATGCGCGCCGGTCCGGCCGGGAAGGTGCGCATCCCGTCGACGAACACGCCGACCTGCGTTCCGCGCAGGCCGCGCACGACCGGGTCGAGGCCGACCGGGCCGCGCCGCGTCGCGTCGAGGCCGGGCATCGTGCGCAGGACCTCGCCCGCGTCCCGGGGGTTGGCCTCCTGAATTTTGGTCTTCTGAATCTGTTCGCCCGCCTCGCGGACCTGGCGGGCCGTTACCTCGATCGCGTCGAGCCCAACGGTGCGCGGCGACAGTGCAAACCGAACCTGAACGGTGCCGCCGGCGGGCACCTCGATCGCTCGCGACTCTGGGGTGAAGCCGACGAACTGCGCCCGAAGCGTGTAGGTGCCGGCGTCGAGCCCGTCGACGACAAACCGGCCCTCCGGCCCGGTGCTCGCCCCCCGACCGGTGCCGTCCACCACCACGTTCACGCCGGGGAGCGGGCGGCCGGCCTCCGCGTGGACGACGCGGCCGGTGATCGCCCCCGTGGATTGGGCGTGGGCCGGCCCCACGAGGGGCAGTGCAGAGAGGAAAAGGGCAGCGAAGATACAGGGAATGCGTACGTCCGTCATAGTTGTCCTCCAAAGAATGGTCCATCCGCACGGTAGACCCGGGGCGCGCGGGAAATTCCTCAGGCTGAACCGGAGGCCTGCAGGGTCCAGGCAGGCCGCTGCGCAGCCTGCACCGGAGGAGGACGGAAGACGTCGTCGCCCATCCGCTGCGACGAGAGGACAAGACGATGGGGCGTACGGAGGGGGGCGTCGGAGTCGGGAGCCGGGATCGGAGTCCCAACGGTGGGCACCCACTTCGGGAGGGCGAGGGAAAGAACCGCGATCGGCCCGCTGGTGCTGCAGCTTTGCAGGGTGGGCTCGTCGGGCGTGGAGGGAGCGTCGTGGTTGCACTGGCAGGGGCCGTCCGGATTCATCGGGCAGACCCCGTCCGGGTGCGAGCACTCGTGGTGGGCCGCTCCGTGCTGGACGCTCTGGACAATCGACTGGAGAGGCATCCCCTGCAGGCCCACGACGAGGGCAAGCAGGATCGAGAGCACCTGCGCTCCTCGTGATCGAAGTGGCGTCGGGGAGGACACCGCCACGGCATTGCATCCATTGTGAACAGTCACAACACTCGTACTAGACGCTCCGGGGGCAGGTTACAATTCCGTCAGAACATTTTTCGAAATCCAGCCAGACCGACGTGGACGTCGGCCCTCCTCCCGGTCGGGACCGGCCCTCCGGCCCGCGACCTCGTCTATGGTCCCCCGGGCAATCCGTACGATTCTGCAATGGACGCCGTTGAGCCCGAGGACGGTTCGATGTTTCTTCACTGCGTTCATAGGTTCGAATTGTTCGTCGTCTTCAACACAGGCGGTCCGATACGATGGCGGAGGCAGACGCGGAGCTGTCGCGGGCGCAGTGGGGGTCCCGGTTCGGCTTTCTAATGGCGATGCTGGGGGCGATGGTAGGGGCGGGCAATATCTGGCGGTTTCCCTACGTCGCGGGCCAGGAGGGCGGCGGGGCGTTCATCCTCGCGTACCTCGTGCTCCTGGTGGCCATCGCAATCCCGGGCCTCATCGCGGAGGTGGCGCTCGGCCGGTTCGCGGGGCGGGGTGTGATCGGGGCCTTTCGGAAAATGGTCGACACCCAGTGGGGCGTCGGGCTCGGCGTGGTGGTGATGATGGTGAACATCATCCTCATGTCGTACTACTCGGCGGTCGTCGGCTGGACCCTCTACTACGCCCTGCACGCGCTCCAATTCACGTTCACGGCCGAGGGCTTCGCGCCGGCGGCGTTCTGGGACGCGTTCCAGGCCAGTCCCGTGCGCACGGTGGGCATGCACACGCTGGTCATGGGACTGGTGGCCGGGGTTCTGTACCTCGGCATTCGGCGCGGCGTCGAGCGGCTCGTCGTCTACGCCGTGCCGGGCCTCATCCTGGCCCTCGTCGCAATCACGATCCGGGCCCTTACGCTGCCGGGGGCCGCGAAGGGGCTGGCCTTCACCTTCGCAGTCGACTGGGGAGCCCTCGCCCGGGGCGACACCTGGATCACGGCGCTCGGGCAGGCTCTCTTCTCGACGGGCCTCGGCTGGGGCCTGGCCCTCACCATCGGCAGCTACCTCCCCGAGTACGACGACATCCCGATCGGGGGCGGCGTCTTCACCGTCATGGGCAACTCGAGCGTCGGCCTGCTCTCGGCCTTCGCGATCTTCCCGATCGTGTTCGCCTTCGACATCGACCCGGCGTCGGGGTCGGACCTGACGTTCGTGTCGCTGCCGCAGGTCTTTCCGCAGATGGCGGGGGGCGGCGTGTGGGCGCTCCTCTTCTTCGTCGGGTTCTTCTTTGCGGCGTTCACGTCCGCCGTCCTCGTGGCCGAGGTGAGCACCACGACCCTCACGGAGGAGACCGGCTGGAGCCGCGAGACGACGGTGTTCGGGGTGTGCGGCCTGATCTGGCTCCTGGGCCTCCCCAGTGCCGTCTCGAGCTCGGTGCTGGGGACGCTGGACTTCGTCTTCGGCAACTTCGGGCTCCCCCTCGCGACCCTCGCGATTGTGGGGGCCATCGGGTGGGCCCTCACGCCCGAGAAGCTCCGCGTGCTGGAGGTGAACCGAGGGGCCGGGCTCTACGTCGGGCCGCTCTGGAACCCGATCGTCCGGTACCTCATCTCGCTCGTGATGGTCGGGATCGTCGTCAACTACGCGATCACCAACGCCGGATCGACGCGCATGATCGGGGGCGTCGCCGTATTCGTCCTGTTTCCGGTGATCGGCGCCCTCCTCGCCCGCGCCCTGCCCGGCGGGCGGTGACCCGCCCACCCGCGGGGCGGCCGCCCCGAAACCGGCCGCGCCGGGGTCGCATTCGCGTACATGGCCCCTGAACGCGGCAGTTTCCTCTCCCTGTTCTTCCCGCCACAGACGCGACGCATCACGATGGACGAGACGACCGACATCCTCATTATCGGCGGCGGCGTCATGGGCACGAGCACGGCCCTCCACCTCGCGGAGCGGAACGCGGGGGAGGTGTTGCTCCTGGAGAAGAGTGCCCTCGGGGCCGGGTCGAGCGGCAAGTCCGGGGCCATCCTCCGGCAGCACTACTCGCACGAGGTCAGCGTGCGCATGGCGCGGGCCAGCCTCCAGTTCTACGGGAGTTTCCGGACCCGCTACGGCCACGAGATCGGCTTCCGGCAGCCCGGCATGCTCTTCGTCGCCAACGAGGGGCAGCGCGAGGCCCTGGAGCGGAACGTCGAACTGCAGCGGTCGCTCGGGGTCGACACTCAGATCCTCGACGCCGCGGCCCTCCGGGCGGCCGAGCCCGACGCCCGGTTCGACGACGACGCCCTTGGGGCCTGGGAGCCGGAGGCCGCCTACGTCAATCCCGTCAAAACCGTCCACGGGCTCGCGGCGGCGGCCCGGGAGGTAGGGGCCACGATCCGCACCGGAGCGGGTGTCGACGCGGTTCTCCAGGAGGGGGGCACGGTCCGGGGCGTCCGCACGGAGACGGGGACGACGATCGGGGCCGCCGTGGTCGTCAATACCGCCGGGCCCTGGGCGGGACGGCTCCTGGAGGGGATGGGGCTGGACTATCCCCTGCAGGCGATTCGCCCGGAGCAGGCCTTCTTCGAGCCGCCGGGCGACGTCGAGGGGCGGCCCACCATGTACGCCGACCTGATGAACGGCGTCTACTGGAAGCCCGAGCAGTCGGACTGGGTGCGCGTCGGCAAGCTGGCCTTCGACGACGACGAGGCCGTGCCCGACCCCGACCACTACGACGAAGGGGTCAGCGACGACTTCGTGGCCTTCGCCCGATCGGCCCTCACCGACCGCCTCCCGGCCTTCGAGCGCGCCGTGTCCTGGGGCGGGTGCGGGGCCCTCTACACGGTCACGCCCGACGCCCACCCGCTGGTCGGGTCCGTGCCCGAGGTCGAGGGCCTCTACCTCGCCTCCGGGTTCAGCGGGCACGGCTTCAAGCTCGCCCCGGCCGTCGGGCGCGGGCTGGCCGGGCTCATCACCGGGGCCGATCCCGCCCCGTTCGACCCCGATTTCCTCGCGGTGGACCGCCTCCGGCACGACCGGCCCGTGACGGTGCCGTACTCGTACAGCATTCTCGGGTGACGCCGACGCCGATGTCGGGATGCGGGGATGGAGGCCTGGAGGGGCGAGCGGAGGCACGATCCGTCCCCGCGTCCATCCCCCGACGACCCATGCGGCGTCGGCGGGAACCGTCCGGCCCGGGACTCAGGCCGCGGGGGCGGTCGGGTGGCGCGCGGACAGCTGCATGATGAGGCGGCGCGCCCCGGTCACCAGGTCGGCCTCGGTGATGACCTCCGCAACCGGGAGGCCGTGAGGGTCTCCCCCGTCGGCGAGGGGGGAGGGAGCGGCGTTGCCCGTCACCACGGCCGTGAGGCGGTCGCGGTCCACCGTGTCGTCGGTCCCCATCTGCCGAAGGAGGGCGAGCATCCGGCCGGGGGCCGCGGCGTCGACGTGGACGATGATGTCGTCGGCGACCCGCAGGTAGCGGTCCGCCTCGCCGCTTTGCACCTCGGCGGCGCTGCAGGCCCGCACGTCGAAGTGCGCCACCACCTTCTCGTCGTACTCCAGGTGGCGGGCGAACCCCGACGGCTGCCGGGACCGGGGCGACTGCTCGACGACGAGGACGGGCCGGCGGTCGGTGGTGCTCGGGGGAATGGGGGGCAGCACCTGCTCCAGGTACTCGTCCACCGCGATGTCGTAGAGGAAGTCCGCCACCCGCTCGTGGAAGGGGCGCTCCGCCTCGGCGCTCCAGTCGGCCTGGAACGGGTTCATGAGGCAGGTGCGCAGGAGCGTGACCGACGCGTCCGCCTCGACGGCGTCGGCCAGGACACCGGGGGCCAGCATGTCGTCGAGGACGTGCTCGTAGGCGGCCGCGTCGACCTCCGTGCGGGAGAGGAGGAACGAGTACTGGCTGATGTCCTCCCGCCCGTCGACGGTCATGCGCTGCCAGATGCGCTCGTTGAGCTCGTTCAGCGCCTTGAGGGTGTCGAAGTCCTGGTCCGGCGCCACGACGAAGCAAAACGCGACCGTCTCCGGCGGGTGGAAGGCGCGAATCGAGAGCTCCGCGGTCGTCGTCTCCCCGAAGCGGGACTGGAGGGCGTCCACGAGCTGCTGGTTCGCCTCGATGCAGTTGCGCATGAAGCGGCCGTGGCCCTCGGGCGTGAGGGGCACCAGCTCCTGCGAGAGGTAGCAGCTCACCGCCGCGGCCCCCGGGCGGGAGCCCTCCAGCGTCCACTGCCCGAGGAAGCCCCCGAAGCCCGCGTCGTCCTGATCCGAGAGGTACGGCGCCTTGTAGGCGATGGCGTCCCGGACGTGGTAGTCGCGGAAGAGGACCGCCCCGGCGGGGTAGGGGACGTACCCGAACTTGTGGGGGTCGATCGTGAGGGAGTCGGTGTCGGGGAGGTGGGTGAGGGCCTCGACGTCGTCGGCCGGCAGCAGTCCCGACTGCTCTCGGGAGTTGACAAGGTCGCCCTCCAGCGTCGACGGGTCGGCAAAGGACCCGTCGTCGGTCTTCGGGACCATCGAGGCGAAGAAGCCGCCAAACGCCGCGTCGCAGTGGTGCCACAGCGTGAGCCCCTCTTGCTGGGCCTCGGTGCGCACCGCCTCGATCTCGTGGAGCGGGTCGATGGCGCCCTCCTCGGTGGTGCCCACGATCGAGACGACGCCGAGCACGGGCCGCTGCTCGTCGATGCACTGGCGGAGGCGGTCGCGGAGCGCGTCGGTGTCGAGGCGGATGCGGTCGTCGACCGGGACCAGCTCGAGGGCGTTGGCGCCCAGGCCCACCAGGTCCATGTTCTTCTGCCAGCAGTAGTGGGTGGCCTGCGAGATGAAGACCACCGGCAGACGGGCGGGGTCGTCGGGGAAGGCCTCGTTGTACTGGAGGAGGAAGGCGGCGAGGCCGGCGTTCCGGACGCTCGGGAGGGCCTCCTGGAAGGCCTGGGCCCGGGCCGGGTCGCCCTCCGACAGCGCGGCCTTGATGCGCAGGTGCAGCTCCGTGATCGCGTCGATCGGCAGGTTCGAGAGCCGGAAGGTCGAGAGGGCGCGCAGCGGGGCCCGCTCGCCCTGGGCGGTCGTGACCTCCAGGTCGGCCACCGACGAGAACGGGTCGGTCTGCTCCGCGACGAGGCGCACGGCCAGGGGGTAGAGCCGCACGTTGCGGGCAATCCAGAGCGCCTCTAGGTTCGCCGCGGTGCCGCCGCCGCAGAGGTGCCCCCAGCTGTGGGCCGAGCGCCGCGAGCGAGCGTCGGGCGGGAGCGTCTCCGGAAGGAACGAGGGGTAGCCCACCATCTCGGCCAGGCCCTTGAAGTACTCCCGCTCCTCGCGCACCGTCTCCGGCGAGACCTCCGACACCACGTTGTTCTGGTTGTAGAGGAGGCCGGCGAAGTAGCCGACCAGGGCCGGCAGGGACGGGTCGCTCACGATGTGCGCGACCTGCCGGGGGGAGTAGAGGGGCGCCGCCCGCTTCAGCTTGGCCAGGATCTGGGAGAGCTCGTCCCGCAGGCGGGCCGACATCTCGTCGAACGCCTCGGTTCGCTTGTCGCGCTCGTCGATGAGGCGCGGGTCGCTGGGGTGGAAGTTGCGCCGCCAGAAGACGTGGTCCCGGAGCACCTCGAGGAGCAGCCGCTCCAGTTCGTCGGCGTTCTCGCCCTTCGGGCCCAGGAAGGCGGCCTTGTGAAGCGCGTCCGGGGACGAATCGTCCGGCATAGGAGGGAACAGTCGATCCGGGAGAACGATGGACCGTCTATACGCTCGGTCCCCCGAATTCTTTCCCCGGCCGGCGAATCCGCAGGGAGGGGACGGACGCAGGGCTTACCGGGGCATGCTCGCGGCGGCGGGCGGGCCCGTGGCGGTCGGCGTGTCCGGGTGGTTGGCCCACTCGTACCATCCGCCGTCGAAGACCGAGATGTTGGGCCAGCCCATCAGGTAGGCGTTCATGAACGCCTCGCTGCCGCGCCAGCCGGTCCCGCAGTAGAAGGCGATGTGCTTGTCGGGCGTGATGTCCATCTCGGCCCACTTCTGGGCAATCTCGGGGAACTCGCGGGTCGTGTAGTCGAAGTTGCGGTAGTTTTCCATGTGGTAGGCGTCGCTCCCGCAGTTGCCGAACACGGCGCCGGGAATGCGGCCCTTCTGCTCGATGTAGTGGTACCCGCTGCGCTCGCCGATGAACTCCGCCCAGCTTCGCACGCTCACGAGGTCGCCGTCGTCGGCGGAGAGCAGGGCCTTCGCCTCCGGCAGGTCGATCATGTACTGCGGGCGGCCGGGCACCTCGGCGCCGAAGTCGTCGACCGGGGTCGGCGAGACCGGATCGGTCGAGAGGGCGTAGTCGGCCGATTCCCAGGCGTTGGCCCCGCCGTTCAGGATTTTGACGTCCTCCACGCCGGCGTACAGCATGAGGGCGGCGCAGCGCATCGCCCCGAGGTGCCCGGCACTGTGGGCCGGGTGGCTCTGTTCGTAGGTCGGCTGCGAGAAGCGGCCGTAGAGGACGACCGTCGTGTCGTGACGGATGCCCAGGTCCTCGAGCGCTGCCTTCAGCTGGGCCGGGGAGCGGCGGTTCCACGTCTCCGGCCACTCCAGGAGGTTCGTGTTCAGGGGCACGGCCCCGGGGAGGTGCCCCTTCTCGTAGTCCGCCCGGTAGTCGAAGTGGGCGTGACAGAGGACGTAGCCGTCGCCGTCGTAGCCCTCGGGCGACTCGCCGCTGAGAAGAGCGTGCACCCAGGCCGGCGGAACCAGCTGCCGGTAGCGCTCGAGGCGACGCAGGGGACGATCCGGATCCCCCGCCCAGTCCGTCTGGAAGCGGTCGTAGACGCTGACGTCGTCGAAGCCGAGGCGGGTGAGGTAGTCGGCCATCTCCTCCGCGTCCTCCGCGCCGTGGCCGTAGACGGTGATCGGGGCTTCGGGGGCGAGGCCTTTCTCCTCCGGGACCTCCACCCAGTCCATGTACTGGGTCCACTCCCGGGGAATGCTGTGGGCCCCGGGCACGTGCCCGCCCCGTGCCGCGCCGTTGAGGCGCCATCCGTTGTAGGCCGCCATCGGGCGCACGTCGAGAATGTTGTGATCCGGGTGCTCGACGCGTCGGACAAACGAGTCGGTCGAGACGGACGTGATCGCGGAAGGCATGAACGAACGCGAAGTCGATGAGGAGAAGGGCTTTGGGGCAGAAATGAACATCGAGAACGACGCCGTTAGACGCAACCGCATCGCGCCGTTCGACGGCGTCCCGCTCCGGACTGTAACAAGAGACAGACGAATGCAGGGACTCCTCGTCCCGCCGTGGTGGCGCTACTGGAGTCGACCGGCGGCCCGGGCGCCGTTTTCGAGGTGGCTCGTGTCGTTCCGCCGGCGGATCCGCCAGGCCCCGCCCCGGTGCACGACTGTTGTAAGGCTGGCGAGGGGGCAGCCCGGGTTGGGGACGTCGCGGCCAATGAGGCCGTGGAGCACGCCCTGCACCGTAATGCCGTGGCCCACGAGGAGCAGCGACTCGGCGTCGAAGCGGTCGGCGAGGCACGGCCCCGTGGCCCCGATCCGGGCCAGGGCCTCGTGCTTCGACTCCGGGTAGGAGGGCTCGCGGCAGGGCTCGACGCCGGGGACGACGCGCTCGAAGCGGTCCGCGAGGGTGGATTCGGACAGGGGCGTGGGCGCGGCGTCGAACCAGTCGGGGTTGTACCACTCGCTGAGCCCCGGCTCCAGCGTGACCGGCTCGTCGGCGGCCTCGGCCACGCGGTGGGCCGTCTGGACCGCGCGGAGGAAGGGGGAGGCGACGATCCGGCCCACGTCCAGGGTCGCGACGCGACGCCCGAGCTGCCGGGCCTGCTCCTCGCCGTCCGGCGACAGGCCGGGGTCGTGCGGGCGGTCCGCCGTTTCGGCCCAGTCCGGGTCCGCGAAGTCCTGTCGGTTTGCGTGTCGGGCAATCCAAACGGTCTGCATGGGTCGGGGGACGAGAAGCGTTGGGAATAGCGGGCCGGGGGGGCGTCGGGCCGTGGGTTAAAATCCGGCAACTCGGTGAACACCGCCCCGTGCATGTGATTTAGCGCACGAAGTTTCGTTGCTCGTCCTCTACGATCCCTGTCCCCATGACACGGTCTGCCTGGTCCGTTCTGTTCGCCGCCGCTCTCTTTGTGTGTGTGGGGGGCTGTGGCGGAATGAACGGGGACGACCCTCCGCCCCAGGAGAGCGCCGAGGCGGTTGGCGGGTACGAGGCTCAGCCGGCCCGGATTTCCATCGACGGGGTCGGGGCGGACTGGGACGAGGTGGCGGCCCGCCACACCGACGTGGGGGACGGGGAGGGCCTCGGGCTCGAGCGCCTCTGGGTGGCCCACAGCGCCGACCGGCTTTTTCTCCGGATCGAGCTGACCCAGGCGATCAACCTGCAGGAGGACAACGCGATCACGCTGTACCTCGACACCGACAACGCCCCCTCGACCGGCACGGCGGCGCTGGGCCTCGGCGCGGAGGCCTCGTGGACGTTCGGGGAGCGGTCGGGACAGGTCGGGACCACCGAGGTGGGCCATAAGGCCCTGGGCCTGCACACGCTGCCCACCGTCCGGTCCGATGTCTTCGAGGTGGCCCTCGACCGCTCGGCCCGGGCCGTCGAATCAGCCCTGCGTGCGGGCGACAGCCTGCGGGTCGCCCTCTCCAGCGGGGGCGACCGGCTGCCGGACACCGGCGGCGGGCTCGGCTACGTGCTCTCCGAGACGTCCCTGCCCGCCGTGGAGACGCCGTCCGTCGAGCGCCCGTCGGCGTCGGAGGTGCGCATTCTCTCCCAGAACTCCGTGAACAACTTCGACGAAGAGATCAGCGCGATCTTCCAGGACCGGCGCCAGCCGAGCTACCGCCGCATCCTCGACGCGACGGCGCCGGACGTGATCGCCCTCCAGGAGGTCTACGCCCAGACGGCCGACACCACCGAACGGGTCATGGAGGAAACGCTCGGCATTGACAACGACTGGTCGTGGGCCAAGCGGGGACAGGATCTGGTGCTTGGCAGCCGGTTCCCGGTGGAGGAGAGCCACACGATTCCCGGCTACGAGGACTACGAGAGCGGGGCCTTCCTGCTCGACGCGCGCTCGGCCCTCGGCCGCCGGCTCATTGTGGTGGTCATGCACCCGCCCTGCTGCAACTACGCGGCCGACGACGAGGACCCCTCGCGCAATGCGCAGCGCCAGCAGGTCGCCGACGGGGTGGCCGCGTTCCTCCGGCGCGTCACGAGTGGCGAGGGCCCCTTCGGCGTCGCCCCGGACACGCCCATCGCGGTGGTTGGCGACATGAACTTCGTAGGCGCGGCCCAGCAGCCCCGCACGCTGCGCACCGGCGAGATCGTGAACACCGACCGCTACGGCCCCGCGGCGGCGCCGGACTGGGACGGGACACCGCTCCTCGACACCCGGCCGCGGCAGACCGGCGCCCCCCTGCACACCACCTGGATCGACTCCACGAGCTCGTTCCCGCCCGGCCGCCTCGACTACGCGTACGTGACCGACAGCGCGCTGGACGTCGTGCACGAGTTCGTCCTCAACACCGCCGCGCTGTCCGGGGCGCAGCGCGAGGCCCACGGCCTGCGGCCCGGCGACACGGGCACGGCCTCGGACCACCTGCCGGTCGTGATCGACGTGGCGACCCGGTAGGGGCCGCGGGCCCGGTGAGATGTCGGACCGGTAAGCGGGGCTCACGCTCGCCGTCCCGAAGGCGGAGGAGGGCACACGCGTCGTCATGGAACGCGGGCCCGCCCGGCCCGTGGGAGGGCGCAGTCTGTGCCCGCCGGCCACGATTGCCTCGAGCACGCCCCGCCCACAATCCACACGAGCACCATGGGACTTGTCGTTGCGTTTCAGGGGGAGCCGGGGGCCTTCAGCGAGGAGGCGGTCGAGCACGTGTTCGAGGCCCCCGAGACGCGCCCCTGTACGGCATTCGAGGACGTCTTCGAGGCCGTCGAGGCCGGGGAGGTCGACCGGGGCGTGGTGCCCATCGAGAACGCCGTCTTCGGCAGCGTGCGCGTGAACTACGATCACCTCCGCACCCACGCGGTGACGATTGTGGGGGAGCTGCAGCTCCGCATCCGGCACCATCTTATGGCCCCGTCCGGCGCCTCGATGGAGACGCTCACGAAAGTGCGCTCCCACGCGCAGGCCCTGGGGCAGTGCCGGGCCTGGCTGCGGGCCCACGTGCCCCACGCCACGGGCGAGGCCACGCCCGACACCGCGGGGGCGGCCCGCGAGGTCGCGGCGGCGGACGACCCGACGGTGGCGGCCATCGCCTCCAAACGGGCCGCCGAGCAGTACGGGCTCACCGTCCTGGCCGAGGGGCTGGAGGACGACGAGCAGAACTTCACTCGATTTCTGGTGATCGCCCCCGAGGCCGAAGAGGCCTCGCCGATCGGGATTGGGGCGGAGAAAACCTCCGTGGCCTTTGTGCTTCAGGACAATGTGCCGGGCGCGCTCTTCAAAAGCCTCGCCGTCTTTGCCCTGCGGGACCTCGACCTCCTGAAGATCGAGAGCCGCCCGCTCGTGGGCCGGCCGGGGCGGTATCGCTTCTACATCGACGTCCACGGGGCCGCAGAAGACGAGGCCGTCGCCCGGGCGCTCGACCACCTCCGCGAGATCACGCTGGAGCTGCAGGTGCTGGGCTCCTACCCGCAGGGCGCCACGTACGGCGGGGACCTGAACGGGCCGGACCGGGACTCGCAGGACGACGGGGCCGCCTTCGGGAACGGGACGTAGGGGACGCACCCGCGGTCCGTCCCGGGGGCGGCGTGCCGATTTCCCATTCCGGCGCGGTCTGTCTATCTTGATCCGGTGCGCCCGCCCTGCCCCTCGACACGACCGCCCGTCCGGCATGCTTCCGTACTTCATCCGCGAGGGAATTGCCAACCTCGGCCGGGCCAAGTTCGCGGCGTTTGCCTCCACGAGTGCCATCACCGTGGCGCTCGTGCTGATCGGCATCTTCGGGGTCGTGGGGTACGAGGCCCAGGTCATCTCGAACATGCTGCGGAAACAGGCGGGCGAGATGGAGGTCTTCATTGAGTCGGAGGCCTCGGCGGCCGATCAGGAGGCGCTTCACGCCCGCATCAAGACCCTTCCCGGCGTTGCGCAGACCGAGTACGTCTCCCACGAGGAGGCCGCCCGCATTTTCCGGGAAGAGTTCGGCGAGGAGGCCTCTCTGTTCGAGGACCCGACGTTCCTGCCCGCTTCCGTCCGGATCGAGGTGTCGCCCGCCTACGCCACGCCGGACAGCATGTCGCGGATGGCGACGACGATCGGGGAGTGGCGGAGCGTCGACGAGGTCGTCTTTAACCGCGACCTGCTTGTGCAGGTCGCCCAGAACCGTCGCCTCATCAGTGCCATCGGGGCGGCGCTCGGCGGCATCGTCGTGCTGGCGTCGGTCTTCCTCGTCGCGAACACCATCCGCCTCACCATCTACGCCCGCCGCCTGCTCATCCGCACGATGAAGCTGGTGGGCGCGACCGACCGGTTCGTGCGGCGCCCGTTCCTGGTGGAGGGCCTGCTGCAGGGCCTCCTGGGGGGCGGGCTGGCCGGGGGGATGGTCTGGGGCGGGTACCGCCTCTTTCTGCAGCAGATGGACCAGGGCCCGATGCCGCTCTCCCTGCAGCTGACCCTGATCGGGGGCCTCTTAGGGGCGGGCATGCTCCTGGGCTGGCTCGGGTCGTACTTCGCCGCCCGGCGGTTCATTCAAAACATCGAGTTGCACTGATTGACGGTCCGCTGTCCGCTCTCCTGTTCGCTCGTCCTTTGACTCCGCTCCGTTCTGCCCATGTCTCCTCTTCCGCTTCCACGCTGTGCGCTCCTCGCCCTTCTCGCCGCCACCGTGCTCGGCGCCTGCCAGCAGCCCGGCACGACCGACGTCGACCAGACCGAGGAAGGGGTGCTCCGCCTCGGCTCGGTCGAGGCGGTCGACACCGTCGCCCGCGCGGTGGCCCCCAACGACCGCCCCCTCGTCATCGACGGCTTCCGCGGTCGCGTCGACCTCACGGGGGCCGCTCAGGAGACCGCCGAGCTGCGCTTCGTGCGGCGGGGGCGCGGGGAGGACACCGAGGCGGCCCGGGGCGTGCTCGAGGACGTGACCATCACCGAGTCGGGCAGTGAGGAAAACTACACCTACACCCTGGAGAGCGAGGGCGCGGCCTACGCGGCGGTCGACGTGACGGGCACCGTCCCGCAGGGGGCGGCGCTGCGCCTCGAGCGGTCCAGCGGCCCGGTCGCGGTCGACGGTGTTCGCGGGGCCCTCACCGTCCGCCACGAGGACGGGCCGGTGACCCTCCGGGGCACAGGGGGGCCCGTCGACGTCGAGATTCAGAACGGGGACCTCGAGGTGCAGGCGGCGTCCCTGCCGTCCGACGGCACCGTTCGCCTCCGCACGGCCAACGGGGACGTCACCCTGCGCCTGCCGCCGGATGCCTCGGCCCAGATCGGCGCCCAGACCAGCGTCGGGGCCCTGCGCACCCAGGGGCTCGCCCTCACCGAGGAGCGGTTCAGTCCGCAGGGGGCGGGCGGGCGCTACGAGGCTCGCCTCGGGGCGGGTGCGACGACGGTCGAGCTCCGTACCGAGAACGGGTCGGTGCTGGTGGCCGCCGCCGAGCCGGCC
>JAZKTD010000433.1:0-2607 GCA_036625705.1 Salinivenus sp.
TTCGTGAGGCGGACCGTCGGTCGCGTTCGACTGCTCTCCGGATGCAGGCGTTCACCTCCCACACGTTTTCAGTTCCCCTCCCCACATCCAACTCGCCAGGATGGACACACTGTCACAGCTTGCTTCCACTTCCGTTCTCGTCGTCGCCCCCGAATCGTCCCGACACGCCGCCCTCCGGTCGAGTCTCTCCGGGGAGGTCGGCTCGGTGCTGTTCCGGGACGATCTCCCCTCCTCCCTCGGCGAGATTGGGCCTGACCGCAGCGTCGTCTCGACCCTGGTGTTGAGCATCGATCCAATCGACACGTACCCGACCAGCATCGTGCGGTCGATCCAGGACCGGTGGCCCTGGATTTCGATCCTCCTGGTCGACGGCCCCGACTCCGTGCAGATGGCCAAATCGACCCTGAAGGCCGGGGCGGAAGACTACCTCGTGCGCGACCAGAGCACCGCGGAGTCCATCTCGGAGGCGGTGCTGAACAGCCTCAAACGACCGTGGCAGACCCAGATCGGCAACGTCGTCTACACCCGGGCGGTGAGCGAAGGGAAGCTCGTCGGGTCCTCCGACGCCGTGCAGCCGATGCTCCGGCGCCTGGGCGTGGCGGTCGAAAATGACCTTAACGTGTTGCTCCACGGCGAGACGGGCACGGGGAAGTCCCTCACGGCCCGGGCCATCCACGCGCAGTCCGCCCGGGCGGGCGCTCCGATGATGCAGATCGACTGCCGGGCCCTGCGGCCGGAGCGGGCCCGCGAACTGTTTCTCGGGGAGCGAGACCCCGCGCCCAGTCGCCCCGGCACCCCGGGCGCGACGACAGCCCTCCGCGATCTGACGGGCGGCACCCTGGTGCTCGACCACGTCGACGAGCTCGCCGACGAGGCGCAGGAGGTCGTGGCCCACGCGATGGAGGCATGGCCCCTGGCCCCCGCGGATCCCCCCGAGCCCTCGGCGGACGTTCAGTTCATCGGGATCGTCTCCACCCCGTCGCCCCTGGAGGGCGTCCGTTCCGACCTGTACCACGACCTCGCGGAGCTCCCGATCTTCCTGCCGCCGCTTCGTGAGCGCACGGACGACGTCCTGCCCCTGGCCCGTCATTTCCTGCGGATGCATGCCCGCTGGGACGCGGCCCCCGAGCAGGCGTTCTCCGAGGACGCCGCGTCCGCCCTCCGCGACTTTTCCTGGCCCGGCAATGTTCGGCAGCTCGAGAACGTCGTCAAGCGCTCCGTCCGCATTGCGTCCGCTCCGCCCCTCGAACGAACCGATCTGCTGCTCTCCGAGCACTCGCCCCCCCACGCCCCGGCCGCCTCGTCGTCGGGCGAAGCAGGGCCGTCCCCGGAGTCCCGTCGGCCCCAGTCGGTCACGTCGGGCCGGGGGATCCCCGACCAAGAACCCGTCTCTCCCTCCTCGGACACGCCCAACCTGGACGGAATGACGTTCGGCGACGGGGAGCCGATCCCGTCTATGGAGGAACTGAAAAAGCAGGCCGTGAAGCGCGCCTACGAACGGTTCGACGGCGACGTCGACCGCGCCGCCGTGGCCCTCGACATCGGGCGCTCGACGATGTACCGGATGATCAAGCGGCACAATCTCCGGGACGACGAGTCGTAGGAGACCGGCGCCTGCACCTTATGCGTGGCATCCGATGAGTGGCATCAGTGGCTGCATTCGCTTCGACGGCCGCCGCCCGTCTCCCGACGTGCTGCCGGCAATGACCGAGGCCGCCGCGTACCGCGGCCCGGACGGCATCCGGACGTGGACGGGCGAGACGGCACACCTCGCCCACCTCGCGCTGGACATCACGGCCGAGGACGCGCGGGAGACCCAGCCGCTCGTCGAGGACGATCTGGTCCTCGTCGCCGACGCCCGGATCGACAACCGCTCCGCCCTCCGCCGGTCGCTGTCGGACCGCCTCCGCTCCCCGGACCCGACCGACGCCGATCTCATCTTTGCGGCCTACCGCCGCTGGGGGACGGACGGCCCCTCGCACCTTCTCGGGGACTTTGCCTTCGCGGTCTGGGACGTAGACGCCGATCGGCTCTTCGCGGCCCGCGACCCGATGGGCATGCGGTCCCTCTACTACCGCGTCGAGGACCACCGGCTCCTCGTCGCCACGGAGGTCAAGCAGATCCTCGCCGTCTCCGACGTCCCGGCGCGGCTCAACGAGGAGATGGCGGTGGCGTACCTGGCCGCCAACTTCAACGACCAGACGCACACGTTCTACGAGGGCATCCGGGCACTCCCTCCGGCCCACGTCCTCGTCGCGGACGAGGAGGGGGTCCGGACCGACCGGTACTGGGACCTCGACCCCGCCCATCGAATCCGCTACGACGACCGCCGGGAGTACGTCGAGCACTTCCGCGAGCTGTTCAAAAAAGCCGTCCGCGCCCGCCTGCGGAGCACCGCGCCGGTCGGCCTGCTGCTGAGCGGCGGGCTGGACTCCGGGAGTGTCGCGTCGACGGCCGGGTGGCTCCACGAGAACGGAGAGCCGGGCCTAGCGCCGCTGCGCACCTATTCCTGGGCCTTCGACCAGTTTCCCGAGTGCGACGAGCGCTACATTAGCGACCACATCGTCGACCACTACGACCTCCCCGCCACGGCCATCGACGCGGAGG
>JAZKTD010000045.1:0-16426 GCA_036625705.1 Salinivenus sp.
CCGGAGGGCCCGCAATGGGTCCCGGGGGTTCGAATCCCTCCCCCACCGCTGTTATCCCGCCCGGCCGTCTTCGGTCGGGCTTTTTTTATGAGGGGCCGCCGACGAGGGAACCGCGCAGGGGGCGGCCTGAGCCCCGCGCTGCGCCGCGACGTCTGTGGTGCCGGACTCTTCGGACTGGACCTGGGAAGAGGGGGTCTTGGGAAGAGGAGGGCCTGGGATCCCCGAAGCGGCGTCTCTGTACCCATCACCCTGCTTTCGCAAGCTACCGGACACGTTGCGGGTTGGCTCGGTCGCGTCGGCCCGCGAGCCCCATGACGCTCGAGACCCTCCGCTCCTGCTTTCCGCACCTCGACCACCACACGTACCTGAACCACGCGGCCGTGAGCCCGATCAGTACGCGGGTTCGCGACGCGATCGACGAGTACCTGGCCGAGCGCCACGGGGCCCAGCGCGATGCCCCCATCGCCAACTTTGAGTCCTTCCAGCCTGTCATGCAGCGCGCGAAGGAGCGGGCGGCGCAGGTGCTCGGGGCCGGGGCCGCCCAGGTGGAGTTTGTCCCCAACACGTCCGCCGGGCTGAACCTGCTGACGCGGGGCCTCGACTGGTCGGATGGGGACCGGGTCGCGGTGCCGGACGGATCGTTCCCCACGAACGTCTATCCGTTTCAGAACCTCGAGGCCGAAGGCGTCTCGGTCGATTTCGTCCCGACCGACGAGGGGGCGTACACCCTCTCGGCGATTGAGGACACGCTCCGGCCCGAGACGCGCGTCCTGTCGATCTCGTGGGTGCACTTCCTGTCGGGGTTTCGGGCGGACCTCGACGCCATCGGGGCGCTCTGCGAGGCAAACGACGTCCTCTTCTGCGTCGACGCCATTCAGGGCCTCGGGGCGCTTCGGCTCGACGTCGAGGCGGCCCGCATCGACTTCCTGGCGGCGGGGGGACACAAGTGGCTGATGGCCACCCAGGGCGCCGGGTTGGTCTACTGCCGGGACGCCCTCCGCGACCGACTCCGCCCCCCGACCGGGTGGCTCCACGGGCCCGTCGACTGGGACAACCTTGGACGCTACGACCTGACCTTCCACGACGACGCCCGCCGGTTCCGAACCGGTACGCTGAACGCCATTGGCGTCGTCGCGCTCGACGCCGCCCTCGGGCTGCACCTGGAGGCGGGGCCGGAGTGGTGCGAGGACCGCCTGCTCAAATTGGCGGAGGCCCTCGGGGACGCCCTCGACGCGCGGGGGTACCGCCGATACGGGCGGCGCGACCCGGCCCACGCGAGCGGCATCGTGACCGTCGCGCCCACTGCGCCGGAGGCGCTCTACGAGCACCTGCAGGGCCACGGCGTCACGGCGGCCCTGCGAAACCGGAAGGTGCGCTTCGCCCCGTCGTACTACAACAACGAGGCCGACCTCGAGGCCGCGCTCGACGCCGTCGATGCCTTCGACCCCACGCCGATGCAGCCATGACCGCAACCCCCGACGCGTTCGACCCGACCGACTACGACGCCGACGTGACCCGGGAGGGAAGCGTCGTGGAGGTGGGGGTGCCGCCGTCTCAGACGGGAGAGCCTCGGATCGACAAGTACCTCACCCGTTTCTACCCGCAGGCCTCCCGGACCAAGATCCAGCGCTCGATCAAGAAGGGTCACGTCCGGGTGAACGGCGAGGCGGTGCAGAAGTCCTACGGCGTGCAGCCGGGCGACGAGATCGTCTTTCGCCTCATCCGGAAGCCCCCCATGGCGGCCGAGGCCGAGGCCATTCCCCTCGACATCGTGTACGAGGACGGGGATCTGCTCGTGGTGAACAAGCCCGCCGGCATGGTGGTGCACCCGGCGCCCGGACATCGGTCCGGCACGCTGGTGCACGCGCTTCTGCACCACGTAGACGGCGAGGCCGTCGCGGCCGACGACGACCCTGCCGCCGCGAGCGACGAGCAGGTGGGCCTGTCGATGGTCAACGCCCTGCCCGACTCGCCCGACCACCCGATCGTGCGGCCCGGCATCGTCCACCGCCTGGACAAGGGCACCTCCGGCCTCCTCGTGGTGGCCAAGCGCGACCGCGCCCATCAGCCGCTCGCCGAGCAGTTCAAGGCTCACACCGTGGACCGCCGCTACCGCGCCCTGGTCTGGGGCCACCTCGATCCGCCCAGCGGCACGATTCGCGGGGCCATCGGGCGGGATCCGCACCACCGTCAGCGCATGGCCGTGGTGCCGGAGACGGACGGCAAGAGCGCGGTGACCCACTACGAAACCGTGGAGCATCACGCCCACACGTCGGTCGTGACGTTTCGGCTCGAGACCGGACGCACCCACCAGATCCGGGTCCACACCAGCCATCGCCACCATCCGATCGTCGGGGATCCAAAGTACGGCGGACAGGCAATCCGCTACGGCCCGCAGGAGGGAGAGCGACAGTCGTTCTTTGACCGGGTCTTCGACACGATGCCGCATCCGGCCCTGCATGCCTACCGTCTCGGGTTCACCCATCCCACGACGGGGGAGTCCCTGCACTTTGAGGCCGACCCGCCGGCCGAGTGGCGAGCCGTGCACGACCAACTGCGAGAGCGGGATGCCTGACCGGCCCGCGCCCCGAGGACGCTACCGACGATGGGGAGCGGTTGGATCGAGGGCGTCGAGCTGTTCCCGGAGGGCCTCGGCCGTCTCCGGGTGGTCGATGATGCCGGTGTGATCCGCCTCGACCCTGAGGTGCCGGATTGCCCCGACGGGGGCAGACGCCCAGCCGAGCATGCCGTCGGTAAAGCGCCGCTCGGGATAGCCTCCGACGTCCGTTCCGGAGTGGACGAGGACGAGCTCGCCGTCGTAGGGGGCGGGTCGGTACCTGCCGATCGCCCGCTCCATCGTGCTGACGGCGTAGTTGGGGCGCCCCGCCACGGGAACTCTGCGACCCAGGAGAAGAGCGAGCGCGTTGATGTATCGGATGAGGACGGAGCGTTCGAGGATCCGGCGCGTGGCCGGCTGCATCTCACGGGGCACCGGCCGCGCCGCAAACAGTGTGCTCCAGGCACGGAGTCGGGTGCGCAGGGCGAGGCGGCGTCGGACCCAGCGGACCAGTTTCCGGGCGGAGGAGAGGTTGTGTGAGAGCGCGTCCCGGGACGCGTCGTTCCGAGACAGGGGGGCGACGTCTGTACTCATCATGTTCGGGGCGTCGAACATCACGAGCAGCTCGACGGTCTGCCCCTCGCGGCGGAGGCGCTGAGCGATCTCGTAGGCCACGAGCCCCCCGTAGCAGTGCCCGGCCAGGCGGTAGGGCCCCTCTGGCTGCACCGCACGGATGCTTGCGAGGTACGTCTCGGCGACGTCCTCAATGCGGTCGCTGACCCGACGTCCGTCGAGCCCGGCCCACTGCAGGCCGTAGACCGGCTGGTCGGGGTCGAGGTGCTGGGCCAGGGAGCGGAAGCGGAGGACGTTCATTCCCCCGCCGTGGACGCAGAAGAGCGGCGGCTGGGAGCCTGTGGGCCGAATCGGGACGAGAGGGGACCAGCTGTCCGCGATATCGTCTCGCTCTAATTTCTGGGCCAGGGCCTCGACGGTCGGGGTATCGGCCAGCAGCGAAAGCGGCAGCTCCCGGTCGAGAAGGGCACTCAGCTCGACGAGCATTTCCGCCGCCATAATCGAGTGGCCGCCGAGGCCGAAAAAGTCGTCGGTGACGCCGACGGGCTCCACGTCCAGCGCCTCTTCCCAAAGGGATACCAGCCTCCGCTCCATCTCGGTGCGCGGAGGGGCGACGGGCCCCCGGGCCGCCGGGGCGGACGGCACCCCGAGTCGGGACAGGGCCTTTCGGTCGACCTTCCCGCTCGGCGTGAGCGGAAACGCCTCCCGTTCCACAAAGGCGGCCGGGACCATGTAGTCCGGGAGCTGGGCCTGGAGGTGAGCCCGGAGCGCCGATCCGTCCACCGCCCCGCCCGGCCGTGGAACGACGTGGGCCACGAGCGTCTGATGGCCCGTGTCCCCTCGGTGGGGGGCCACGACGACGGCTTCCCGGACCTGCTCGTGTCCGTTGAGGAGGGCTTCAATCTCGCCGAGCTCGACCCGGTAGCCGCGCACCTTGACCTGATGATCGGCCCGGCCGAGAAATTCGAGTGTCCCGTCGGGGTGGGCTCGGGCGAGGTCGCCGGTGTGGTACATTCGCGCGCCGGTCACGTCGCGGAAGGGGTCGGGCAGGAACCGCTCGGCGGTCAGGTCGGGGCGGCCCAGGTAGCCGCGGGCGAGGCACTCCCCGCCGATGTACAGTTCGCCGGCCTCGCCCGCGGGAACCGGCCTGCGATCCTCGTCGAGGAGATACGTCCGTGCGCTCGGGAGGGCGGTGCCAATCGATGGGAGCGTGGCCCAGTCGTCCGTGTTCGCAGGGAGCCGGTAGGCCGTCACGACGTGGGTCTCCGTCGGGCCGTACTGGTTGTCGAGGGAACAGTCGGGCCGCCGGCGGAAAAAGGACCGCAGGGAGGGCACTGTCTTGAGCTGTTCGCCCGCCGTAATGACCTCCCGGAGGGAGGACGGGTAGAGATCCTCGGCCTGAGCCACCGCCGCGATGTGCTGTAGCGCCACGAAGGGAAGAAAAAGGCGATGGACCGCCCGGTCGTCCAGCAGGCGGAGGAGCGCCCGGGCGTCGTGTCGCAGTGCGTTCGACGCGAGGAGGAGCGTGCCCCCCGAGCACCAGGTCGAGAAGATCTCCTGGAAGGATACGTCGAAGCTCAGCGCAGAAAACTGGAGGGTCCGGTCGCCTACGCCGAGGCCGGAGCGCCGGCCCTGCCACTTGATCAGGTGCAGGAGCGGGCCGTGCGGCATCGCGACCCCCTTCGGTCGGCCGGTCGAGCCCGACGTGAACAGCACATAGGCGAGGTGATCCGGGGTCGTGCCGACGCGCGGGGCGGTCTCGGGCTCCTGATCGTAGAGCGGGGCGTCGGGCGTCAGGGACAGCACCGTGCATCCCGCCGGGACGTCCAGAACGTCCGAGAGCGACTCCTGCGTGAGGAGGACGGTGGGCCCGGCCTCCTCCAGCATGATTTGTAGGCGGCCCCGGGGGTAGGACGGGTCCAGGGGCACGTAGGCCCCGCCGGCCTTCAGAATCGCGAGGATCGAGACGACAAATTCGACCGACCGCTCCAGCAGAATGCCCACCCGCCGATCCGGCCCCACTCCCTCTCGCTGAAGGCGATGAGCCAGTTGGTTGGCCCGCGTCTCCAGGACCCGGTAGGACAGCGCGGTGTCCTCGAACTCCAGGGCGATCGCGTCGGGCGTTCGGGCGACCTGCGCGGAGAACAGGTCCGAAATGCTCTGTGGGCCGTCGAAGGGGACCGGCGGCGCGGCCCCACCCTCCGCGGGCCCCACTTCATCCTCCGTGCTCCCATCTCGGAATGGGACAGGGGGCCGTTCGGGGGAGGGGGTGGGCGTGCTGGCCTCGGGGGCTGAGGAGCGGGCCCGAGCCGAGGAGGAAGGAGGCGACTGGTGCATGAGCGAGGCGATAGAAGACACGGCAGGGATGGGGGCAGAACCGGTCCCCTACTCACGGACGCGGACCGAGAACGCCGACGTCAGTATACGCTCCCCGTCTGTACGGTGCCGCACGAAGACGCGCCGGTCGAGTGCTCTTCTGCTCGAAATGTCGTGTCGCATTCGGCGCAGCCTCGGGGGCGGGAGATGCCCTTACCGCTCGGTACGCGCACCGGGGCCCGACGATCGTCTCTCGAGTCCAGCGTGCTCAGGGAGCTACGCGGCAGAGGGGGGAGGTCAGTTTAGCCTCCGCTTCTCGTTTTAGGCTCCAAGGCAGGAAGGCCCTGCACGCACGGGGCCGACCCGCGGCGGAACGGTTGCACTCCCCGTGAGAAAACCGCCCGGGTCGGAGTGACCTTCGGCGCATCCGCGGGGAGAAAGCTACTCCGGAAGCGTATGCGGGATGCGTCGGGGGCTGTCGGGAGGATGGCCGCCGCTGTGTTTCTTCCCGTCGGCCCAAGAAGCGCAGACGCAGTTCGCCTCGGGAGTCCACGGCCGCCCCGCCTCTCTTCCGGTTTCTTCCCCCTTCCCATGAAAGCTGTGATCCTTGCCGGGGGCTTCGGTACCCGCCTCTCCGAGGAGACGGCCGTTCGCCCGAAGCCGATGGTGGACGTCGGCGAGCAGCCGATTCTCTGGCACATCATGAAGATCTATTCCGCCCACGGCATCAACGACTTCGTCGTGTGCTGCGGCTACAAGGGCGAGGTCATCAAGCAGTACTTCGCGGAGTACCGGCGGCTCCGGTCCGACGTGACGTTCGACTTCACGACCGACACCGAAACGGTGCTCCGCAATCACTGCGAGCCGTGGACGGTCACACTGATCGACACGGGCCTCGACACCATGACCGGTGGCCGGCTCAAGCGCGTGCAGGAGCACGTGGGGGACGAGACCTTCTGTCTGACCTACGGCGACGGGGTGAGCGACGTCGATGTGGGGGCCGTCGTCGACTTTCACCGGGCGCAGGGCACCCTGGCCACCCTCACGGCCATCCAGCCGCCGGGGCGATTTGGGGTCTTCAACCTCCAGAACGGAACCGGGCGCATCGAACGGTTTCGGGAGAAGCCCAACGGCCGGTCGGCCTGGATCAACGGCGGGTTTTTCGTCCTGGAGCCAGGGGTGTTTTCCTACATCGAGGACGACGACACCGTCTGGGAGCAGCAGCCGCTGGAGCAACTCGCCCAGGACGGGGAGTTGAGCGCCTACCGGCACGAGGGCTTCTGGCAGCCGATGGACACTCTGCGCGACAAGCATCTACTCGAGGACCTCTGGAATTCAGGAACCCCCCCATGGAAGATTTGGAACTGACGACGGCGTCGTCTCCCACCATAGCGCCCTTCTGGGCCGGGAAGCGGGTGCTCATTACCGGCCACACCGGGTTCAAGGGCGGCTGGCTGGCCCTCTGGCTCGAGTCGCTCGGCGCCGACGTCGTGGGCCTCTCGCTCGACCCCCCGACCACGCCGAGCCTGTTCCGACAGGCCCGCATCGCCGACGGGGTCACCTCCCTCCACGGCGACCTCCGCGACCTCGAAGTCGTGCGGGACGTGGTGGCCACCTACGAACCGGAGGTCGTCTTTCACCTCGCCGCGCAGTCGCTGGTGCGGGCCTCCTACCAATCGCCGGTCGAGACCTACGCGACCAACGTGATGGGTACGGTGCACGTCCTCGAAGCGATGCGCGAGGTGGGGTGCGCGCGGGTGGGGGTCGTCGTGACCAGCGACAAGTGCTACGACAATCGCGAGTCGAGACTCTGGGGATACCGGGAGCCCGATCCAATGGGCGGGCACGATCCCTATTCGAGCTCGAAGGGCGCCGCCGAACTCGTCGCCGCGGCCTACCGCCAGTCCTTCTTCGACGGGCCCGAGGGAATCCCCCTCGCGCTCGCCACCGCCCGCGCCGGAAACGTCATCGGTGGGGGCGACTGGGCCGAGGACCGGCTCATCCCCGACCTCATCCGGGCGTTCGTCGCCGACCGGCCCGTCCACATTCGCCGCCCCGACGCGGTGCGGCCCTGGCAGCACGTGCTCGAGCCGCTCGGCGGCTACCTCCGGCTGGCCGAGCGGCTCTGGACCGAGGGCGACGACCGGGCCGGGGCCTGGAACTTCGGCCCCGAGGAGGATGACGCCCGTCCCGTCGCGCACGTTGTAGAGCGGATGATCGAGCGGTGGGGGAACGGGGCCGCCGCCGTCCTCGACGAGGGGCCGCACCCCCACGAAGCCACCCACCTCCGACTCGACTGCTCGAAGGCCCGCACCCTCCTGGACTGGCGGCCCCGCCTTCCGCTCGACCAGGCCCTGGCCTGGACCGTCGAGTGGTACCGCGAGGTGGACCGCGGGGCGGACGCGCGTGCCCTCACGACCGACCAGATTCAGCGCTACCAGTCCCTCCACCCCGACTCGCTCGCCCATGATCTTCACGAAGGGACCACTCCCTGACACCTACATCATCGACCCCGACAAGAAGCACGACGATCGGGGCTTCTTTGCCCGCGCGTTCTGTGAGCGGGAATTTGCCGAGCACGGGCTCGCCCAGCAGATGGTACAGACGAACGTCTCGTTTAACGCCCAGCGTGGCACGCTCCGCGGCCTGCACTTTCAGCGGGCGCCGCACCGGGAGGCAAAACTCGTCCGGTGTACCCGCGGCGCCCTCTACGACGTCGTCGTGGACGTGCGCCCGGCCTCCCCGGCCTACGGCGAGTGGATGGGCGTAGAGCTGTCGGCGGACACCCACCGGATGCTTTACGTGCCCGAGGGCTTCGCACACGGATTCCTCACCCTGGAGGCCGACACGGAAGTGATGTACCAGGTGTCCTCGTTCTACACGCCGGGGGCGGAGGGGGGGCTGCGCCACGACGATCCGGCCCTCGCCATCGACTGGCCCGCGGCCGTCCAGGTCCTCTCCGAGAAGGACCGGGCCTGGCCCGCTTTTCAGCCCCGGACGGCGGCCGAATAAGCCCCCTGATCCCGCGTCTTCCCCCTCTCACCCTGCTCCCCCTATGATTCTCGTTGACACCGCCCTCCAGACCCGACACGCCGAGGGGCGTCCCATCCGCGTCGGCATGGTGGGGGCCGGGTTTATGGCCCGGGGCGTCGCCCGCCAAATTCTCCAGTCCGTGCCCGGCATGACGCTCAGTGCCATCGCCAACCGAACGGTCGAGCGGGCCCGGCACGCCTTCGTCGAAGCAGGGGCGGGAGCGCCCCTCGAGGTCGGAACCCTGTCGGCACTGAACGCTGCGCTCCGGGAGGGCCGCCCGGCCGTGACCGACGACCCAACGCTGCTGTGTCGCGCCGACGGGATCGACGCGATCCTGGAGGTCACGGGCGCGGTCGAGTTTTCCGCGGCCGTCGCCCTCGAAGCGATTGCCCACGAGAAGCACCTCGTTCTTATGAACGCTGAGCTCGACGGCACTGTGGGGCCGCTCCTGAAGGCCAAGGCCGACGCCGCCGGGGTCGTCTACACCAACGTGGACGGGGACCAGCCCGGGGTCATCATGAACCTCTACCGGTTCGTTCGCGGGATCGGGGTCACGCCGGTGCTCTGCGGCAACATTAAGGGCCTGCAGGACGCCTATCGCACCCCGACCACGCAGGAGGGATTCGCCCGGGAATGGGGACAGAATCCCTGGATGGTCACCTCCTTCGCCGACGGCACGAAGATCTCCTTCGAGCAGGCCCTCGTCGCCAACGCGACGGGGATGCGGGTGGCCAAGCGCGGCATGCACGGACCCACCGTGCCCGCAGGCACGCCCATCGAAGAGGCTGCTGACTGGTATCCCCTGGACGATCTTCTGGAGGGTCCGGGTATCGTGGACTATGTGGTCGGGGCCTCGCCGAGTCCGGGGGTCTTCGTCCTCGGCACGCACGACGACCCGACGCAGCAGCACTACCTGAACCTCTACAAGCTCGGAGAAGGGCCGCTCTACGTGTTCTACGAGCCGTACCACCTCTGTCACTTCGAGGTGCCCACGACCATCGCCCGGGCCGTCGACTTCGGCGATGCCACCATCGCCCCACGGGGCGCGCCCCGGGTGGACGTGGTGGCCACCGCAAAGACCGACCTGGAGGCCGGCACGGTGCTCGATGCCCTCGGCGGGTACTCCACCTACGGAGAGGCCGAGAACAGCGACGTCACGCGCCGGGAGCGGCTGCTCCCGATCGGCCTCGCCGAGGACTGCCGGCTGGTACGGCCCGTGGGGAAGGACCAGACGCTGACGTTCGACGACGTCGACGTTCCGGAAGGTCGGCTCATCGACGCCCTGTGGAACGAGCAGAACGAGTACTTCGGCCTGTCAGAGACGCCGACCGATCTTCCCGCCGAGCCGCGGGCCCCCGCCGAGTCCGTCGCCTCCTCCTGATCGTTCCTGCGGGGCCTCCTCGTTGCCGGTTGACGGGCGCCAGCTATCCCGGGGTCGCCCTCTTTTGGCTCCAGCCCGACGGAAAGAGAGAGCCCGAGCAACGCAACGACTCGTCTCCGCCATCCCGGTACAGGGGGCCGGAGGCCGCGAACTCAGGCTGTGCCGACGAGGCGACGCGCCGCGTGCACGGCCGTCCGGACCCCGTAGGCGAGCCGATTTCCCGGGGGCGGCCGGTGGGCCAGCTCCGGCCGCAGGATGTAGGTGCCGTCCCCGGCGTCCTCGTCCAGCAGCTCGGCGGGCATGATGCGGTCGCGCCAGGACGGCACCGGGGCCTCGGACGGGCGAGTTGCCTTCTGGGCCGGGGCCCGTTTGAGCATGAAGTCGACCCAGTTGGTGATCTGCTCGTGCTGGAAGAACCGGTCGTTTCCGCGCTCGGCGGCCGCCTGAATCGCAGCGTATCGGGTGTCGAGGCGGGTCTGAATCTGCTCGGGGGACCGGTAGACGAAGTTTTTCTGCCGGATCATGTGGGGATAGGTCCGGTGCAGGCCGCGGGGCCACTCCTCGTCCGCCGGCCAGTCGAACCCGCCGGGGTCCCGCACGAAGCGGCGCTCGGAGTGGTTGTTGAGGTAGTAGCGCAGCCGGTCGTCCGGGGGCACGTCCGGGGCGTACTGCGAGGGATCCTCGGTCCAGCGGTCCAGGTCGCGGTCCGTGAAGAAGTAGTTCAGGTAGGTGGCCCATACCCAGCTGTAGGCGGGCGGCACCCGGTCGAGAACGGAGCGAGGATCGTCCACGTAGAGATCGTCGGCGTCGAGCTTGCACCACCAGTCGCCGGGGGCGCTCCGGCGGCGGAAGCGGTTATAGATCGCGCCCCGGATGCCGTCCCGGAAGGGCTGGGGGTCCTGGCCGCAGAGGACGATTCGAGGAGTGGTCTCGGCGATCGTCTTCAGGAGCTCCCACGTCCCGTCGGTACTCCCGTTGTCGAGAACGTAGATGGCGTGGGCCCATCGGAGTCCCGCCGCCAGGGTGTGACCGATGATATCCGCTTCGTTTTTGACGACGGTGATGGCGTGGATCTTCATAGGAGGGGGCAGAAAAGGGGGGATCACGGATCAGGCGCGCCACCCAACACGCAGTGTCAGGTCGTGCCAGAGCTGCCGGGCGGCGTAGATGGCCGGCCGAGAGGTGGGGGGCAGGGCGGGAAGCGTCTCGGGCGCGGCCTCCACGTACGCGCCGTCGCCCGCGTCGTAGTGAAGTTCGGCGGCGGGCATGATCCGGCTTCGCCACGAGGGCGGAGACGAGGGCGGTGTGTCCGCGACGACTCGGGGGGCGCGGTTGAGTTGCACATCCACCCAGTTCGACGGCGTCTCGTGCCGGAAGCAGGCGTCGTCGCGGTCGGCGCTGGCCGCAATGGCGGCGTAGCGGTCGGTCAGCCGGCGTCGGATTTGTTCGGGGGAGCGGTAGACGAAATTCTTGACCCGGATGCGACGCGGGTACGGGGCCTTGGTGCGGATGGGCCAGTCCCGGTCCAGGGGCCAGCGCATCTCCGGGGTCTGCCGGACGAATCGAAGCTCCGACCAGTTGTTGTGGTAGTAGCGAATCCGTTCGTCGATGGGGAGGGACGAGTCGTATCGGGATGGATCCGCCTCGTACCGCTCGAGGTCGCGGTCCGTGAAGAAGTACGTGAAGCTCGATCCCCAGACGAGACCGTAGCGGGGCGGCACTCGGCGGAGGAAGGCGCGCGGGTCGTCGATGTAGACCTCGTCGGCGTCCAGGCGGCACCACCAGTCTCCGGGGCGGCCTCGATCAGCGGAGGCGTGGTAGAGCTGGGCCCGCAGTGCGTTGTGGAAAGGGCCGTCGTCCCGTCCGGCCAGGACGAGGGCGGACGAGGTTGCGGCCAGGTCTTGAAGGAGCTCCCAGGTTCCGTCGGTGCTTCCGTTGTCGAGGACGTAGATGGTGTCGGCCCAGTCGAGGGCCCGGCGGAGGGTCTCCCCGACGACGTCGACTTCGTTCTTGACGACCGTGACGCAGTGAATGTGCATGGAGGAGGTAGAGATGGGAAACGGAGTGGGGGCCGGTGCCCAGCCGTCCCCACACAAATGGGTGGACCTGGGCAGACCCAGAGTACGACGGCGCCGGGGGCACCCGTGGCGTTGCAGGCGCACCCCCCAATCGCTTCCGGCGCAACCCCGCTCATCCGCGAAGGCGGACGAGGGGCGCCAGCGGCCAAGGACGAAGTGCCCGCCGGCCACCGCGTCGCCGGCGTGCGCCACTTCTGTTCCGGGAATGCGCCGAAGGCGACAGGGCTGGGGCCCAGGTGCGGGTATCTTGGCGCTGCGTCGCGACCGGAGCCCCCTCCCGCTCGCCGGCGAGCGGCCCTCGTTGTTCTCCAACTCCCCAGTGTGATGAGCTCTTCCCCCCAGCCGCTCGTATCGATTACCATTCCCACCTACAACCGCGCCGACTCGTACCTCCGGGAGACGATCGAGAGTGCCCTGAATCAGACCTATTCCTCCGTCGACGTTATGGTGGCAGACAACGCGTCGACGGACGCGACGCCGGACCTGGTTCGGTCCTTTGACGACGAGCGACTCCGCTACGAGCGACACGAGGAAAACATCGGGCCCTTCCGCAACTGGCAGTTCTGTCTCGACGCGGCCCGTGGAGAATTTATCTACATGCTCCACGACGACGACCTCGTCGATCCGGACTTCCTCGCGACCTGCGTGGCGGCCCTCGCGGACGAGCCCGACGCGGGCTTCGTGCGCACGGGCCTCCGGACGATTGACGCGGACGGGCGGGTGCTCCAGGACTTTCCCAACCGAATCGTTGGGCTCCAGGGAGAAGCGTACGTCGACGGGTGGCTCCGGCGCCGGGCGTACTGGTACTTCTCCAATACCCTGATCCGGACCGAGGCGCTCCGGGACCTCGGGGGCGCGTTTACCCGGTACCGCCACACGAGCGACTGTGCAAACTTTGCCCGCCTCGCCCTCGCGCATCGGGGCGCCGACGTCGAGGCCGTAAAGGCCAGCTGTCGCCTCCACGATGAGAAGCTCACCCGCGCCGCTGAGGTCTCCAGCTGGGTCCAGGAGTATCGCGCTCTTCGGGACGATATGGTCCGGCTTGCGGCCGATGAGTGGCAGGACCGACTTCGGGCAGGGGCCAACGACTTCTTCAGTGAAATCTGTTATCGGCACGCCGGGCGCATCCCCGGTCGAGTGCGACAGATCCTCATGATGGGCCGGATCTATCGCACGTTCGAGTGGAGTCGAATCCCGCCGGTGCTGTCCCGCGCCTCCCGGCGTCTTCTTCCGTCGTCGTTGATTCGATGGATTCGGGCACGCCGGGTCCCCCCCGCCGCGGCGTAGCCTCCTCCTGGCGGGACCGGCCTCCCACTTTTCCTTCCTCCCTTCCTTCGTTTTTGGGTCGGTTTATGCCTTCTTCGCTGCCCGTCGCATCCACCAGTCGACCGTTCAAGTCTCATTCAGGATCGAAGGCGGCTCCTCGGGACACAAAAACCCCCCATCTACACGTCGTCACGGGGGCCGACGAGGGCTACCGGGACCCGCTCGCCGTCACGCTTGCGTCCCTGTTGATGAATCTCTCGGCGGATTGCGCGATCAGTCTCTACGTCCTGGACTGCGGAATTCGATCGGCCACGCGACGACGGCTCGCGGCAATGGTCCGTCGCCTTCGCCCCGACGCGGGCCTGTCCTGGCTTCCGCTCGACACCCAGGAGTACACGTCTCTCCAACCGGAACGGCGGTCCTACATCAGTCTCGCCACCTACGCGCGTCTCCGCATCCCCGATCTGTTGCCCGATCTGAACCGGGCCCTTTACCTGGACGCCGACCTCGTGGTCGACGCCGACCTCGCGTCCCTCTGGACTGTTAGCCTGCGGGGACGTCCGCTCGGGGCCGTTCAGGACAGCGGCGTTCCGGTGGTGGGGGCCCGCTACGGGATTCGCTCCTACCGGGCCCTCGGCCTGTCGGCCGGAAGTGCCTACTTCAACGCCGGCGTCCTTCTGATGGACCTGACTGCCTGGCGCGCGGAGGACATCTCCGGGCAGGTGATGGCCCACATGAGGACCTACCGGGACGAGCTCCAGCTCTATGACCAGGAGGGGCTGAATGCCGTACTGTGCGATCGCTGGCGGCCGCTGGACTTTCGCTGGAATGTCACCACCGAGTTCTTTTTGCGGGACACCAGAATTCCGACCGATCCGCTGTACGAGGACTATCATCGGGCCGCGGCGGAGGCCGCCCCGAGGGTGTCGGCACGCCCGGCCGTGATCCATTATACTTCGTCCCTGAAGCCCTGGAACGGTACGTCGCAGCATCCGATGTCGGACCGGTACTTCGCCTACCTGCGACGCTCGGGATGGATGACCTGGCCGACGTACCTGCTGTTTCGTTCCCGCGTGGGCCTCCTCGCGGCTTACGACCGGACGCGGGTGAGAACGCGCGGCCTCCGACACAAGATCGGCCTCCGAAGGCCCGGATAAGTCCAGGTGCCGACGACCGCGTCCCCCTCCTGCCGCATCCCTCCCCACCCCGCACCATGCTTCCGTCGATCTCGATCGTCGTCGCCTCCCGCAACCGCGCGGCGTCTCTGCAACACACCCTGGCCTCGTTTGCGCGGATGACCGTTCCGGCCGGGGAGGAGGTCGAACTCCTGCTCCTTGACAACGGCTCGACGGACGACACGGCAGCCGTTATGACAGCCTTTTCCGCGCCGCACGTGTCGAGCCGTGTCCTCTACGAACCCGACCCGAACAAGTCGAAGGCTCTCAACCGTGCCCTACAGGCGTCAACCGGCGCGATTCTTCTCTTTACCGACGACGACGTGCGCGTGCCGTCCGACTGGATCGAGGGCATGGCCGCTCCGATCCGGCGGGGGACAGCCGAGGCCGTGGCCGGCGGCGTCCGCCTCGCGGACGCGCTGCGACGGCCCTGGATGAGGACCGCCCACACCCTCGCCCTGGCCGACACGGCCGGCCTCGACCCCGACGCGCCTCGGCTGGTGGGGGCCAACATGGCCCTCCACCGCTCGGTCTTCGATCGGATTGCGGGCTTCGATCCGCGACTGGGGCCGGGGCAGGACGCAACCGGGACCCACGAGGAGACGCTCGTGGGACTGCAGATGCGGGCGGCCGGGCTGCGGATTGCTTCGGCCTTCGACGTGGCCGTGGAGCATCACCCGGGCCCCGACCGGCTCACGCGGGGCGCCTTCGCGGCGTCGATGGACAAGCTTGGCCGCTCGGACGCGTACCTCGACTACCACTGGCGTCACGCCCCCGCGTCTTGGGGCCGATCGGTCGCGGCGGCGGCATGCTGGTCCGTCCGGATTGCGACCGGGCGGCTCCGACACCCGACCACGTCGGACCGGGCGGAGGGCATGCCCCCCGACGAGATGGCGTGGCGCCGATTCCGGGCGTATCACCGCCAGTTGATCTCCTACGTCGGCACGCCCCGCCGCTACGACCCCCACGGCCTTCGCCCGCGGGTGTCCTGGACCTCCGCCGACCCTGTCCTCGATCCGATGGAATCGGTCGCCTAACCGACCGCGTCGGATCCTACCGCACCACGACCGCCTTGCGGGTTGCCGTGAAGGATTCTCCCTCCACGCGGACGAGGTACGTCCCGCTCGGCAGGCGCCCCCCGGGCACTCGGATCGTGTGGGCGATCTGTCCCCGCAGCCGGCCTGCGCGGAGCTGCGTAACCCGCTGCCCGAGGGTGTTAAACAGGGCGACCTCGACCCGCTGCGTCTGCCGCGTCCGAAGCGTCAGCCGACCCTGATCCCGCACGGGAGAGGGAACTACCGGCGAAAGGGTGTAGGCCGTCTCCATCCGGACGACCACCGACACGGGTTCGCTCAGGGTCGTCTGGCCGCCGGCGTCGACCTGCCGGAGCCGAAACTCGTGGCGGCCGGGCGTCAGCGACTCAAGGGAAAATTGGTAGGCGTGCCGGCGGCTTGTCGTCCCGTGCCCGTCGACGAAGCCCTCGCGGGTCCAGGCGCCGGAGGAAGGAGACCGGTGCAGCACGGCAAAGCCGGCGTTGTTGGTTTCGCTGAGCGTGGCCCACCGGAGCACCGCCCTGCGGCCGTCGACGGTGGCGTCGAAGGCCGCGAGTTCGACGGGAAGCGTCTCCTTGTCAAACCCCGTGACGGTAAAGAGGACGTCGTTTTCGTACCGGCCGTCCGAGCGGCACAGCGCAGCCCCCGCACAGGGCGCGTACTCGGCGGTGGGGCCGAGGTCGTATTCGGTCCCGGCAGAGGCGTCCCACAGCCTGTAGCGCAGCTGCTCGTCGAGGGCATATCCACTGGCGGAGTCCGGCACAATGCTGCTGCCCGGGCCCACAGCCGCCGTGGACATGGTCGGGGCGTCGGCGTCCCAGACCGTTTTCCCCGCACAGACGCCGTCGTCGGTCACGAGGGCGATCTCGTCCCCGTTCTCCAGGGAGGCTCCGTTTGGGAGGGGAACGTCGACGGTATCCTCCACCACGACCGTGGCACTGGTGCCCGTGTCGTTTTGCGTGAGGCAGTCGGTGAAGTGCTGGGCGCCGGCGGGG
>JAZKTD010000434.1:0-2599 GCA_036625705.1 Salinivenus sp.
CGCTCCTCGGCACCGGACTCATCGGCATGTTCTACGCGTCGGCGCTCCATGGCAAGCGGGGGCGCGACGCCATCCACACGGTGTTCTCGCGCACACCGGCCCACGCCGAGTCGTTTGCGGAGGAGTGGGGCATCCCCAACTGGACCACCAACATGGAGGCCGCCATCGTGGACGCGGACACCGACGTGGTCGTGGTGGGCGTCCCGAACTTCGTCCACGAGGAGGCCGTCCGTGCGGCGGCCGACGCGGGCAAGGCGGTCCTCTGCACGAAGCCGCTCGGCCGGACGGCCGCCGAGGCCCGGCGGATGCTAGCGGCGGTGGAGGAGGCGGGCGTCTTCCACGGGTACCTCGAGGACCTGGTCTACACCCCGAAGACCATCAAGGCCCTGAACTCCGTCCAGTCGGGGGCCCTGGGCGACATCCTGTGGGTCCGGTCCCGCGAGGCGCACGGGGGGCCGCACAGCGCGTGGTTCTGGGACGTCGAGAAGGCGGGGGGCGGGGCGATCGTCGACATGGGCTGCCACACCATCGAGATCATCCGCACGTTCGTCGGGAAGGACATCCGTCCCACCGAGGTCATGTGCTGGACCGACACGCTCGTCCACCCCATCGACGCGGAGGACCACGCCGTCGGGATGCTGCGGTTCGAGAACGGGGCCGTCGGTCAGTTCGAGGTGAGCTGGGCCTTTCGGGGCGGGATGGACCTCCGGGACGAGGTGTCCGGCACGGAGGGCAGCGTCCGGCTCAATCACTGGCTCCGCACCGGCTTCGAGATGTTCACGTCGGGCGAAAGCGGGGGGTACGTGGCGGAGAAGGCCGAGTCGGCCTCGGGCTGGCAGTTCCCCGTGGGCGACGAGCCCCACGCGCTCGGGTACGACCACATGTTCACCGAGATGCTCGACGCCCTCGACGCCGGAGAGACGCCCCGCGAGACCTTCTACGACGGCTACGTCGTCAACGCCATCGTCGACGCGTGCTACCGGTCGGCCGAGTCCGGGCAGTGGACGCCCGTCGAGCTCGAGGAGTGGCGGGGGGCCGAGGAGACGCCGCGCATGACGGTCGAGGCCCCCGAGGTAGACGGGAAGACCCTGATCAAGGAGGAGCGGATGCCCGACGGCAATTTGAAGCGCATTCTGAAGAACCCGGAGACCGGAGACGTCACGGAAACCATCGCGGACGCCTGATCCGCACGCAGCCTACAAATCACCGTATCGTGTTCCCCTCTGATCCCCCTCTGACACGCGCTCCATGATTCCTACTCTCCCCTCGGCCCGTCGACACGTGCTCTCCGCAATGTGGAACGTTTCTCTTCTCTTGGGGGCCCTCACGGCCCTGCTTCTCGTCGCGCCGCGGGCGGGGAACGCCCAGGACGGGCGGTGCTTCGAGCTCCGGACCTACACCGCGCCCGACGGCAACCTGGACGACCTCAACCGGCGCTTCCGCAAGTACAGCCGGATCGTATTTTCGCGGTACCAGATGGATCCCATGGGATTCTGGATCCCGCTCGACAACCCCGAGAACCAGTTCACCTACATTCTCGCCTACGAGGAGTGCGCGGATCGGGACCCCGCGTGGGAGCAGTTTGAGGCCGACTCGCTCTGGCAGCAGGTCGTCAAGATCACCGAGCACAACCGCGACCTCGTGACGAACGTGGACCACCGGATGCTGAAGACGACGGGCTTTTCGCCGTACTTTGGCCCGTCGGCGCGGGAGAACGAGCGCATCTTCGAGCTCCGGGTCTACACGACGCCGCCCGGGAAGCGGGACGACCTCCTGGCCCGCTTCCGGAACCACACGATGGAGATCTTCCGGCGGCACGGCATGGAGAACGTGGCGTACTGGCTGCCGCAGGACAGCGACAACCAGCTCGTGTACATGCTGTCGTTTCCGAGCCGGTTTGCCCGGCACGAGGCCTGGCGGGCGTTCGACATGGATCCGGAGTGGCAGCGGGTGTACGAGGCGTCCCGGGCCGACGGCCCCCTCGTCAAGAACGTGGAGTCGACGCTTCTCCGCCCGACGGATTACTCCCCAATTCGGTAGCAGCCTCCGGATCCAGGGCCGGCGGGTGGTGGCCGAACGCTCCGCCCTCGACCCGAAAACAGATCGGTTACGGGTGTGGAGAACGGATGCGTTGGGGGCGGGAGAGGAACCTCGGCCCCTCGACGCAGGGTATTCTAGTGGTTCCTCCTCCCTCTCCTTCCTCTGGCTGTTATGGCTTCGGGCTCCTCCCTCAAGAAAGACCTGACGCTCTACGACGTCTACGCGATCAGCACGGGGGCGATGTTCAGCTCCGGGTTTTTCCTGCTGCCCGGCATCGCGGCGGCCGAAACGGGACCCTCGGTGATCCTCGCGTACCTCGTGGCGGGCATTCTCATTCTGCCGTCGATGTACAGCATGGCGGAGCTCTCGACGGCCATGCCGAAGGCGGGGGGCACCTACTACTTCCTCGACCGTGCGCTCGGCCCCCTCGCCGGCACGGTCGGAGGGCTCGGCACGTGGCTGGCCCTCGTCTTCAAGAGCGCGTTTGCCCTCATCGGCATGGGCGCGTACCTCGCCATCTACGCCGACGTGCCCATCAAGCCGCTGGCCGCCGCGCTCA
>JAZKTD010000435.1:0-2598 GCA_036625705.1 Salinivenus sp.
GCCGACTCGCTTCTCCCTGCATGGAGCATCGCGCTACGACGCGACGTACGGCCGCCCTCGTCGGGCTCCTGCTTCTCCTGGCACTCGGGGGGGTTGGGGAGACGTATGCCCAATCCCTGAGCCCGGACGCCCGGGAGCGGCTCTCGCCCCGGCTTGCGGCCGTGGCCACGGGCTCCCTGTCGGGCGAGCAGCGGGACGCCCTCCTGTCGCCGGTCGGCACAGCGGACCGCTCGGACGCCGCGCCGCCCCGGTACGGCGTGTTCGTCCACGCCCGGGACGCCGACGCCCTTCGGGCCGCGGCCCCCGCCGTCCGCTCCGTCGCCGAGGGCCTCTTCACGGCCCGGCTCACCCCCTCGGGCCTCCGGCGCATGGCCCGCACGGAGGCGGTCCGGTACGTCGAGGCCGCCCGGACGCACACGCCCCAGAACGATCTCGTACGGGCCGCCACCGGGGCGCACCCGCTCCACGAGGGTACGCTCGGGCGGTCCTACACCGGCGAGGGCGTGCTCGCCTGCGTCATCGACACCGGCATCGACTGGTCGCACCCCGACTTTCGCGGGCCCGAGGGGTCGACCAGCCGCATTCGCGCCCTCTGGGACCAGACCCTCACGCCCGGGTCGGCCGAACGGCCGCCCTCCGGCTTCGGGTACGGCGTCGCCTACGCCCGCGACGACATCGAACGGGCCCTCGGGGACGCAGCCTCCGGCCGGGTGCGGTCGATGGACACGCACGGGCACGGGACGCACGTGGCCGCCACACTCGCCGGGAACGGGACGGCAGGAATGGACCGTACACACCGCGGCATGGCCCCCAGGGCCGGGATCGTGGCGGTCAAGACCGACCGGTCCGGCAGTGGGATCGCCGACGGGCTCCGCTACTGCCGCTCGGTGGCGACCCAGGCCGACCGGCCCGTCGTCGCCGCCCTGAGCCTGGGCGCCCGGGGCGGCCCCCACGACGGGTCCTCGCCCCTCGCCCGCGCCATCGACGCCTTCACGGGACCGGGCCGGAGTGTCGTCGTCGCGGCCGGCAACGGCGGGGACGCGAACCGTCACTGGTCCTCCCCCCTCCCGGCCGGCGCCACGGACAGCCTGCGGATCCGGGTGCCCCGCTACTCCCCAACGGACAGCGCGCACAACGACGTGGCGTTCCAGGTGGACACGTGGATCGAGGGGCCGGACGTGGCGACGACCCTCCTCACGCCCAGCGGCGAGCGCCTCTCGCTCGCTCCGGACACCGCCGCCGCGGTCCCCACGGCGGACGGCACGGTGGTCTACGAACGAGCGGCCCGCCCCGACGGCGAGCGGCGCCTCGAGCTTCGGGTCCACGACGGGGCGACCGGCGATCCGGCCACAGGGACCTGGTCCGTCGTCGTCGAGAACGACTCGTCCGGGGCCGCCCCCGTGCATGCCTGGCTGACGGAGACGACGACCGACAGCCGCCTGCCGAACGGCGATGCGCGGTCGACCCTCACGGGGCCGGCGACCGCCCGCTCGGCCGTAACGGTCGGGGCCTGGACGCATCGGGCCCGCTGGCAGACGCCGGACGGAACGAACGCGACGATCGACAGCGGACGCGTCGGCACGGTGGCGGCCTTTAGCAGCCGGGGGCCCGTGCGGGGCGGCGGCCGGAAGCCCGACCTCGTGGCCCCGGGGCAGTGGACCGTCTCGGCGCGCTCCCGCGCCGCCGAGCCCTCCTCCCGGTCCCGTCGCGGGGACACGTACACCCTCCTTCGCGGAACGAGCACCGCCGCGGCGGCGACGGCCGGGGCCGTGGCCCTCCTCCTGGAGGCGAAACCCTCCCTGTCCCCGGCACGGACGTCCGCCCTGCTCACCGAGACGGCACGCCCGCGGGCCGCGTCCGGGCGGGCCTGGACGGCGCGGCGCGGCCACGGCCGGCTCGATGTCTTTGGGGCCATGACCCGGCTGCTCGGAACGGCCGTCGCGGGGCGGTCGGGGCCCGCGGACACCCCGACGCCCCGCGGCGGGGAGCGCTCCTCCCACACCCTGGGCGGACGGGGTGCGCAGGCCCTCTGCACCCGCTTTACGCCGGCCCGGAGCGGGGCGGTCGACGGCCTCCTCCTCCAGACGGCCTCGGGCGCCGCGAACCGCCTGCAGGATTCGCTGGCCGTGTCGATCTGGACGGACGACGGCGGCGTCCCCGGACGGCAGGTCGGGGCTCCGGTGTCGATCGCCCCGGCGGTCCTGTCCAACCACACGACGAACTTCGTCTCTCTCACGGGCGCCGAGGCCCTCGTGCGGGCGGACACGTCCTACCACGTCGTGTTGCGGGCGCCGGACGACGCGGGCGAGCTGGACGTCGCCGGGCGCACAGGGAGCGAGGGGCGCTCCTGGAGCCGGTCCGGCGACCGCTGGTCGCCGCTGTCGTCGACGCTCGGCGTTCAGGTGACGACCTCGTTCGCCCTCGATCTCTCGGCCCCGCGCCTCTCGGCCCCGGCCGCCTCGGCCATCCTGGAGGCGTCCCGCCCGCCGACGCTCTCCTGGACCGCGGTGCCCGGCGCGGAGACCTACACCGTTCAGGTCTCGGCGTCGTCTCAGTTCCCCCCGGCCCGCACCGACACGTTCCGGACGCCCACGACCG
>JAZKTD010000046.1:0-16354 GCA_036625705.1 Salinivenus sp.
CCTTGGATTTTGAGATCGCGCGTACCTGCATAATCACGGTTGACGCTGCAGTAGGCAAAATACGTCCATACATCCATCTTTCCAGACTTCCACACCCGAACGAAGCATATGGAGTTGGTGTAAGGTAGCGGGAACGCGCCTCACCTTTCAAGTAGATGCGACGCAACTTCGTGAAGGATTGCTGAGAAGCCCGGGGGGAGGGGGCGCCTCAGTCGCCGTTCTGGAGGAGCCGGGCCAGTTCCTCCTGGAGCGCGAGGAAGGCCGTGCCGGGATAGCGCCCCACGATGCGGCCCTCGGCGTCGAGCAGCACGCGAGTGGGGACGCGGACCACGTTGAACGTGCGCGCCAGCGGCCCGTCGAGCCCCCCCGGAGCGATGACGGTGTTCCCGGGAAACGCCCGATTCTGGGTAAATGCCCGGTGGACCAGGGTGTCGGGATCGACGGACACGGAGACGAAGGCCACCGAGTCGGCCCGCGTCCCTCGGTACAGGGCATTGCGGGTGGCGAGCTGCCGGGCGTAGAGGGTGTTGTCCGGCCGGAAGTACTCGAGCACGACGGGTCGCCCCCGGAGGCCGCGGAGGGAGAGGGAGTCTCCGTCGAGGGTGCGGGCCTCGAGGTTCGGCGCCTCGGTGCCCGGCAGCAGGTTGTTGACCTCGTACATCGCCCGGTCGGCCCACTCGGCCCATCGGGTCTCCGGATACTCGTTCTTGAGGGTTTGCGCGGCCGAGAGGGCGGCGTCGGACTGGAGGCTGTCGATGAAGGCCCGTACGCGGATCGACTGGATGCCGGCGCGCTGAGAGCCGGTCGCGGCCCGCGTCTCGAAGTCCGTCAGCAGCTCGAGGGCGGCGTCCTGCCCCCGCAGCCGCGCCTGTGCCCGTCGGGCGATGCGGGCCGCCTCGACGTATCGCGGGTTGGACGGCGCGATCTGGCGGGCCCGCTCGATGACGAGGGCGTCGTTCCAGCCCGCGAGCAGCGACAGCGACTCGGCGGCGCCCAGCTGGCTGGCGTAGGTGCCCGGGAAGGTTTCCCGCAGCGACCAGAGGATGCTGGTGGTCTGGCGGACGCTGCGGTTCATGGCCGTCGAGTCGATGGTGTTGCCCCGCACCTGCCGCAGGAGGGTGCGTCGGTGCTGGGCCATCGTGTTCTGGTAGGCCGTCAGGGCGGCGTTCTCCGGCGACCGGACCCGGAGGCGCTGCCGCTCGAGGGGAAGCTCGACCTCGAGGGTTGCGGAGTCGCCGTCCGCCACCACGTAGTCGGTGCTCGCCAGTCGCTGGCGGCCCTGCCGTCCCCAGATGGTAAGGGGGTAGAGGCCCCGCTCGGGGGCGGTCACCGTCATCTCGTACCGCCCCGCCGGCCCCGTCACGGCCTGCCCCAGGGTGTCGAGGGTCCGGCCCTGGGCCCGCACCACCAGGACCCGGAAGCCGCTGTAGTCGCCGGAGGAATCGACGCGGGACTGCACCGTGACCTGCCCCTCAAGATGGCTCTGCACGCCCTCGGGCTCGGACTGGCACCCGAGCCCTCCCGCTAACAGGATGGCGACCAGCAGGAGGCCCCCAACCGATCGACGGAGGCGGCCCCAAGGCGGCATTGAATGCGTCATCGGCGTCGGCGCCACGGGCTAGTCCTCCACCGGTTTGTTCCGGGCCTCGAGCTTCTCGCGGAGCATCTTCCGGACCAGTTCGGGGTCCGGCGACCCGTCGAAACGCTGCATGACCTGCCCGATGAAGAAGCCGAGCAGCCCCTCCTTTCCCCCGAGGTAGGTTTCCACCTTGTCGGGGTGATCGTCGAGCACCGCCTCCACGACCGGGGCGATGGAGCTCGGGTCCGAGACCTGAATGAGATCCCGCTCGTCCGCGATCTTGCCCGCGCTCTCGTCGGGCGCCGCCAGCATCGCCTCGAACACCTCCTGCGCCCCGTTGGAACTGAGCTTGTCCTGCACGCGGAGAAACGCCAGCTGGGCCAGGCGCTCCGGCCCGACGGGCATCTCGTCGATCGAGATCGAGCGCTCGTTGAGCACGCGCATCACCTCGGTCATCACGAGGTTGGACACGAGCTTCGCCTGCGCGTCGGTGTCTCCCCCCTTCGTGCGCTTGTAGAGCTGTTCGAGGGTGGCCTCGAAGTAGTCGGCCACGGCCCGCTCCTCGGTGAGCACGCGGGCGTCGTACGGGGGCAGCCCGACCTCCTCGACAAAGCGGCGGCGCCGGGCCCGCGGCAGCTCCGGAAGGTCGGCCCGGACGTCCTCGATCATCTCGTCGTCGACGTCGACCTCCACGAGGTCGGGATCGGGCATGTAGCGGTAGTCGTGGGCCTCCTCCTTCGTGCGCATCGGGCGGGTGGTGCCGGCGTCCGGGTCCCAGAGGAGGGTGTGCTGCTCGATCGCCTCGCCCCGCTCCCGGGCCGCGATCTGGCGGGCAATCTCGTAGTCGAGCGCCTGTTCGACGTGCGACATCGAGTTCATGTTCTTGAGCTCCGTCCGGGTCCCCAGCTCGTTGTGGCCGCGGGGCCGGACGCTCACGTTGGCGTCGCAGCGCAGGGATCCCTCCTCCATGTTGCCGTCGCTGATGCCGAGGTAACGCACCAGCTGGCGAAGCCGGCCCAGGAAGAGGGCGGCTTCCCGCGGCGACCGCAGGTCCGGCTCCGTGACCATCTCCAGCAGCGGCACCCCGCACCGGTTGAAGTCCAGGCGCGTGCGGCCGCTGTCGTCGTGGATCGACTTGCCGGCGTCCTCTTCCATGTGGATGCGGGTGAGGCCGATCCGCTTCGAGGCCGCCTCGAGCGCGTCGGCACTCTCGGCGTCGGGGTCCTCGTCGGGGTAGATTTCGACGTAGCCGTCGTAGCAGATCGGCGTGTCGTACTGCGAGATCTGATAGCCCTTCGGCAGATCCGGGTAGAAGTAGTGCTTCCGCGCAAACACCGATCGGGGCGCCACGGAGCAGTGCGTGGCCAACCCCAGCCGGAGGGCGTACGCGACGACCTCTCGGTTCAGGACCGGGAGCGTGCCGGGATGGCCCAGGCTCACCGGGTCGACCTGCGTGTTCGGGTCGGCGCCGAAGGCGGTCGCGTCGGTGCTAAAGATCTTCGAGTCGGTTTGCAGCTGCACGTGCACCTCGAGACCGATGACCGGCTCGTACGTCTCGTACGCCATGCGTGAAATAGATCGGTGGATGAGAGGAAGCGAGGCAGGCCTGCGCCCGGCCGTACATCCGGCTCTAGGTACCTGGACGCGCACGAAAATGTTCGGGGGGCCTCGGGCTGGACTTCATCGCTGACCCGCCGGCGCCGAGCCCGGGCGCTGGTCGTTGAGGGCCCAGTCGTAGGGCCGGAAGGTAACGGTGTAGTCCGCCGCGGCGAGCCGGTCGCGCACCGGGCCCTCGAAGTACGACGCCAGGAAGCGCTGGAGGGCGTCGGTCGAGTCCCCGAAGTCGCCGCCGTACCACTTCAGGATGCGGGAAATTGCGATCCGGTCGGGCCCGGCCGGGATGCGGTTTTTTTGCTCGTTGTGGAGGAAGGTGCGCGTCTGGGCCTCGAGCTGCGCGTCGAGGGCCGGCCCCGAGTAGGCCTCCCGGCGGAGGCGCGGACAGCTCTTCGCGGCACAGACGAGCGCGAAGTGGATGCGGGGCTCGTCGAACCGGGGGCGGATGATGTCGTGCTCGATCGCGTCGAGGGTGCGCATCGTGTCGGCCACGCGGCCCACCTCGACCGCAAACGGGCTGTCGTCCTTGGGCTCGGCGGGGCCCGGCGTCACGGCCCAGATGTTCGGGACCGGGTAGTGATCCACGATCAGCTTGAGGGTGTAGGCGTTGTAGGCGTTGATCCAGAAGGCGAGGCGGGCGTCGCGGGGGAGCCCGGTGGGGTCGGTCGTCGCCAGCTTCTGCAGGTAGGGCGCCAGGACCGCGTCGGCCCGGGCCCGCAGACGGGCGTAGTCGACGTCGCCCTCCGCGTCGACGAACGCGGACAGGAGCCGGTCGAAGCGGCTGTGATCGAGCGTGTCGCGTTCCACGGTCGTCGTGGCCCGGGCACCGGTGTCCTGGGCAGCACTCGGGGCGCCTCCTACGAAGAAGAGACCGACGAGGGCGCCGACGACAATGCGAAGAAGAGCGGTCACGACACGAGGGGGGTCGGTGCGACGGTGCCGGGGAATCTTATCGGGACGAGGGCGCCCCCGTCCCCGGATCGGGCGCCACGACGGTCGTCGTATCGGTCGACGAGGCCCGGTCGGCGTCGACCGTCTGGACCGCCCACGTCCACCCGACGATGCCCCCGAGATAGGTGAGGATGACGAGAGCGAGGCCCACGTACTGCCGTACGCGGCGGGAAGCAGAGGAAGACACAGACAATGGAGCGGTTGCGAGGGAAGACAGTCACGCCTACGTACGGACGGAGCGGGCCGGTGCTCCCGAGGCAGAACGGGCCCGGCAGCGAATTCGTGGTATCGGCCTCCTCGGGACGCTACCGAATCATTTCTCCCACCTGCTCATCGGGGTGCCAGGGCACGTCGATCGCGACGCGAGTTCCCTCCCCGGGGGCCGACTCCACCTCGAACTCTCCCCCAATCATTCGGATCCGCTCCCGGACGCTGACGAGACCGAGGCCCCCGTCCTGGTCGTCCAGGGTCGACGGATCGAACCCCCGGCCGTCGTCCTCGATCACCACCTGTAGTCGTCCGTCCTGCTTGGCCAGGCGGATGCTCGCCCGGTCGGTCTCCGCGTGCTTGACCACGTTGAAGAGCAGCTCGCGGACGAGGCGGAAGAGCAGAAACCGGAGGTTTCTGTCCGTCGTCTTCAACGATCCGTCCGCCTCGACCTCCACCATGAGGTCGTGGGACTCGTCCATCTGCACGGCCAGCCACTCCAGCGCGTCGCGAAGGGACTGGTCGCCCACCGGCGGATCCAGCTCCGACGAGAGGTTTCGCGTCTTCTCCACCCCCTCGTCGAGCAGCGCGATGGCCCGGTCGGCAAGCTCGTTCTGCTCGTCGCCCAGGGTGGCCTGGCTCCGAAGATGATCGATCCGCATGCGGGCGGCGAAGATGGTCTGCTGGAGGTCGTCGTGCAGCACCTGGCTGATTCGCTTCCGCTCCCGCTGCTCCGCGGAGGTGAGGGCGTCGGAGAGGGCCTCCACCTGCTCGGTGCGGTCCTGCAGGCGTCCGTGGGCCTCGCGGAGTTCGAGCTCGGCTTGCTTGCGGCGGGTGATGTCGACGAACGTGATCACGACCCCGTCGATGCGGTCCTCCGCGGTGCGGTACGGATGATGACGCACCAGGAACCACTTCTCGTCGTCGGTCGACACCTCCCGCTCGACGGGCGTCAGGTCCTCCAGGACCGAGCGCGCGTCGGCCGTCAACCGGTCGTAATCGAGGGTGTGCGTGAAGTTGTCGATGGGCCGCCCGGTATCCGAGTCCTGAATGTTGAAGAGGCGTTCGACGCGGGGCGTGTAGCGCTGAATGTGGAGGTCCCGGTCCAGGAACAGCGTGCCGATGTCCGTGGCCGCCATCAGGTTCTTCAGGTCACTGTTCGCCTTTTCCAGGGCCTGCACCTTTTCCTCGAGCTCGCGATTGACGGTTTTCAGCTCTTCGTTGACCGACTGGAGCTCCTCCTTGCTCGTCTCCAGCTCCTCGGTCATCGACTTGTACTCCTCGTTCATGGAGCGCAGCTCCTCGTTGGCGGCCTGCATCTCCTGTTTCGAGGTCTCGTACTCCTCGACGGTGGCCCGGAGGTCCTGCTTCGTCTGCTCCAGCTCCGCCGCCAGTTGCTGCACCTCGTCGTTCTCGGAGGGGGCCGGGACCGTCTCGGGCTCGACCGCCGTCTCCGTCCCCTCCACGAAGACGACGAGGCCCAGGCCCTCGGCATCCGGAACCTCCTGTGCCGGGCGGACCACAAGATGCACCGGTCGCGCGTCCTCGTTGAACGTCACGGTTACCGGCCCCGTGCGCACGGTGGCGTCCTGGGTAAAGGCCTTATGCAGGGCCGAGCGCAGCTTGACGCGGAGCTCCGGACGGACGACCTCGAGAATGTTGGTGTTGGGCGGTCCGACCGGATGCTGCAGATAGCGGCCGGCGCTCTGCGAGAGATGGACGAAGGTGTAGTCCTCGTCGACCAGCGCACTGGGCGGGGCGTAGGCCTCCAGGAGGCGGCGGTGCAGGCCCGCATCCGAGGGCTGGCCCGCATTCGGCGTCGGCTGAACCGCAGGGGTCCCCCCCGTCGGCGGGGTCATCGACTGAGACGGAAGGTCCGGGACGACCCGCCCCCCGGATTGCCGTTCGTAGATGCGGTGCGACTTTTCGAGGACGCGAAAGTCGCCGTCCGCCTGGTCGACCGACTCCGAGCTGCCGAGAAATAAAAGTCCCTTCTCGTTGAGGACATACCGGAAGAGCTCGAAGACCGAGGCCTGCAGGGTGCGGCGGAGGTAGATGAGCAGATTACGGCAGGAAATCAGGTCCAGATTCGAGAACGGCGGGTCCGTCAGCAGGCTGTGGGGGGTAAGGAGAACGCGGTCCTGAACCGGCTTCTGGACGACGTACTCGGTGCCTTCCTTGCGGAAAAAGCGATTCAGGTACCGCTCGGGCACGTCCGCGGCGATCGCCTCGGGGTATCGGCCCTCGCGGGCCGTCGCAAGGGCCTCCTCGTCGATGTCGGTCGCAAACACCTGAATCTGGTCCGCCGACACGTCGCTCTCGGCGGCCTGCTCCAGAAGCAGCATGGCGACGGAGTAGGCCTCCTCCCCGGTGGCGCACCCCACGACCCAGGCCCGGACCTGATCGTCACGGGTTTTGTTCTCGAAGAGCCCGGGCAGCGCCTCGTCCCGCAGCGCCCCGAAGGCCTCCTCGTTCCGGAAAAAGCTGGTGACGCTGATGAGCAGGTCCTTCTGCAGCGCCGTGGCCTCGCTGGGATGCTCGTCGAGATACGTCCGGTAGTCCTCGAGGGTCCCGATCTGGTGGACGTGGAGACGCCGGTGGACCCGCCGCAGCATGGTCGATCGCTTGTACTCGCCGAAGTCGTGCCCCGTCCGGCGCCGCACCTGCTCGAAAATCTCTTCCAGGTGCGCCTCCTGCTCCTCGTCGAGGGCCGCGGGCTCCTGCGGCACGTAGAGGTCGTGGACGAGCTGCCGCTGCTGCTCGAGCCGGCGGGCCAGGTCGGCCACCGGCAGCACCACGTCGACGCGACTCGTCTTGATCGCACTGCGGGGCATGCTGGCGTGGGCTGCCTCGCTCGGGTCCTGCGCCGCGATCACGCCGCCGGCCTCCGTGATGGCGCGCAGCCCCACACTGCCGTCCGTCCCCGAGCCCGAGACGACCACCCCGATGGGGTTGACCTCGGCCTGCGCCAAGGAGCGGAAAAACTGATCGATGGGCGACCGGCGCTCCTCCGGCTCCTGGAGCGGCTCCGGCCGGAGGGTCGTTTCCTCCACCATAAGCGTGCGTCCCGGCGCCGTAACGTAGACGTGATTCGTCTCCAGGGGGGTGTCCTCCGTCACCTGCCGCACGGGCATGGCCGTGTGGGCCTGCAGTACTTCCGCCAGCCGGCTCGTTTCGTTCGGGGCAAGGTGCATGATGACCACGAACGCGGCCCCCGGCTCATCGGACAGCGCCCCGAAAAACTGCTGGAGGGCCTCGATGCCCCCGGCCGAGCCCCCGATGCCGACCACGAGCGGCCGGTCGTTCCCCACAGATATGGTCGAAAAGGAGGAAGACATATCAAACAGGGAAAATGTCGGAAGAGAGGCCCGTGTTTTGTTCCTAAACCCGGAGCCTTCACGCGTTCCTCACGCTTTTCCGCGGGGCCTTCAGAACCGAGTCTCCGTGCCCCCGCGCCACCGGTCTTGCCGATACGTGAATCCGTTTCCACCGATCTGTGCATTTTTGGATCCAGCCAAAAATGCACGTTCCCTTCCGAAAAGAGGCACAGAGGGAGGAAGCGATGAGCATCGGAGGGCGGTTATTCTCATAATTCCACAGGAATCGGTAGCGTCCGTGTCGCTTCTCCCTGGACTGTACCGCTGAGTGAACCGGACCGCCGGCCTTCAGTTGGTACGATTGTTGCGCTTCTCTTTCCGCCCTTTTGGCTCCTTCTCTGTCGCGACTCCGCCCGGCCTGCATGCAGCTTCCCACGGCTCCCTGGATGTGGAGCGTCCTATTCATTCTATTATTCGGAGCCGGTCCCGCCGGGGCGCTCTCCGCTCAGCCCGTCGCTCCCGACTCGTTCCGGTCCGCCCTCGCTCGGGTCGACACGCTCCGGTCCCAGGGCCGCTTTCGCCCGGCCCTCACTCAGGTCGACCGCCTCCACCGCCGGTCCCCGAACGACGTCGAGGTCCTCTGGCGGCGCGCCCTGGTAATCTCCGACCTCGGCCGCCGCTCGGACGACGAGGATAGCACGGTGACGCTGCACCGACGGGCGCTGCGCGTGGCCGACGCCGCCCGGGCCGCGGACTCGACGAATGCCTGGGCCCACCTCGTGACCGCCCTGGCGGCCGGCCGTCTGACGCTACACGTCGGGCCCTCGAAGCGGGTGCGGCACTCCCGCACCGTCAAGCGACACACGGACCGGACCCTCGCCCTCGATTCGACCCTCGCACCCGCCTATCACCTGCGCGGCCGCTGGCACCGTCAGGTCGCCGATTTAAACTTCCTCGTTCGGGCCCTCGTCCGCACCTTCTACGGCGGGCTGCCCGACGCCTCCCTCGAGCAGGCCGTTCGCGACTTCGAGCAGGCCACCCGGCTGGAGTCGACGTCCTACAACCACCTGGAGCTGGGCAAGACCTACCTCGCGATGGGACGGGACACCGCGGCCCGCACCCAGCTCGAGCGGGCGCTGACGAGGGCCGGCTCTCCGTTCGAGGCCGAGCACAAGCGGGAGGCGCGGGCGCTGCTCGAGGAGTTGGACTGACCGGATTCCGGAGGCTGGCCTCTACCACGAACGGCCCTTTCCGCCGGATGCGGCGTCCGTTCGCCCCGGGGAGACCGATGGGATGGACACCGGGGATCGAGACGCCCGGTTCGTTCTTCTGACGTCGCCGCCCCGGAGGCGACGCCCGTCGGAAGGGCACAGTCTGCTCCGCTCCCCCGCGGCCCTTCTTCTGCGGGATCACTCCCCGCGGCTATGCGAACAAGGAACTCCGCCGTCTACGCCCACCGATTCACTGCTTCCCAATTCCTGATCCCGAGGCCTTCGCGGAACGGAAAGAGCTCGTCGAGGCTGCCCTGCGGCTCGACGCTCCCCCTTCGGCCCCGCCGAGCGTCGAGGCGGTGTGCGCGGAGGCCGGGGTCGACAAAGCGACCTTCTCCGCCCACTTCGATGCGCCCGAGGCCCTCTTCCCGGCCGTCTACGACCTCGCGGTCGACCAGTACCACCTGCTGTCCGCCGCCACCGAGGGCTACGACGACTTTACCGTCGAGGAGCGGCTTGCCTCCTTCTACTACATTCTGCTCGACGCGCTCGCCGAGCACCGGGCCTTCGTGCAGGAGACGTTCGACAGCCGGGTTCGCTACACCTCCTCGTTTCGGAGCGAGGTGCGGGCCGCCCTGCGCACGATCCTCACCGACGACCGCATTCCGCAGCCCAACCGGCTGGTGACCGGCTTCTGGCCCGTCCACGAGGTGCTCACCGAGGTCACCTTCGCGCTCATCCGCCACTGGATCTCCGACGAGAGCACGGATCAGGCCGCTACCACCGCGCTGATCGACAGGCTCGTTGCATTTGTCGCTGAACTGGTCACCTTCGGCGGCGTGTCACGGGGCGCAGACCTGGCCTGGCACATCGTGCGCAACGACGCGCTGGGCCTCCGGCGCCTGCCCCTCGTGGGCCGCTTCCTGCCGGGCCGCGACCGCACTGAGTGACCGTTCCATCCGCCCCCTCGCGATGAGCACTTCCGACGACAACGACGACTTCCCGGCGTCGAAGCTCGAGCGGAGCAAGATCTTCGCAAAGACGGGCCTGAAGGTCGGGAAGAACTACGCGCAGTACCTGGCCGACCGGGTCACCGGCCGCGGCGGCGACGCCGACGAGCGGCGAGAGGCCCTCAACACCCAGAACGCCGAGGACCTCTTCCGTGAATTTACCCGCCTGCGGGGCACCGCCCTGAAGCTGGCCCAGTCGATGAGCATGGACACCGGCATGCTGCCGGACGAGTTCATGGACGTGATGGCGGAGGCGCAGTACAGCGTGCCGCCGATGAACAAGGCCCTGGTCCGGAAACGGGTGCGCGACGCCCTCGGCCAGTTCCCCGAGCGGCTCTTCGCATCGTTCGAGCCGACGGCCATGGCCGCCGCCTCGCTCGGGCAGGTCCACCGGGCCCGCCTTCCGGACGGCCGGGACGTGGCCGTCAAGGTGCAGTACCCGAACGTCCGCGAGACCATCGAGTCGGACCTGGCGGTGGCGCGGTCCCTCTTCGAGCGCCTCATCGGTGGGGGCGACATCGACGCGCACTTCGAGGAGGTGCGCACCCGGCTCCGCGAGGAAACCGACTACCTCCAGGAGGCGGATCACATCGACTTCTTTGCCGAGCAGTACGACCAGGGCGACATCGTCACCCCCCGGGCCGTCCGGGAGTTCACGAGCGAGACCGTGCTCACGATGACCTACGTCGAGGGCCGCCACCTCGACGCCTTCCTCGACGACGACCCCGACCAGGCCACGCGCGACCACTACGGCCAACTGCTCTGGGACTTCCTCCACGAGCAGGTGGCCAGCAACCAGCGCACCCTCCACGCCGACGCCCACCCCGGCAACTTTCTCTTTCGGGACGACGGCCGCCTCGGCGTGGTCGACTTCGGCTGCGTGAAGACTTTTCCGCAGGACTTTCGCGACGACATGCTGCGCCTCTACCGGGCCCGGATCGACGACGACCCGGATGCCATCGAGCCCCTCCTCCACGACCTCGGCATCCTCCACGAGGACCTCGCCCCCGCGGTCCGCGACGAGATCCGCGCGTTCTTCGACCGCTACGGGTCGCTGATCGTCGAGCCCTATCGACAGTCCCCGTTCGACTTCGGCGACGCCGGCTTCCGCGAGCGGCTGCAGGACTGCTTCCGCGCGGCGTCGGAGATGCGCGAGGTGGTCGGCTCCCCCCACTTCATCTTCCTGAACAAGGCGCTGGTGGGCCTGCTCAACCTCCTAATTCAACTGGGGCCGCGCGTGGACACGACGCGGAGCGTCCGGCTGATCGACGACGAACTGGCGCGTCTCGGCGTGGCCCCGGTCGCGTAGAGGAATGAGGGGGGCCGGGCCCCGGCGGTCTCCTCCATAGAAGCGGTCTTCTCCATAGAAAAAGCCCCTCCGGACAAACGTCCAGAGGGGCCGTGGCCTGCCCGGGAGGATTCGAACCCCCGACCTGCTGATCCGTAGTCAGCTGCTCTGTCCATCTGAGCTACGGGCAGAACGATGTGCCGTCCTTCGGTAATATCGAGGTCCATACACGGGACCTCGCGTCGAAAAGATCCACGCCCGGGGGTTCTCACGAAGTGTTCACCCGCACGCCTCCGCCGGGCATGCGCCGCCTCCGGGCACGTCCGGGAGCGATCACGGGGACACGCAACGGCCGCATCTCGGCCCCAGAGACTGGCACACTCTCTGCGTGTACGTAGGCAAGCATTTCCCCGATTTGTCTTATCACTTCTCCCCCTCCCATGAGCGATCCGAACGCCTCTCCCGACGAATCGGCTGGTACGCTCTACGATCCCCCCGACGACACCGAGGCGGCGTCGGTCTCGGACGACGACTCGGTCGGCCTCCGGCTGCGCCTCTCCGAAGACGACGTCGACCGCCTGCAGGCCGTGGCCCAGCAACTTGGGCTCACCCCCTCAACCATCGCCCAGCGGGCCATCCAGATGGTCTGTAACGAGGTCGTCACCATTCAGGAAGACGGCCGGTCCCCCGAACTTCTGGTCGACCAGTACCAGGCCCGCATCGATCTTCTGCACGCCGTGGACAACGGTGCCTCCGCCGGGCCCTCCCGGTTTACGAACCCCGAGACGGAGAACGGCTCCGCCGCTGCGGTCGAACATTCTTCCGAGAGCGAAAATATTTCCGGCGCGTAGAACAATCTACGAGTGATTTTTTCCTAATTAGACGGGTCGGAGGCCCGATCGCCCAGGGCCGCCTGGGGGTCGAGATGGAAAAAATGGTTCGTGGGGCCGCGGCCCTCGCCCAGGGGCAGCGCGTGTCGGATGGCCCCGGTGACGTAGCGCTTGGCCCGCTCCACGGCGGGCCGCAGGCTGTGCCCGTGCGCGAGCTGCGCCGCGATGGCCGACGCGTAGGTACACCCGGTGCCGTGGGTGTGTGGGGTGTCGATTCGGGGGGCGGACACGGTGTGCACCCCGTTCTCGTCGACGAGAACGTCGGTGGCGTCGTCGCCCTCGCCCAGATGTCCTCCCTTTGCCAAGACGGCGTCGGGGCCGCGCTCGTAGAGGGCCTCCGCGGCCGCCCGCAGGTCCTGCACGGCGTCGATGTCGTCGACGTCGGTCAGGTGCTCGGCCTCGTGGACGTTGGGCGTGATGACCGTCGCCAGCGGGAGCAGCTCGTCCCGAAGCGTCGCGATGGCCGACTCCTTCAACAGCTGAAAGCCGGTCTTCGAAATCATGACCGGGTCCACCACCAGGGGGTACAGGCCGTGGGCGTCCACTCGGTCGGCGACGGTCTCGATGATGGCCGGGTCGGAGAGCATGCCCGTCTTGGCGGCCCGGACGGGCAGGTCCTCGGCCACGGCGTCGATCTGCGCCGCGACCAGCGACGGGGGCAGGTCGTGGGCCTCAGCGACCGTCTGGGTGTTCTGGGCGGTGACGGCGGCGAGCGCCGAGGTCGCGAAGACCCCGTTGGCCTCCATGGCTTTAATGTCGGCCTGGATGCCGGCGCCTCCGCCGGAGTCGCTCCCGGCGATTGTGAGGGCAATCGGCTTCGACATAGCAGCAAAAGGGGGGTCGTGAGGAAGACTGCGCGAACCGTTAGGCCAGTTCTCCGAGTGCCCGCAGGTAGGCCCGCGTGGCGGCCACCGGGACCTCCGCCTCCATGATGCCCGACAGGACGGCCACGCCCTGCGCCCCCGCCTCCCGGCAGGGCTGCACCCGCTCGGGCGTGATCCCGCCCAGGGCCAGCGTCGGGACGGGCGCGGCCGTCCGGCAGAAGGACCGCAGTGCGGAAATGCCGGCCGCGGGCTGCCCGGGCTTGCTCGAGGTCTCGTAGACGGGGCTAAAGAAGTAGTAGTCCACGTCGGGGGCCCGGTCGCCCTCGATGCCGATCTCCTCGTGGGCCGAATACCCCAGGAGCGTGTCCGGCCCGAGCGCCTCGCGGGCGTCGGAGACGGAGGGCCCCCGCCAGCCGAGGTGGAGGCTCGTCCCCAGCTCCCGGGCGACGCCGAGGCGCGTGTTGACGCTCACCGTCACGTCGGGGTCGATGGTGCGCAGCCGGTCGGTGAGGCGCCGCGCCGCGGCCTCAAATGCCTCCGGGCCGGCGTGATGGTCGCGGAGGTGCACCCAGCGCACCCCTGCCTTCACGGCGGTTGCGGCGCGGTCGGCCCGATCGTCGTCGGTGAAGCCGTCGGCAATGAGCGCGAGGCAGGGATACGGAAGGTTGACCATGCAAGCCAGAAATCGTTGGAGTCGTGCGCCCGTCCGTGCTCGGGAACGCCCGCCGAGGTACCGTCCTCACGCGTCCGCCTGGACCTGTCCCTCGGTGGGCGAGGAGGCCTGCGCGTAGAGGCGACGCGGAATGCGACCGGCCCGGGCGGCGTGGCGGCCCGCCTCTACCGCCAGGCGCATCGCGTGGGCCATCCCGACGGGATGCTGGGCCTCGGCGATGGCCGTGTTGAGGAGCACGCCGTCGTAGCCCAGCTCCATGGCCGTCGCGGCGTCGCTGGCGGTGCCGATGCCGGCGTCGACGATCAGCGGAGTGTCCTCGACGACTTCGCGGATAATGCGGAGGTTGTAGGGGTTCACCAGGCCCATGCCGCTCCCGATGGGCGAGCCCAGGGGCATGACCGCGGCGCACCCGAGGTCGGCGAGCTTGCGGCACGTGATGGGGTCGTCGTTGGCGTAGGCGAGCACCGTAAACCCGTCGTCGACCAGCGTCTCGGCGGCGTCGAGCAGCTGCTCGACGTCCGGCATCAGCGTCTCGTCGTCGCCAATCACCTCGAGCTTGATGAGGTCGGTGTCCAGGGCCTCCCGGGCCAGCTGGGCCACCAGGACGGCCTCCCGGGCGGTGTAGCAGCCGGCGGTGTTGGGGAGCACCTGATAGCCGCCCCGGCGGAGCAGGTCGAGGTGACTCTCCGGCGCCGGGTTCTCGACGTTCACGCGGCGGATGGCCACGGTCACCAGCTCGGTCCCCGTCGCCTCCAGGGCGTCGAGCATGACCTGCGGGTTGGGGTACCGACTCGTGCCGACGATGAGCCGGGACGAGAAGCGATGATCGCCGAGAACGAGGGCATCGTCCGCCTCGGTGGACGCCGCCCCGTTCGTCTGTACGTGGTCTGCCATGGGTTCGAAAATCTCTGCAATCAGCGCCGTGGAGGGGGCCGAGACGGCCGCCTAGAATCACCCGCCCTGCTGGGCCTGAATGACCTCGACCGTGTCTTCCTCCGACAGCGTGACGTCCGCCCAGTCCTGACGGCGGATGACGCTCTCGTTGAGGGCCACCGCGACCCCGGTGGCGTCCTCCGGGTCGATGTCGAGATCCCGGAGGACCTCGGTGAGGGGATATCCGTCGGGGACGGTCCGGTCCTCGCCGTTTACGGTCACAGGAATGCGGGCGTCCGTCGCAGGGCTCATGCCGGGGAGCGCGGGGATTCGGTATCAGTAAAGCGGGTCGGAGCGAACGGCTCGAGCCACGCCGAGGTTTCTCCCGAGCGGATCAGGTCGGCAATCTCTTCGGCCGTGATGGGCGTCAGGAGGATGCCGTGCCGGTAGTGCCCCGTGGCCATGACGACGCCCGGGGCACGGGTGGTCCCGAGGAGGGGCGCGTGGTCCCGGCTCGCGGGCCGCAGCCCCGCCCACGTGTCGTCGACGGGCAGGTCGAGGATGCCGGGCACCACCTCCCAGGCCCCTTCCAGCAGTTCGTAGAGCCCCCCGGCGGTCACGGTGGTGTCGAACCCCATCTCCTCGCTGGTCGCCCCCACGACGACGCGACCACTGCTCTTGGGTGCGAGGTAGGCCTCCGGTCCCCGAATCACGTGCTGAAGGTCAAAGGGCCGCTTGCGCCGGAGCTGGATCATCTGCCCCTTCACCGGCCGCACCGGCGGCTGCGCGTCCGGCTCGAGCCCCTCCAGCTCGCGGGACCAGACCCCCGCCGCCACGACCACGGCCGACGCCGACACGCGCTGCCCCTCTTCGGTCACCACCGCCGGAGCCTCCGCGTCCGGCACCACCGCCTGCACGGGGGTCTTCTCGTGGAGAGTCCCCCCCTCGGCCTCGAACGCAGCCCGCAGGGCGCGGAGCAGGCGGCGGTTGTCGACCTGGTGGTCGGACGGGGCGTAGATCGCCGCCGACAGGCGGGGCGCCACGTACGGCTCCCTCTCGCGGGCCTCCGCGCCCGACAGCCACTCCACATCGAGGCCCTTCTCTTCCTGAAACTCGTAGAGCCGCCGCAGGGCCTCGGCGCTGTCCCGGTCGTCGGCCACGATGAGCGTGCCCTCGTCGCGGTAGTCGACGTCGATGCCGCTGGCCGCCTCCACCCGCTCGGCGAAGTCGGGCCACCGGCGGAGGCTCTCCCGATTCAGCTCGTAGAGCTGCAGTTCCTCGAAGCCGATCTCGGCGTCGGGGGCGAGCATGCCGGCGGCCTGCCACGACGTCCCGCGGCCGGCCTGCCCCCGGTCGAAGAGGGTGACGGGGGTGCCCCGCCGCACGAGCTCAAACCCGATGGAGAGGCCGGCCGTCCCGCCCCCGATGATGACGACGTCGTCGTCCATGATGCGCACTGGATTGGTGGACATGGTGCTGTTGTGGATTCTAAAACAGACAGAAGTCTCCAGGTGTCCCGAACGGCCGGTGGACTGAGGCGTGTGAGCGACGTTCAGCAACCGGTTACACCATTTTTCCGTCGACCCATGGCTCAGGACACCGACGTGATCGTGGTGGGGGCGGGCCTCGCCGGGGCCTGCGCCGCCTTCGTGCTCAGCGCCCACATGCAGGTGCACGTCCTCGAGGCGGACCGCCCCGCGTCGGGGGCGTCCGGGGCCGCGGCCGGGCTGGTTAACCCCTTCATGGGACGCCGCGCCCGGCCCGTGTGGCGGCTGCGCGAGGCCCTGGCCGCCATTCCCACGCTCCTGGACGCGGCCGGGGCGGGCGCCCTCTTTCCGCCACAGGGGGTTCTGCGGCCGGTCGTGGACCCGGACCAGGAGGCCCCGTTCCGCGCCGCCGCGATGGAGCACCCCGACC
>JAZKTD010000436.1:0-2577 GCA_036625705.1 Salinivenus sp.
CGGCGTCTCGGTGACGCGATCCTTCCCCACCCCGACCGAGAAGCAGAGCTTCCGCCTCGTGGCCCTGCCGGGCGGCGACGGCCCGCCGCTGGCCTCGACCCTGTCGGGCCAGCGGGGCGACGACTGGCGCGCGTTCCGGGAGGACGGCGCGACCGACGCGTCATCGTACGGCCGGACTCGGTGCGGGGCGGGCACCGAGTGTGCGCTGGGCGCCGGCACCGGCTACTGGCTGATCGCCCGCGACGCGTGGTCGGTCGAGGACTCGATCGAGACCGTCGCGCTCCGGCCCGACTCGGCGGCGTCGACGCCCGTCTACCGCATTCCGCTTCAGGACGGCTGGAACGCGATCTCCAACCCGCTGGAGACGGACGTGTCCTGGAGCGCAGTTCAGGCGGCCAACGACGGTACGAACCAGGCCCTCTACCGCTATGACGGAAACTGGGACCCGGTGACAACATTTGCCTCCGCCGCCGAGGGGGAGGCCTACTACTTCCGCGACGACCAGCTCGACACGCTCGTCGTGCCGTACCCCTCTTCCCCGTCGCCCCAGTCGCGGTCCAAGACGCAGGCCGGGGGCCCGACCCTTGCCCTGCACGCAGTCCAGGACGGCGACACCCTCTCGACGGCCCGCGCGGGCCGGCGGGCCGGGGCGGCCGCGGGCCTCGACTCGACGGACCGCTACGGCCCGCCCGGCTACTTCGGCGGGGCCTCGCTCCGCTTCGTGGCGTCGGGGGCGGAGGACCGCCGTCACGCCCTGCGGGCCGCCTTCGCGCCGCCCGGGTCCGAGGGGCAGGCGTTCGACCTGCGGCTCCGGGCGGCCCCGGACACCGTGCTCACCCTCGCGGCACGGGGCGTCGACGCGTTCGCCGACGAGCAGGTCGTCCTCGTGAACCGGGCGCACGGACGGTCCCACGACCTGCGGGCCGACTCGTCGGTGACCCTCGCCCCGGAGTCCGAGACAACCCGGTTCCGGCTGCTGATTGGCTCGGCTGCCTTCGTGGACGACGCCCAGGAGGCCCTCGCACCCGACGAGACGACACTGATGCCCAACTACCCGAACCCCTTCCGGCGCACGACGACGATCGAGTACACGCTCGAGGAGCGCCAAAAGGTGCGCCTCGCGATCTACGACGTCCTGGGCCGCCGCGTGCAGGTGCTGGCCGACGGCCCGAAGCGGGCCGGCTTCCATCGCCTGCAGTGGCAGGGAGAGGGCCGGGACGGCCGGCCCGTGGCCAGCGGGGTGTACTTTGCCCGCCTGGTGGCCGGGTCGACGACCCAGACCGAGCGCCTCGTCGTCGTCCGGTAGCCTCTCCCTCCTCGCCCTTCTTTCTCGGACTCCACCGTGTGCCCATGCCGACGCCCCATCGTCTCGGCCTCGCCCTTCTCGCCTCGCTGCTTGCCGGCAGTCTCCTCGTCGGGACCGCCGCGGCCCAGGAGACGCACGGTACCGTGTCCACCGTGAGCGGCTCGACCCTTCGCGTCGAGCTCGAGGACTCGCTGTCCGTGGCGTCGGGCACCGGCGGGCGCGTGGTAGAGATGCGCACGGTGGGCGGGAACGCGGTGCAGATGTCCTTCGCGGTCGTGAGCGTGACCCGGGTCGAGACGCCCTTCGACGGCCCCTGGGTGGCGGTCTGCCAGATCACCCGCCAGAGCGAGGACCTTGAGGTTGGGGACCGGGTGCTGTTCGAGGACGTCTTTTCCCGCGCTCGGGTCGCGATCCGCTCGGCGCCCCCGGACGCCACCGTCTACCTCGACAGCGTGAACGTGGGGCGCACGCCGCTGGCCGGGCCCGTCGGGGCGGGCGAGCATACCCTGCGCCTGGAGCGGGACGGCTTTCTCCCGGCGCGCCGTGCCTTCACCGTCCAGCGGGGCGAGGCCCGCACCCTCCGCGACACCCTGCAGACCGCCCGGGGCACGCTGGCCGTCAACACGCTGCCGGACAGTGCCACGGTACAGCTCGAGGACCGCACGCTGGGCACCACCCCGGTGTCGACTGAGGTGCAGGCCGGCACCTACGCGCTGCGCATCCAGCGGGAGGGGTACCGGACGATCGAGCGCACCGTCTCGGTCCCGACCGGCGGCGAGCAGCGCCTCAACCTCGACCTGCAGCGGCCCTTGGCCGTGCGGCTCGCCGAGCAGCAGGCCGACCCCGTCGTCAACGCAGGGCTCGCACGGGAGGGCGACCGCCTCGTCCTCGAGTACGACCTCGTGGGCGACGCGGAGGCATACGAGGTGGAGCTCCAGCTCTCGACGAACGACGGGCAGACGTTCGAGCCCCTGCCGGAGACCGTGGCGGGCGCCGTCGGGGACGAGGTGGCGCCCGGCCGGGACCTGCAGATCGTGTGGTCGGCCCTCGAGGACTTCCCGGAGGGGTTCGCCGGCTCGGGCAATCGTCTCCGCCTGGCGGTCGAGCCGGCCGGAGGGGGCGGCCTCTACTGGGTGCTCGGGAGCGCGCTCGCCGCCGGGGCCGGCGGGACCGCCGCCGCGGTGCTCGGCCTCTTCGGCGGCGGGGGCAACGGAGGCGGCGGAGGGGGGAATGGGGGAGACGGGCTGCCGTCCTCGCCCCCGACTCCGCCC
>JAZKTD010000047.1:0-16275 GCA_036625705.1 Salinivenus sp.
TAGGCGAACGTCGTAATTTCGTCTTGATCAGTAGACCCGGTGAGCACGAGGTACGTCGTCAGGCCGGCCTCCATGCCCGCCAGGATGTCGGTATCCATGCGGTCGCCGACCATTGCCGTGGTCTCGGAGTGCGCCTCGATCCGGTTCAGCGCGCTCCGGATCATGATCGGATTGGGTTTGCCAATGAAATAAGGATCCTGGCCGGTGGCCTTCGTGATGAGCGCGGCGACCGAGCCGGTGGCCGGAAGCGGGCCCTCCGGCGACGGCCCCGTCACGTCCGGATTCGTCGCAATGAAGCGCGCGCCCTGATTGATCAGCCGGACGGCCGCCGTGATGTTCTGAAACGAGTACGTGCGGGTCTCGCCCAGGACGACGAAATCCGGGTCGGCGTCGGTGAGCGTGTAGCCAACCTCGTGGAGCGCTGTCGTCAGGCCGGCCTCACCGATGACGTACGCCGAGGCCCCAGGCACTTGATCGGAGAGGAACTGCGCCGTGGCCACGGCCGAGGTCCATATTTGCTCCTCGGGCACCTCAAGCCCGGCGTTCGAGAGACGAGCGGCCAAGTCACGCCGGGTGTAGATCGAGTTGTTGGTGAGTACGAGAAACGGAAGCCCCCGCTCCCGCAGCCGCTCGATGAACTCTTGGGCGCCGGGAAGGGCGACCCCCTCCCGTACCAGTACTCCATCCATGTCAAGCAACCACGTCTCGGCCTTTTCTTGCTCAGCGGTCATATTCTGAGGGAGTCCCTATTGATAGATAATCACGCAGGCCGAATCGAAACCCCGCCGCCTTCTGCGAGGCGATACTTCTACAAGGCTATAAACAAATAGGCGAACAGCCAAGAAGCTGAACAGCGACGGATATCGTTGAGGGTAGCCTCTGGCGGCGAGAAGATCCAAGACCTGCTCTATCCGACCAACCAGGAGCATGCAGCGTTGCTTCGGCCGGTCGGGAGTTGGACCGACTGAGGCCGCAAGAACGGTCTTACTCGGGATGATAATCTCCGAGCCTGGTGCCTTTTCTGCAGTGGAGTCTGCTTACGTCAATCTGCTTGCATCAAGGCCCAGGTTTTGTAAAAGGCGTTCTGCCAGCCCCCCGACTCTATCGCCAGCTACTTGACTTTTCGATTAGCTGAAGGGAAAAATCCGGGCGAACGGTCCTGCAGGAACTGTAGAAGTGGCTTCATGTTGGCGAAAGATACGTACGATAACATCAACCGATACGTAACTCCCTGCCCATGAGTCGAAAGAAACTCACCCTGTCGGTGCAGGAGCGCCTCACGAAGCGGGCGAAGGAGATCGCCAAAAAGCGCGGGACGAGCGTCTCTCGGCTTGTCGAGACGTTTTTCACTGCCTTAGAGGAAGAGGAAAAGCAACACGACCCCGAACAGCCTGCCGAAGGGCCCCTCTCGGAAAGCGACGAGGAGGAGTTCTCCGAGTGGGCCCGGCGGTGGCGCGGGGCCTTCGCCGAAGAGGGAGAGACCTATCCCGATGATCCGAGCTGGGAGGAAGACCGCCTGCGCGAGGAGATTGAAAAGAAACACGCGCCGCAATGACGGTCCTTTTCGACACGAACGTACTGCTGGATGTTCTCCTCGACCGGACGCAGGCGGAACCTGGGCTCGCTCTTCTTGACCGGGCGCGCAGCGGAAAGCTTGGGGGGGCAGTTACGCCGACGGTGCTGACCAATACGTTTTACGTCGGTCGGAGCACAGCCGGAAGCGGGCCCGCAAGGGACTTCATCGAGTCTGCTCTCTCGTTTTTGGACGTGGCCTCCGTTTCACACGCCGGGGCTGTTCGAGCCGTCAGGCGATACGAGGACTTCGAAGATGGGGTCATCGGCGAGGCGGCCGCCGAACACGGAAGCGACGTGATCTGCACGCGGAACGTAGAGGACTTCGGGCCAGCGCGCCCGCAGGTGCTGACCCCGAGGGAGCTTTTGCGCCTCCTCACGTCATAGGATCCCGGAGGCTTGAAGCCCCATTTTGAGGCTGAAAACATTACAACCGATAAGAAGGACTTCGGTCTTTCCCTTTGGAAGCTGAGGCAGGGGAGAGGTGGAGGGACGCCAACAATCAGGTAGAGTCGAACACACCGTTTTGGTCTTCGATCTTCGTCCTCTTAGAGACTGTTTTGATTTCACAGGTTCGCGTCAAGAGCACCCCGTGACGACTGCGGGCCGGTCAATTCCAACCGGTATTCTCTCCAGCCCGGTCCAATAATTCTCCGGGGGCAGAACGAAGCGGTGTCGATTGCGACAACGACTCAAAAATCAAAACAGTCTCTTAGCCGAGGGAAGGATCCTCGCTTGCTGTCCGAAAGGCGACCTCGGTGCCAAACTGGTCGAAGAGCACGGGAACGACGACCATGTTGAGGACGGTCGATGTGAGAAGCCCCCCGATCGTTACGATGGCCAAGGGCGTCTGAATCTCCTTTCCAGGTTCCCCCCCGCCCAGGGCAAGTGGAATCAGGGCGAGGCCCGCCGTAAGGGCGGTCATCAAAATGGGATTGAGTCGCTCCATGGAGCCCTGCACAACGGCTTCTCGAAGAGAGGCTCCTTCCGTGAGTAGGTTCAGGTAGTGGCTCACGAGGAGGATGCCATTTCGCACGGCGATGCCAAAGAGCGTGACGAATCCGACCATCGCCGCGATGTCGAGCGTGCCGTCCAGAAACAGGAAGAGCGCCACGACGCCTCCTGTGAGCGCAAGGGGTAAGTTGACCAGGACCAGACCTGCGGCCCGAGCGCTGCCAAACTCCTGGTACAGAAGCAGAAACACCACCAGGAGCGCGGCCAGCGAAAGCCAGCCGAGCGTTCGGGAGGCCTGCTGAGCACTCTCGTACTGCCCCCCAACCTCGTAGTAATAATTTTCCGGCATCTCGACCTGGCTCTCGATGCGTTGCCGCAGATCGCCCACGACGCTCCCCACGTCCCGCCCGCTCGTATTGGCGGAGATGACGATCTTGCGCTGGACGTCCTCCCGGCTGATGGTGTTCGGTCCCCGTTCGTGTTGCACGCTTGCGAGACGGGAGACCGGCACCTTCGGGCCTGCGGGCGTGTCGATGAGCACGTTCCGAATGGACTCGGCTCCTCCACGACGGGACGAATCAAGTCGCACGGCAAGATCAAACGTCTGCTGTCCCTCCCGAACCTGAGAGACCGATTCTCCTCCCAGGAGTGCCTCAAGGGTGTGATTCAGCTCCCCGGGGGTCACACCATACTTGGCCATCTCCTGGCGCTTCGCGTAGATGCGCAGCTGGGAGACGTCGGCCTGCTGCTCGACGGAGAGGTCTGCGAGGCCGGGCGTGCCCTCTACGGCCCCGCGAACCCGCTCCGCAAGGGCTCGGAGCTCATAGAGGTCCGGCCCAAAGAGTTTGAGCGCGATGTCAGTGCGGGTTCCGGAAAGCATGTGATCGATCCGATGCCCGATGGGCTGGCCGATCGTGATGTTAGTGCCCGGAATGGAAGAGAGGGCAATGCGCACATCAGCAGTCACCTCGCTCATCTCCATTTCCGAGAGGTCCACCTGCACGTCGATCTCCGACCCGTTGGCTCCCTGTGCGTGAGCGCTGAGTTCGGCGCGTCCGGTCCGACGGGAGGTGGCCGTCACCGCCGGGTGCTCCAGCAAACGGCCCTCGATCTCCTGGGCGATCTCGGTCGAGGCCTGCAGGCCCGTTCCCGGTGCCGTGACCGCACTGATCACGAGCGTTCCCTCCTGAAAGTCCGGGAGGAACCCGCGCCCCAGGAACGGAAGCGCCGCGAGCGTGGCAACCAGAAGCAGCACGGCCCCGCCGACAACAATCCGTGAACGACCCAGCGCCCAGTTCAGCGTAGCGCGGTAGGTGCTATGCAGACGCTGGACCAGCCACGTGTCCTCTCCCTTTTGCACCGTCGCAGACGTAGGAAGCAGGTAATAGCAGAGAACCGGCGTCACGGTGACGGCCACAAAGAGGGACGCGAGAATCGCGACGATGTAGGCCAGGCCGAGGGGCTGGAGGAGCCGTCCTTGAATGCCGGCGAGGAAGAAAAGCGGAACGAAGACGACGCTAATGATGAGCGTCGCGTTCAGGATTGGCCCGCGGACCTCCAACGACGCCTCGTAGACCACCTGAAGGGCGCCTTTTTTCTCCTCATCTGGAGGTTGGGCATTTTCCTTGAGCCGCCGAAAGACGTTCTCTACGTCGATGATGGCGTCGTCGACGAGGGCGCCGATTGCGATGGCCAAGCCCCCGAGGGTCATGGTGTTGATGGTAATGCCGAGGCCGTACATCACGAGCAGAGCGACCGACAGGGAGAGGGGGATGGCAAGGACCGAAATTGCCGTCGTTCGCACGTTCCACAGGAAGAGGAACAGGACGAGAATCACGAGCAAGGCTCCGTCCCGAAGTGCCTCAATCACGTTGTTTACAGCCAGCGAAATGAAGTCGGCCTGCCGGAAGATCGAACGGTTTACCTCCATTCCGGCGGGAAGCTGCCGCTCGATCTGGTCGAGCTCGGCGGCGACGCGCTCGGTGAGCTCGAGGGTGTTGGCGCCGGGCTGCTTCTGGATCGAGACGATGACGGCTGGCTCCCCGTTCACCGATCCCGTGCCGAGAATGGGACGCTGAGCTCTCACCTTCACCTCGGAGACGTCGCGGAGACGAATGGGCGTCCCGTCACGAGTCGTAACGACGGTCGCCCCGATCTCCTGCACGTCATTGGTCCGGCCAATCCCCCGAATAAGCACCTCGCGTCCGTCCTGTTGGTAGACGCCCCCGGCAGCATTTTCGTTGGAGCCCTCAGCTGCTGCCCGCACTTGAGCAAGAGAGACGTCCAACTCTCGCATTCGCTCCTGATCAACAGTCACCTGATAGGCCTTTACCTCTCCGCCATGCGGGATGACCTGAGCGACTCCATCTACGGCGAGGAGCCGTCGGCGAAGCGTCTGATCCGCTGCGGTTCGGACCTCGCGCATCGAATGATCGTCGCTGGTGAGACCAACGAGCAGAATTTCGCCCATGATGGAGGTGATGGGGGCCATAACAGGGGCGCTTACCCCGTCGGGAAGCTCTCCGCCCACGAGCTGGAGCTTCTCACTGACGATCTGCCGGGCCTGGTAGATGTCGGTTCCCCATTCAAATTCGACCCATACGATCGAGTAGCCCTGTGCCGAACTTGACCGCACGCGCCGGACGCTAGCCGCCCCATTGACCACCGATTCGATCGGACGGGTCACCAGTTTTTCGACCTCCTCCGGGGCCATTCCGTGCGATTCGGTGACCACCGTCACCTGCGGGGCCGTAAGGTCCGGAAACACGTCGACCGGCATTGTGAGGGCTGCGTACCCGCCTGCCGCAAGCAGAAGCGCGGCAACGACGAGCGTCGTCAACCGATTTGTAAGCGCCCACTGAATCGTGCGGTCGAGCATACTGGAGGGACTGAGGGGGGAGCAGAAAGCGTGGTGACGAGAAAGCAGAAGCAAGGGCGGAAACGAGTTGGAAACGGCTCCCCCCGACCATGAGGTCAGTGCGTATGGCCGTGACCGGCGGTTTCGCTGCTGCCCAGCGACGCCAGGTACACCTGGTAGGCCCCTGCCGTCACGACGTGCTCTCCCGCCTGAACGCCGCGTTCCACGAGCGTGTGTTCACCGTTCGTGGGACCGAGTTGGAGGGGGCGGCGCTCAAAAGACTCGCCGCCGGTTTGCACGTAGGCTACCGGCTCGCCGTCTTCCGTTTGGATCGCCGCATTCGGAATCGCGACACCGGCCTCGCTGTCTTCGAGAAGAAGGCGGGCGTTGGCCATCATGCCAATCTTGAGCCGTCCGTCTGGGTTGGGCGCGTCGAGCCGAACAGGAAGTGTCCGTGTGTCGGTGTCAATGACAGCCCCGGTAGAGACGATTCGGCTTGCCCGGTGCAGGACCTCACTGCCTTCGACAGTGAACATGCCCTCAGATACTTGCTGGAGGTCTGCCGCGTGCTCGGCAGGAACACGAACATGCACCCGGACGCGACTGGGATCGACGATCGTGTAGAGGACCTCTCCCACCTCCACGCGACTACCAGGAGCCAGGTGGCGCTCGTGGACCTGGCCGCCGATCGGGGAGCGCAGTTGATAATTGAAGTCCGAATCTCCACCGGACGGAGAGACCATCTGAGAGGTCGTCTCGCTGGCTTCCCCCATTGACTTGAGCGCGGCTTGAGCCAGCTCTAGTTCGTGCCGGGCCTCTACGAGCCGCTTTTCGGGAATTGCCTCCGCCTTTACGAGCCGCTCGGCCCGGCGCACCTCTCGCTTCAGTCGCTCGACGCGGCCTTTCACGTCGGCGTAGGACCCCTCTCCCCCGGACGGACTCAAAACCGCGAGCGTCTCTCCCTCGGGGATCCCGTCTCCCGGGGCAGGCATGTCCAAATTGGCCTCTGCGGGCGTGAGGCCACTGACCGGTGCCGATATCTTTGCATATTGTCCAGGGACCGGCTTAATTGTCCCGCTCGCCTCGATGGACTGTTGGACCGATCGCTCCCGGGCCCGCGCGACGCCGAATTCAGTTTCCCACTGCTGCTCCTTGAGATAAGAAATCTCGGGCGGCCCCGTCCCTGGAGTCGGGGCGTCCGAGGCGTTCTCGTAGACGGTGAGGTCTCCCACCTCGATGGTGTCTCGGAGCCGGGCCCCCTCGACGATCATGAAGAGTCGAAAGGTCCCCGTTTCCGGGATTGTAGGCTGGGGGGTGAAGATGCCCGGCTCTGAAGGGGCGTCTACTTCATGGACGTACGCCGCGCCGTCGGGTCGCCGAAACCGCAGCGTGAGCGCCCCTTCAGTAAGGGGCTGGTACCCGTCGAGACGCGTGACGTGGATGGCCCAGGGAGCACTCTTGTGGCCCGCCACCATCTGGGGGCGTTCAAAGAAAAGCTCCGTCTCTTTCGACCATTCTGTTGTGGACAGGGTTGCGCCGTCCGCGTGCTCGTGCTCGCCGGACTGCTCGGTGGAGTCGGCTCCGCAGCCCGCCGTGATGAGGACGATAAGTGCGAGGGGGAGGAAACGTACGCGCATACCGTTCCTGCATTTGTAGGATCTCGGGGAGCGTGACATCGGGATACCGGTTCCTTCATGTCGTTACTCATGGGTGTGGTCGGCGCCCCCATGCGAATGCGTGTCTTCGCTCTCATGCTCATGGGTGCTATCGGCATCCATGCCCGATCTATCGAGGCGCGTTTTTGAGGTGTCCTCATGGGCATGGTCGCCCTCCTGGTGACCTCCATTCTCGGGGCTGTGATCGGCGGCCTCCTCGTGGGTGTGTTCATCCCCGCCATGGGAATGGTTGCCCTCGCTGTCGCCTCCGCACGCCGGAAGGGAAACAGCAAGTGTGAGGACAAGAAGGCCCGTCCAGAGTGAAGACCAGAAACGACTCATAGCGCGTTCGTTGTGTATGATTGAAGGTGTTGAATACAGTCTGCTACGGTACGACCTGCTAGGGCAGAGAGAGGGGCCGCCCCGTGGCCCGGAGCAGTTCGAAATACCGTTTCCAGAGGTCGGCCCGTAAATCCACGGTCCGAAGGCGGGCGTCTCGGTATGCGTCCGCTGCGTCGAGAAGCTCGACGAGAGACATCTCGCCCTCGTCGTAGCTGACCTGGGCAATGCGGAGCAGATCGTCGGCCCCCGTCAGCAGATCTCCCTCGAGAAGATTCATCTGTCGTCGGCTGGACACGTAGGCCGCGTGCGCGCGGCGCACCTCATTTTGAATCTCGCGGCGGGCGAGGGAGTGCTGGCTTTGCGCGGCTTGTAGCCGGGCGGAGGCGGCATCCGCATTGCCCTGGTTGCGGTCGAAGAGGGGAAGGGAAATTCCCACCCCCAGGAATACGCCCTCGAATCCATCGGACTGTCGCTTGTATCCGGCCGTCAGAGAGGGATCGGGCCACGCCTGGCGGCGCGCGGCCCGGAGGGTGGCTTGTTGGGCGCCCACTTCCGAGCGCCAGCGGCGGAGCTCCGGGCGCTGGCGAAGTGCTGCGCGAAGGGCTTCCCGCTCAGATACCGGAGGGGGCAGGGCCGACGGAAGGGGCTCAGCCGCCACTGACGGCGTTTCGCCGGAAAGAATCATGCGAGCCAGCATTCGGCGCGAACTCTTGGCTTCGAGCCGGGCTGCAGCCAGGCGCTGCTCGTAGCGCGCACGCTCGAGACGAATCCGTCGAGCCGCGTATCCGGACGCGTCTCCTTCGGTTTGTCGTTCGGCCATGCTGGAGTCCGCCTGTCGAAAGACACGGGTCACCTGCTTAAGCCGGCGAAGTCGCGTCTCGGCAGTTGCTGCCTCGGCGTATGCCTCCGCCACCTGCAGCGCCAGATGAGCGCTATCCGCGGAGGCCCTTGCACGTGCCGCCGCGAACGTTTGCCGAGCCGCCTCGATGCGGGGCGATCGACCGGCCCACTCGACCCGCTGACTGACGTTCAGGTACGTCTCCGACTGGCGCGTTCCACGACGCCAAACGGGCTCGTGGGTCGCCTGAATGGTCGGATTGGGGTAGGCCTCGGCTTGTCTCGCTTCCCCCTTGAACGAACGCGCCTCTGATCGGGCTCGCTGCAGGGAAAGATTGTTCTTCTCGAACAGGCGTAGTGCCTCGTGGAACTCAACCCGCCGGACCGAATCCGCCGACCCTCCTGACAGCACTCCTCGACCGAGGGTGTCTTCTGGCCCTACCGAAGAAGCCTCTCCCTCCGTCTGGACGCGGGCTGGCTGTGCAGGGGCCGTGACGGCACCAACACATAGGACGAGGGCCAAGAAGACAGAGGAGGCCCTAGATATGAATGAAAGAGCAAGCATACGGGAATCCGATAAAGGTGGTAACAGCACACCCTCAGTTCGGTCTACGAGGGGGCACTTCATCTACTTTCAGTCATGGGCGACTCTGAGGCTCGTTCTCTCGAACAATCGGGACGTTGAGGGACCGTCCCACTTCGGCCCATGCCCACGAGAGACAGGCAGTCCAGAGAGCCAGTCCAAGAATGAAGGGCCACACGAGGGCGATGAATCTGATCAAAATGTCGGCCGACACGTCCTAACGTATATGATTGCGGCTGTTAGGAAATAGTCGCCACCCTGAAAAATCTTAAAGGTTCTCTGCTCAGCCTGTCGTATGTCTTCCTCAAGCGGTCCCACGTCTCCAAAGCGGCTCCTCTTCGTCGAGGACGAGCCAGACGTCGCGGGACCGATTAAGCGGGGCCTGGAAGAAGAGGGATATCTCGTCGACTGGACAAAAAACGGAGAAGAGGCCCTCACCGAGGCCCTCACAGGCCCCTACGACGTGCTCGTCGTCGACTGGCGGCTCCCCGGCATGGACGGGCGCAGGGTCGTCGAGGAGCTCCGAGGCGAGGGAGACCAGACCCCCGTCCTACTCCTTACTGCCCTTCAGGACGTGGACCATCGCGTCGCCGGATTAGATGCCGGGGCCGACGACTATCTGACCAAGCCCTTCTCCTTCGAGGAGCTTCTGGCCCGCCTCCGTGCCCTCACGCGTCGAGCCGAACAAGAGGCCGCGTCGCCCGAGAAACAGAAAACGCACCTGAAGGCCGGGGCTCTCACGATGGACACAGCCCGTCGAAGGGCTCGGTACGGAGCTGAATCCCTCGATCTGCGGCCGAAGGCCTTTCGGCTGCTTGAACTCCTGCTCCGACAGAAGGGAACGGTGGTTACGCGAACGACCATTGCCGAGCGAGTCTGGGGCTCTCTCTACGACGTGACGGCCAATGCCATCGACGTGACGATTTCGAGCCTCCGACGGGCGCTTCAGGGCGCTGCCCCCACGGGTGATTCACTCTCACCCGTGACCATTGAGACAGAACGAGGGGTCGGGTACCGGCTGGACGTAACGCCTCCCTCGTCGGAATCCCCGTCCGCAAGTGACTCCACGTAGTGCCGACAGACCTTCCATGGGAATCCGCTCGTATTTTTCTAGACTGTCAATATCTACGCGGCTCACCCTCTGGTTCGGCCTGAGCCTACTGGTCTTGCTGAGTCTTTTCGTCGCGGCGCTCTACACGAGCGTCCACGTGGGCCTGCACGAAGACCTGGAGTCACGGCTGCGAAAGGAAGCCACTGCGGTCCAGAATCACTTGCAAGCCCACGGCGAAGACGGGTCGGATCGCTCTACCTCATCGTCTAGGCACGAGCTTCAGGCAACCGCCGGGACGCATGTCCGCTTGCTGAGCCAGGACGGGGACGTGATTCAAGCAAGCGCGTCGTTTCAGGCACGTCCGGCCCTTTCCGCTGACGTGCCCACCTCACGTGAGTCTGCTCTGAGGACGCGCAGCTGGGGAGACATTTCTGCACAGTCGCTATACGTGCCGCTCCGCGGGAAAGACCCTGCCGCCTGGATGGAGGTCACCAAGCTTCAATCCCCCATCCATCGCCAGCTGCACAATCTTCGGTGGCTACTTTTAATCGGCATAGGGGGCGGGGTCGCCGTCGCCATGCTCGTGGGCTACGGCCTGGCGCGTCGCGCCCTCCGGCCTGTGGCGGCCCTGACGGCTGCCGCCAAGGAGATGCAAAGCCAACCCGCCGGTACGCTTCCCACGGACTTCGGGGTCCAAGATGAGTTGACCGACTTGGCCGAGACGTTTAACGGACTTCTCCGGCGGCTCCGGGAAGCCCTCCAGCGGGAACGTCGATTTCGGGCCGACGCGGCCCATAACATGTTTACCCCCCTCACCGCGATCCAGAGCGAGCTCGATGTCACCCTCCGCAATCCCCGCTCCGAGGACGAGTACCGGGAGGCACTTCAAACCGTTCAGCAGCATACGAAAACCCTCTCGTCGCTGCTTGATGAACTGATGACACTCTCTCGCATCGAGGCTCGGGACGAGCAGCCTGCCCCCTCGCCCCTCGACATGGAGAGTCGTGCTGAGTATTGGATCAACCGCATTCGGCCACGAGCAGAGGCGCAAGGGATCGAGGTCGAATGGCAGGAAGCAGACAGTGGGCATGTCCCTGTATCATCGGAGGATTTCGACCTCGTTCTCGATCATCTTCTCGACAATGCCCTGAAGTATACTTCCGAAGGAGAGACGATCTCGGTTCTCGTGGGTCGAGACGGCGACGAGGGCATTCTTGAGGTTTCCGATTCTGGAATCGGGTTCGACAACGAGGAGGCCGAGCGTCTTTTTGACCGCTTCTATCGAACGGGCGCGGCGGAGCAACACGCCAACGGGGGAGGACTCGGGCTTCCAATCGTGAAAGCAGTCGCGGAAAGCTATGGAGGAACCGTTTCGGCCCGCAGTTCAGGTCGAGAGGAGGGAAGTACCTTCGAGGTCCGGTTCCCTCTCTACCAAAACGCGCGTATCTCCAGCTCCTCGTTCGGGGATGGGTAGCTTCAGTACGAGCCTGGTCTCAGGAAGATCAGAAGGGGCGTGCCAATCTCGTCCCAAAATCCAGTCGTTCGAATAAGAAATGATACGATTGGTATTGAAATTTCTCTTGACGACACCGACCGGAAACCGACAGCACTCTGAGCTCGGAAAGAGTCCCCCGAGGCGTTGGCCCTGGTTCGCCCACCGAACTGGCGCGGAGATCGGAGATTCACCCTACAGATCGCCGCGTTTACCCTTAATCAGAAGCCGAAATTTTTGCGACCGATAATCATCTGGAACGAGGACCACTCTGCGGGCCAGACCAAGAATGGACGCCGAAAGCAGACAGGGACCAACCTCGCGTATCACGTGTAGTACGTGATGTACAACCTTAGGCGACAGTCTCCCACAAGCCATGGCCCAACTGACCGTACGGATCGACGAGGATCTCAAAGGCCACCTCCAGAATTTGGCCCGCCAGGAGGGCAAAAGCACAAGCGACGTCGTTCGCGGCCTCGTACAGCGCTACGTCCGGGACCGGGATCGGGGCGCCGCTCTTCGGGCTCTCTGGAACCAAATGCAGCAAAACGCTGAGAAGGCCGGGGCCGGCCCCGAGGACGTTGACCGGGCGATTCGAGCGGTGCGTGAGGAAAACCAGTCGGAGAGTCCTCCGGCGGAGGACCAGCCGTGAAGGTCGTGATCGACACGAACGTCTTCGTGTCGTCGGTCTTCGGCGGCCTTCCCCGAGAGGTCGTAGAGCCATGGTTCGACGGCCGAACTACGCTTTGCCTCTCCGAGGCGATCGTGACGGAGTACCAGCGCGTGCTTCGGGAGGTCGGTGCCGTTTCAGAGGCGGAGGAGCGTGCCCTGATCGAGGCCTTTGCTTCGGGGGAGGGCGTCTTGTACACCGCCGATCCGCCGGCCATCGAAGGCGCAAGCCCGGATCCGGACGACGACAATGCCGAACGAGTTCGGCGTCTCGAGTGCGCCCTCGAGCTGGAGGCCGATCGCGTCGTGAGTGGCGACTCGGACCTTCTGGAGCTGGAGAGCTACATGGGGATTCCGATCCTCACGCCCCGAGAGCTTTTGGAAGAGCTCGGGCAAGCGCCCGGGAGAGCGCCCAAGGAGTAATTCGGCCGAGGGGCCTCCGCCCACCTGTTGTATCTCAAGGCACAAAGCCCAGTGAAATGCTCGTTGCCGAAGTCACCACCACGGACCTGCGAAAGACCAGATACCAGGTCGACTCGAAAGACGACATTCGGAAAACCCGACAGGGATACGAGATCGAAACGGCAAATGGAGAAACCGCCCGTTTCTCGGAAGAGGAGGTGGAGTCGATCGGCGTCGTGGAGGAGTAGAAACGTGCTCGCAACGATGCTCCGGCGGCAAGGCAGAACGGCGAGACGGCCCCGGCAGACCACCGGTTTTAACGGATCAATTTTTACAATCGACAACGGGAGAACACACCTCGCCACCGCAACCGTTGTAGCAGATCCAGTGGAGAAGCGGGAGACGCGGAGGGAGTGTCGGAGATGGAAGGGGGCGACATCAGCGCATCTGCCGGTACAGCCGCTCAACGTCGATGCGTAGACCGGTGGTTGCGGTGTGAACTGCGTAAGAGCGACGGGTGCGTCGGGAGACGTCGCCGACGTTTGAGATGCGCCGGTCCGTCGAGACCTGAGCGACTAGGTGCAGGTACGGCCGCAGGCGGTGCGTTAGGTGCAGGGCCCCGTCCACATAGTTGTAGCGGAGCGGCTCCTCTGGGGTCACTGCCGACTTTGTGTCGTACCGGTAGTGGCGCCACTTCGCCTCCAGCGCGATGGTGGTAGAGGGCCGCATGTCCCATTCGATCTCTCCGTCCAGGCGAGCGTATTGGTAGTTGTAGTATCCCTCGAACGCGTCAACCCGGCGGCGGAGCTTGGTGCCTATGCCCCACGAGAAGGTGTCGCTCACGTCCATGTTGTACTTCGCGCGCAGGCTGGCGTAGCGCAGCGTGTTCATGGGATAGGACGGATCTTGTTGGCCGTCGAGGTCGCGCGCCTGGTAGTCGCGGTACTGCTTCTCGCGCACGCTGGCCTGGAGAAAGATCCACTGCGGACGGTCGGCTTTCTGAAAGCGCAGCCAGTTGATCAGCTGGAGGCGATGGTCGTTGTAGCTGAGCGGGGCAAGGCCGGCTTGCGTGTCGTACGTGCGCCACCGGCGCCTGTAGTCGAGCGTCAGGCTGGCCATCTCGGAGAGGTCCCACTCCAGCTGGGGATTGACCTCCCAATGTCGGTACGAGAAGAGGCGGGTTAGCTCATCTCCCAGCACACTAGTACCTACAGAACGGTTCCACCGGCGGTCCACTTCCATCTCCAGCGAGAGGGAGCCCGGCGCGTCGTGCGCATAGCGAAGTGCCAGGTCGTGCTCGCGTGCGTTCTGGCTGGAGAAGGTGGCGTAGCGCTGCAGAGCAGCATCATACTCCACCGCCACCTCGTGCCGGGCACCCAGCGCACGTTCCACGTCGACGCCGCCGCCGTACCGGTAGATGGCGTCGCGGCGGATGAGGCTGTCGGTGCCCAGCATGGACTGATTCTGTAAAAGCCGGTTGGGACTTTTAAATACGTTCTCCTGCATGCCTACTCGCATGAAGGCCGTGGCCTCCACGTCCCACTGGGCGTGGGCCGAGAGTGGAAGGGCAAGAATGAGAGTAAGCACAGCGAGTCGGTACCACATGGCGAAAAGCTCAGGAGAGGGAGGAACGAAAATACGGATGAACGCGGGAACAGAAACAGCAGAGGGGGCAATGCGCAAGCGCCGTCAGGGGCCCGCTAGAACGCCCCGTCCATGTTCGGCGCGGCGCCCGCGTTCGAACGATCTTCAGGTTCAAAAACCTCAACAACGGGGCGGACCGGCCGCCGATCAAGCGGCCCGAGATTGAGTTGCCCGAGGCGTGCCGTGAGCGGCAGCCCCAGAGAGTCGGCTCCCATCTGCCTGAGGGTCTCCGCGTGGCGTGCACGGGCGGTGTCGCTGTTGGGGGCCAGGATGATCACCTCACGGTACCACCGGGCTCGTTCGCGCAGCCCCGCGGGGTTGTGCGGAAGGGAGGAGGCAAGCGCCATGCGCGGCTCGACGTAGTCGGGCTGGACGGAAATGGCCTCCCGGAAGGCGGCGCGGGCAGCTCTAGGCTGCCCCGTGGCGAGCAGGGCGCGCCCGTTATGATGGGTGGCCTTGGCACGGAGCGAGGTGCTGCCGAGGCGGGACGCCCGCTCCAGATGCGAGGCGGCCTGAGAGGGCCGCTCCGTCTGGAGGTAGAGGAGCCCAAAGTTGTAGTGAGCCCGTGCATGATTCGGGTTCAGGGCGAGGGCGCGGCGGTAGTGGCGGGCCGCGTCCTCCAGGCGGTCCTGGCTCGCGTAGAGCAGCCCTAAGTTGAGGTGGGCGGCCCCGTACGGCCCGTTCGTGTCGAGCAGCGTCTGCCAGTAGCGCTCCGCGGCGTCCTCTCGGTCCAGGTGCCGGGCCGTCAGGCCCTGATAGTTCTGTACCATAGGATTGTCCGGCACGCGGCCTGCTGCGGCCGCAAAACGGGCGGCGGCCGATTCGTACCGGCCGTCGCGGTATGCCTTGCGCCCGACCTGGAAGGGCGCGTTGCCCGAAAGTGCCGCTCGGGCCTGCGCTGTAGTGACGCGATTGGCGGCCGGATCTGGCGTTTCGGCTCCGGGCGCCTCGTCCGCCATCAATACGATGAGTCCGTCGCCGCTGCGCGATGTCACAAAGTGATTGGCCGTGACGAGGCCTGCCGTCAGTAGGCCGGCAATGAGGAGGATCGGGATGGAGCTGTTGGAAAGCATCTGGGTTACGATAATGCGAGGGGAAGTTTTTCGAGGAGTCCTTGCTGGTTCACGTTTTGAATTTCGAGCCCAGGGCGGGCATTGATCTCCATGACGAGGGGGCCCTCTGTCTCGTCCAGCACGATGTCAATGCCGAGGTAGTCCAGTGGGACCTGCTCGCACACCGCGTGGCTGATGGCCCGCACGGCGTCCCAGTGAGGCACGGTGCGACCAGCGAAGTGCACCCCAGAGTCCGGATGCTCGGGGTGGTACTGGCGATAGTCGTAGCCGGCCCCCAGTTGTCCGGTCTCCAAGTCGATTCGTACGCCGAGGGCCCCCTGGTGCAGGTTGGCTTTGCCGTCGGAGGCCGCCGTGGGGATGCGGCACATGGCCAACAGCAGTTCGTCCTCGTAGGCGATCACGCGCACGTCCGGCAGTCCGCCGTCGTAGATGCGCCGGAAGAACGGGTGGGCCACCACGCGCGCCTCCACGATGGCGCGGTCCCATGCGCCGTACGACTGTGTGCCGTAGATAATGTCTGCGATGTGGCGCTGGATGGTAGGGGCGTCGTAGCGCCTGCCCGAGGGGCTCACCCAGTCTGTATCGGTGCGCTCGAGCACCAGGATGTTGTTGCCGGCCCGGCCCTTGGCGGGCTTAATCACCACGTTGGGGCGCTCGGCAATCCGGGGCCAGTGCGACCCGATGCTGCGGATTTCGCCCAGCACTGCGTAGGTCTGCGGGACCGGAATGCCGGCCGGTTCCAGGAGCTCTTTCGTCACCACTTTGTCGTCGGCCACGGTAAAGTCCCGGCGCGTGTGGTTGCGGTAGATGACGCCGGCGTTGCGGCGGTTCATCCCCAGCACCTGGTGGTGGAAGATATCAGCGAAGGTCTGAAGCATAGGTCGTTTGGCGGTCGATGAGCCAGCGGAAGCGAGCGTATTCGGTCAAGCGGATGCCGACCCAGCGCCCGAGCCAGAGGTTGAACGCTACGAGCAGAAAGAGCACTTCGGGAAAGGCCAGCACCGTGAGGCCGACCACCGGCAGATTCATGACGGCGTAGCTACAGGCAATGACGACGCCCGTCATGAGTGTCACCCTGGCGGCCTTCGCCGGGCCGTCCTCCATGAGATGGGAGGCGAACCGCTCGGCGGTGCTCGTCAGGATG
>JAZKTD010000048.1:0-16263 GCA_036625705.1 Salinivenus sp.
AGGACCAGCCGGCCCAGTGACCGTGCACGACGACCCTCACAAATTCGAGGGCGGCGGTTTGGGCGCCGCTCGTACCGATCCGTGAATACATACGCGACGTCCGAGTCTTGCTTGCGGCTGTCCACGGTCCCCAGCGATCAGGGACAGTGATTTGCGTACGTTCTCACGGATCGGCATCGCTGGGCCGCGGTACACAGGCTCAGTTGTGCAAGCCCACTCGTCGTCGGAGCCGAGCGCGTAGCGTTCCCCGAAAGGGGGCACCCCCGATTCGTTGTTGTCACACCGACCCGCGATCCGAATGTCGACGCACGACCCGCAGGCCCCGTCGGACCATCTGCTGCGCACACTGGCGGCCGTTCCGGTGTCGAGCCAGATCCTAGACCTCGGCTGTGGAGAGGGGCACCACACGGAGCCGCTCTTGCGCCTCGGGTTTCCGGTGCACGCCTGCGACCCCCGGCCCGCCGCCGTCGAGGCCACGCGGGACCGGGTGCGCGACCTCATTGGCGCCGACGCGGTCGAGACCTCGGTGCAGGTGACCCCGCTCGATGCACTCGAGGACCTCGACGCCACCTTCGACTGGGTGGTGGCCGATGCGGCCGAGACGTACGTTGCCGACGAGGACGACCTCCAGGTCCTGCTCGCGGAAAGCCGCCGACTGCTGAAGCCCGGGGGGTGGCTCTACCTGACGCTCCCGGCGCCCCCCGAGGGCAAGGAGGGGGGCAGAGCGGCCTTTTCTCTCGACACCGTCGAGCGGCTCCGGCGGCGGGCCGACCTGGCGGAAGCCGGCGACCCGTCCCGCCTCGACGAGGGACCCGCGCCCCGGATTCGGGCCATCTACCGCCGTGTGGACCCCCACACGCCCGCCTAGTGGGCTTGCACAACTGAAACGAGAGATCTCGCAGATGTCGTGACGCTGGTTCCCTCCATCTCTCTCGCGTAGGAACTGCGCGGCATCGCCGACTGCCGGCAGACGCTGGCGGTTGTGGCGCCGGAGGACCGCGGCTCGAAACCGTCAGAGCAGTTGTGCAAGGTCACTAGGCAGAGACGCGATGAAACGGTAACGAGTGGGCGCGCCCGGCTGCGCGGCCGAACCATCCGCGGCGTCCACGACGTTCTACGGCCCAACAATCCAAGCGGTGTTTTCTCCGATCAGCCGAGACCACTTATGGACGTTGCTCCCTCCTCGCTCGACCTTCGCCGGAGCCGCCGGCTCTACGACCGTGCGCAGCACAGCATTCCGGGCGGCGTGAACTCGCCCGCACGGGCGTTCGACAGCGTGGGCGGCACGCCCCTCTTCGTCGAGGAGGCCGACGGAGCGACCCTCACCGACGCCGACGGCCACGAGTACATCGACTACGTCGGCTCATGGGGGCCCATGATCTTTGGCCACGCCGACCCCGACGTCGTGCGGGCGGTGCAGGAGCAGGCGGAGGCCTCCACCTCGTTCGGAGCGCCGACCGAGATCGAGATCGAGGTGGCCGAGCTTGTCTGCGACCTCGTTCCGTCGGTCGAGAAGGTGCGCATGGTGAACTCCGGCACCGAGGCCACCATGAGCGCCGCGCGTCTGGCGCGCGGCTACACCGGCCGCGACAAAATCATTAAGTTCGAGGGCAACTACCACGGCCACGGCGACTTCTTCCTCATCGCGGCGGGAAGCGGCCCCATGACGCTCAGCGAGCCCGACTCTCCGGGCGTCACGAAAGGCAACGCGAAGGACACCCTGCTCGCCCCGTACAACGACCTGGAGCACGTCCAGCGGCTTCTCGAGGCGAACGCCGGCGAGGTGGCCTGCATCATCGTCGAGCCCATTGCGGGCAACATGGGGTGCATTCCCCCCGAGCCCGGCTTCCTGGAAGGCCTGCGGGAGCTGTGCGACGCCCACGACGTCGTGCTCATCTTCGACGAGGTGATGACGGGCTTCCGGGTCGCCCCCGGCGGCGCCCAGGACCGCTACGGGGTGACGCCCGACCTGACGTGCCTCGGCAAGATCATCGGCGGCGGCCTGCCGGTCGGGGCCTACGGCGGCCGCGAAGAAATCATGGACTACATCTCGCCGACGGGACCGGTCTACCAGGCCGGCACCCTCAGCGGAAATCCGCTCGCCATGCGGGCCGGTCACGCGGTGCTCTCCAAGATTGCGGCGCGGAAGGACACGATGTACGACGAGCTCGAGGCCTTCGGGGCGGCCTTAGAAGAGGGCATCCACCGCAACCTCGACGCCCTGGGGCTGGACTACACCACCAACCGGGTCGGGGCCATGGTCAGTCTCTTCTTCACCGAGGAGCAGGTGGTGGATCAGGAGACGGCCAAGACGACCGACACCGACCAGTACGCCGCGTACTTCCACGCGATGCTGGAGGAAGGCATCTACCTGCCGCCGTCGCAGTTCGAGGCCATCTTCTTCGGCCTCAGCCACGGCGAGGCGGAGCTCGACGCCACGCTGCGGGCCCAGCGACACGCCCTGACGGCGATTCAGTAGCGGGCCCTAGTGACCTTGCACAACTACCCTGACGAGTTCGAGGACGACCGTTTTGAAGCCGCTCTGATCGCTAAGCCGTGGTGAGCGGGTGCAAGTGCCTTCGTGGCGACGGAGAATCAGGGGTGCGACCCCGTTGCGGATTCCGCGATATCCGTCCATCAAGTTGTGCAAGCCCACTAGACTGAACACCCCGTTCGGCGCGGGCGGGCTGGACGTGTGGACGCAATTCACCCTCCCGTACCTCCACACTTCTAGACCTCCACACTCCCAGACCTCCACACCAGATCCTCTCAAGTGCACGCAGAGTTCCTATGACTACGGGGTCCAGAGCTTGACGTCCTCGTCCTTGCTCCCGGACAGCACGTAGCGCCCGTCGGGCGAGAAGGCGATGGCATTGACCCCATCGGCGTCGCCGTCGAAGACGTAGCCGAGGGTGCCGTCGTCGACCTTCCAGAGCTGGACGGTCATGTCGCTGCTCCCGCTCAGGACGTACTGTCCGTCGGGCGAGAACGCAACGGCGATGACGAGGCCGGAGTGCCCCTCGAAGGTGCGCAGTAGGCGACCGGACTCGACCTCCCACAGGCGGGCCGTCATGTCGTCGCTGCCGGAGAGGGCGTACTGGCCGTTCGGGGAGAAGGCCACCGAAAAGACGTAGGTGGAGTCCCAGTCGCCCTGATCGAGGGTGCGGACGACCGCGCCCGTGCTGGTGTCCCAGAGCTTGAGGGTGCCGGACTGCCCACTGCCGGACAGGACGTACTGACCGTCGGGAGAGAAGGCCACCGAGAAGATGGCCTCGTCGTTGTTGTCGAAGCGACGGACCAGGTTGCCGCTCTCGGTGTCCCAGAGGTGGAGGGTGCCGGAGGCCCCGCCCCCCGAGAGAACGTGTCGGCCGTCCGGCGAGAAGGTGGCGCCCAGGACCGCCTCCGACCGATCCTCGAACGTGCGGAGGGCCTCGCCGCTGTCCACGTCCCAGAGGCGGACGACGCCATTGGAGGTTTCGGACACGAGGCGGTTGCCGTCCGGAGACAGGGATACCGAAATGGGTTGCTGGGTAAGCCCCTGAAAGGTTTGAATTTCCTGGCCGGTCACGACCTCCCAGAGCCGAATGCTGTGGCGGGGCCCGCCCGAGAGGGCGTACTGGCCGTCCGGCGAGAAGGAGACCGCGTTGACCCAGTCGGCGTTGCCTTCCAGGGTACGGACGATGTGCAACTGCTGGCGTTGCGGGTTGTCCCCCGATCCGTCGGTCGAGATGGTGTCGTGGGCCTTTCCGTCGGCGGCCGGGTCCTCAGCCGGGGAGGGGTCCGGGGCCGTCCTGTCCTCAGAGGGTGCGTTCCGGGCGGCCGGCTCCTGAGCCGGTGCGTCGTCGGTCGCCGGGGCCGGTTCCGACACGGGGCTCGGCTCCGGCTCCTCGACGTCGTTCTCCCCGGGGCGGTAGACCTGGGTTTTGGCCGGGTCGCCCGAGCTCTGTCCGCCCCCGGGGTCGACCGCAACCGATCCGTCGGCGCCAGCGGCGCCATCTCCGGAGGAGGCAGAGGGGACCTCGACCGGCTCCCCGGGATCTTTCGACGTCAGGGCCTCGGCGGCCGCCTGGCCCGTCTGGAAGCGGTCGTTCGGGTCCTTCTTCAGAAGCTTGGCGACAATCTGCTCCAGCCACTCCGGAATGTCGTCGTTGTGCTGGCGGGGCGGCGTGTAGGACTCGTGGAGCACCTTGTACACCACGCTCATCGGGTGGCCGCCCGTGTGCGGCAGCTCGCCGGTGAGGGCCTCGTAGAGCACCACCCCGAGGCTGTAGAGGTCGCCCCGGGCGTCCACCTCATTGCCCCGGGCCTGCTCCGGGCTCATGTACTCGGGGGTGCCGAGGACCGTCCCGGTCTGGGTGAGCCGGGCGTCGGAGCCGGCGTAGGCAATGCCGAAGTCCATGAGCACGGGCCGCCCGATGTCGGTCACCATGACGTTGGAGCTCTTCACGTCGCGGTGAACCGTGCCCCGCTGATGGGCGTAGCCGAGGGCCTCCGCGACCGGGGCCAGCAGCGAAACGCCCTGTTCGGGCGAGACGGGCCCCTGTTCCTGAACGATGGCGTGGAGGTCGCGTCCCTCAAGGTACTCCATCGCCATGTAGTGGACGCCGTTGAGCTCCCCCTCGTCGAAGATGGTGACAATATGGGGGTGGTTGAGCTGGGCGGCCGACTGCGCCTCCCGGTGAAACCGCTCCAGCATTTTTCGGTCGTGGGTCATGCCCTGTGGCAGTACCTTCAGGGCCACGTCCCGCCCCAGGCTTTCCTGAACGGCCTTGTAGACGATGGCCATGCCCCCGCGGCCAAGCTCCTTCTGGATGTCGTAGTCCGGGGCCATCGCCTCCCGCACCAGCGTCTCCGGGTTGGTGGACAGCGTCCCCGTCGAGGCCGTCTCCGGCGCCTCCTCCAACCACTCCCCGCAGTGCTTGCACTTCCGGGCAGCTTCGAGGATTTCCTCTTGGCAGTATGGACAACGCTTCGTGGCTTCGGACATGTCCTAGGGGGACGGTTCGTACGCTGCGTCTGCTCGACGAACGCTTCCGGGCGACGTCACCGGAGAGAGCAGAGGGCCGGTGAGAATGAGAACCCACGTAGGAAGGAACCAGGAGGGCCGGCGCGACCGACACGTTTCCCGGGCGGACGGGGGCTTATGGGGATCGCCCTCTCTTCCTTAAACTAGCAGCAATAATGTTGCCAGGTCCTGGGCGGACCGGTGCCAGGTGTGTCCGGGGGCCTCGCGGCTCGCCGGGCCGGGACTAATCGCGCTCGTAGCGAAGCATGAGCTCTCCCATCCGAATCATGTCCCCATCCTGAAGCTCGACGGTGGTGCCGGCGGGCACCTGATCCCCGTTCACCATGGTCGGGTTCGTTTCACTTGTATTCTTGAGCAGGATGGTCTGGTCCTGCTGAATGATCTCGGCCTGCATGCGGGAGACGGTCCGGTAGGTATCGCCGAGCTGAATGTGGGCAAAGGCCCGTTCGCCCTCCACCTCGGCCCGGCCGATGGTCACGACGTTGCCGTCGGGCGTCGGGCGCCCGGCAATCCGGAATTCCTTGCCCTGGTCCGGCCCCGCGGCGATCACGAGGCGGCCCGGCACGAACTTCATCGTCTTCGGCGGCGCCTTGAACTTCAGGGTCTCCGGGCCCTCCGATTCCGCCTCCGGCTCCTGGGAGCTGCTGGACTCCGACTTGATGCGCTGGCCGGACGGTTCCGGAAAGCCGGTATCGGCCGGCTCCTCCTCGTCGGCCGCGAGCTCGGTGGACGAGAGCTCGGTGGCGGGCTGCGGGTCGGGCGTGCCGTTCTGCGAGGGCGATACCTCCGACACCGGCTCGTCGTCCTGGCTGGCGTAGGCGAAGTAGATAAGGATCACGACCACCAACACCCCGAGGCCCAGGATCAGGTACACAGTGATGGTCGAAAAGCCCTGCCGCAGGGACTGGCTCGAGGTGGACCCGGTTGACGGGGATGAGCCGGACGAGATTTGCGTGCGGCTCTCCTCGTCCAGGACCGGCTGCCGGTTGAACGGGCTAATCTCGACGACGCCCACGACGCGGTATTGTCCACCGGTCTCGGGGGGCTGTTCCGTCGTCTTCGCCCGGATCTCCTGGCCGCTGTTGTTCTGCAGGATGTAGTTCATCGTCTCGGTGTCGCTCCCGCTGTCGACGTGACGCGCCACCGTGCCCTCGACGCTGACCTGCTGGCCGCGGAACTTCCCGGGGTTGTTGTTGACCTCACTGATGGTGGCCTCAGTCTGGGCATGGGCGCCCCAGGCCCCAAAAACCACCAGGAGGCAGGTCCAGATAAATGATCGCAGAAGCGGAGCGGAGTGCTTTGCGTACCGGTTCATGGGGAGTGTCATCAGAAGTTAATTGCGTGCAATGATGTTAGCTTTGGACGAGGCCGATGCGGATGACCCCGACCCATTCGTCGTTCACGAAGTTCGGCCAGACCACTTCGCGCATCGACTGGCCCGCATACTGAATGGAATGGTGGTATAGGGCAGGAGTGCTGGAGGTGCGCTCCCACTCGTCCCCGCCGTATTCGAGGCGGGAACGGCCGAAGTTGTGGGACCGCACAACGTCCCCCGATTCACTTTGAATACAGTAGTAGGTCAGGACCGACGACCCCTCAAAGATCTCGCCGTAGCCCTCGAAGCCTTCCCCCGCAAGAGCCGCGCCACCGAGCAGGGTGCCGATCGCGCTCCCGCTGGCCGGATACGTCTCAGTGTACTCCAGCTGGTAGAGCTTTCGCCACTGCTCGTCGCTCTCGACGTTTTCCTGGATGCTCTCGAGCCGGACGTTCTCCTCCGGCGTCGTGGCGATGCCAAACTCCAGGACCAGAAACCGGGACCCGATGGGACTCACGAGCCAGGCCAGGGTCGAGTTGCCCGGCGCCCGGAGCAGGGAAACGGACCCCGACACCTCCTCCAGCAGCGATGCGCTGGGGGCGTCGGCCTCGCTGCCGTACATCCCGCGGTCGACGGTGCCGTCGCCCTCGAGGACGTAGAAGGCCCGGACGTAGTCCGGAAACTTGACGCGCTGCATCTCGCTGTCCACGTAGCTCAGGGCCGGATCTCCGGGTTGGCTCTGGTAAAAGACGGTTCCGACCCGCAGGAGCGGAGCGAGAAAGTTTCCCCGGGCGGCAATGAGGGTCGAGAGGATCGTTTCGGGGACAGGCTCCCGAGCCGCTCGCCGACGCCCGAGGTCGTAGGCGGCCCGAAAGCGGCCGTTGAGCAGATATATCGACTCCAGTTTCGTCGCAATCTCCGACCACGTCGCCGGGGACTGCTCGTCGTTCCAGTTGTCCAACAGCCAGGAGTAAGACTGCATCGCCGCCCCCTGCGCACCGACCTGCTCGGCGGCGGAGCCACAGGCGTACTCGGAGCCGAACCTGCCGCTGGCGTACTCCGAGAACGTTCGGCAGAGCTCGTAGGTCGCTTCGTACTCGCCGTTCTCAAACGTCCGGTCGATCATAGACCGCACGTCCGATCGCACCTGTCCCACAAGCCGTGACCGCTGCGAGGAGGTCAGGTAGGACTGACCGGCGACCACGTCCAAAAACTCCTGGAGCGCACCGAGGCCCTGTCCCCGAATCGTTCCGTACCACTCGCCGAGCACCTCGTAGATCTTCTCTCGTACGAAGTCGCGGTCGCAGTTCTTCGCCGTGCTGTTCAGTACCTTCAGGGCCCGGTTGTAGTTGGAGTCGCGGGTGAGGCGGTCGGCGAGGCCGATCTGGCGCTTCGCGAAGTCCTCGCAGGCCGAGGCCGGCGAGCGCGCAGGAACCGTCGACACGTCCGTGTCGGCCGTGAGGGCCTCCGCGGCGGGGGGCGACAGGAGCAGTCCGAAAAATAAAGTCAAGAGCACCATTGCAGTGCGCTGATCGATTTGCATCAACGAGGGATACACTCGAAAAGTGCAGGTCGGGACAGCGTGGGAACGTCCGCGAACGCCACCGAGCGACACATCTATCCGCAATCGACCCGCGGGAGGGAGCCGAGCGGTATCAGAACGAGTTTACCGATGCGTGAATACGTTCCCGAGGTCCGTTTTCTGCTCACGGCCCCGCACGGTCCAGGGAATCTGAGATTCCCACTGTCGCGGAAAATCGATTGCGTACGTTCTCACGGACCGGGGGGGATTAGGGCACACCAAAATCGATGGCGGCGTCTCAGTAATAGGCGGCTGAGTCATCTGGTATCCTTCGGATGCATTTAAAATTATCAAAAGGTTGAATGGCGCGTAAGGTGATGAGCAACCTAGGACCGGTATCAGCGGATTGCAAGCATTGAGAGCGGCTCGTTACGGCGGTGACGCGCCGGACCGGCGGAGAGCGGTGCTACGCGGCCGGCTCCTCTTCCCGGGGGGGGAAGGGGTAGGTGCGGACCCGGCCGAGCTCGCGCTCGAGGGATCCGGCCTCGGCGATGACGGCGGAAATATTATCGGTCGATCCGGAGTAGTACGCGAGGGACGCCAGCGATTCGGCGGCGGTTTGGAGGTCCGGCGTCCCGATCATGTAGGACCTGAACAGCTCCTCCTGGTCCTGCAGGCTGTCGACGACGAGGCCGTCGGAGCATAGCAGAAACCCGTCCTGCTCCGAGAGGGTGTAGTGCGGCTCGTTGAGCGGAAAGAGGTCGGGCTCGTCGCCGCTGCCGTCGAGCGTCTTGTTGATAATGTGGCCGTACTGCTCGATGAATTCGGGGTCGATCTCCGTGTCGCCGGCCTCCTTTTCGAACTCCCGGAGGTAGGAGTGGTCCTCGGTCAGCTGATCGATTGTCCCGTCGTGAAGGTAGTAGACGCGGCTGTCCCCGAGATTGCCGGCGATAAATCGGTTGTCGCACCCGAGGACGCAGGTGAGGGTGGTGCCCATGCCTTCGAGGGACGGGTCCTGCTCGGTGATCTCCCGGATGGAGGCCTGTGCCCGCTCGAAGGCGTCGGCCAGAACGGCCTTCAACTGGTCGGGAGAGACCTCTTCCTCGAACGCCTCGCGGAGCGTCGACTCGACGTTCCGGAGCACCGTCTGACTCGCGATCTGGCCGCCCGCCATGCCGCCCATTCCGTCCGCCACCCCGAGAAAAAACGAGTCCGAGGAGGGGTAGAAATGTAATATGTCGTCCTGATTTACATCCCGACGACCCGGGAATGTCGTGCCGTGGGCGGTAATCGGTAGCATTATGACGAACGGCCGTTCTGATGGATGAACAATTCGGACGGCACTCGCCTCTCCGGAGCCTCGGAGGGACGAGGAGCGGGCGACCGCAAGCGCTCAGCCTACGTGAGCCGCCGGTGTGTCCTGAAAAGACCGGTGTGAAGGACAGAATCAGTGTGCGTGCGCCGGGCCCCCCGAGCCGCTGGCCGCCGAAGTAGGCCCACCCTCCTCGTTTTGTGGGGAGTTCGCCCGTACGAACGGGCGGCTGAGGGCCAGACGGGACAGGTGCTGCGCGACGCCCGGTCCGAAATCTACCCTATAACCACTTAAAGATCGTGCCGAGCTCGCAGATCGGCCGGGTGGTTGAGGTCACGATCCGAGAATTCCCCGAATAGCCGCGTGCAGATCTCGGAAATCTTCGAGGAGGAGGTCCGGGGCGTGCGGTTCGAGCTCGTCGCGACTGTAGCGGCCGGTGCAGACGGCGACGCTCCGGCTCCCGGCCGCCCGGGCACAGCGGATGTCGTTGTGGGTGTCCCCGATGATGACGGTGTCCGGGATCGAGAACGACCGTCCGGAGACAGAGGAGGCCCGCCGGACCGCGACCGGAGGAAGGGCGGCCCGGTCGGCGTCGTCGCTGCCGAACGCGCCGACGGAGAAGACGTCGGGGAGGCCGCCCCCCCGAAGCTTGTGGTAGGCGATCGGCTCGACGTTGCCGGTAAGCAGGCCCAGAAAGACGTCCGTTCGGTCCGAGAGGGCGGAGAGCAGCGCCGGAATGCCGGGCAACAGCTCGACGTCCGCGGGGCGAATCGTCCGCTGGGCCGCCTCGACGTAGGCATCGAGCACGTCCCCGAGCACCGGGGCCGGGTCCGCCACCCCGCTCGCCCGAAGCACGTCGCGGAAGATCTCGGGGTCGGTCCGTCCCGAAAAGGGGACGCCCTCCGTGGAGACCGACTGTCCCGTCACGGTCGAGACGGCGTGGGCGACGGCCCGGTCGGTGCCGCCGGTGACTCGAAGCAGCGTGCCGTCGATGTCAAAAAGAAGAAGAGTCATAACGGATGCGGAAACCCGCGGGTGCGATTCCGGTGCATGTGGTGGTTTCCGTCCCGACGGCGGTCGGGACCGGCACGGCGAGACACCGCGAGGAGAACAAGCGGCCTCGGCGTCCCCCGTATGTAACAAAGCGTGGCGTCCGGCGCCGGGTGCTGCCGTCCGTTCGCGGGAAACGTAACAGGACGTGTGTACTTCGGGCGCGAGGCCCCGGAGGGCCCGCGCGCAGGGACCCAGACCGACGCTCATGAATTTGGACGTACTCGATCACGCGGATGGGACTCCGGGGAGGAGACGCCGGGTCCGCGGCCCGACCGCATCGCTTTTGGACCAACCTGGACGCTTGCTGCATGGCTGACCCTGCTCAACCGGCCGCCGACGCCGCCGAAGAAACCCAGAAGACCCTCTACCTCGTCGACGCAATGTCGCTTGCGTACCGGGCCCACTATATCTTCATCAGCCGTCCGCTCATCAACTCGAAGGGGCAGAATACCTCGGCGGCCTACGGATTTACAAACTCGCTTCTGAAGCTCATCGACGACCACTCGTTCGAGCACGCCGCCGTCGTGTTCGACGAGGGCGAGGAGGACACCTTCCGGAAGGAGATCTACGAGGACTACAAGGCCCACCGCGATCCCCCGCCCGACGAGCTCCTCGAGAACCTTCCCTACATTAAGGAGATCGTCGAGGCGATGGACATTCCGGTGCTCGAGGTGCCGAAGGTCGAGGCCGACGACGTCATCGGCACGCTCGCCAAGCAGGCCGAGGCGGACGGGGCTGACGTGGTCATCGTGTCGCCGGACAAGGACTTCAAGCAGCTTCTCTCCGAGCAGGTCTCCATCTACAAGCCGGCCAAGGGGGATCAGGACTTTGAAATCCTCACCGGGGAGACGTTCCGAGACCAGTACGAGCTGGATCCGGCCCAGTTCATCGACATGCTCGCCCTGATGGGCGACGACAGCGACAACGTACCGGGCGTGTACGGCATCGGCGAGAAGACGGCCCAGAAGCTCCTGCGCGAGTACCACTCCGTCGAAAACCTCATCGACCACGCCGACGACCTCAGCGGCAAGCGGGCGCGGGAGGGCATGCAGGAGCACGCCGAGGAGGCGGAGCTCAGCAAGCGCCTTGTCCGCATCCGCACCGACCTCGACGTGGGGCTGGACTGGCACCAGCTGCGTCGCCGCGACCCCGACGAGGACGCCCTCCGGGCCCTCTTCCGCGAGCTCGAGTTCGAGTCGCTGCTCGACCGGATGGACATCGACGGGGCCCCCGAGGACGAAGACGACGAGACGACCGAGGACCCGGCGCTCGAGTTTGACTTCGGGCCCTACGAGGAGGTGCAGGAGCTCGACCCCGAGGCGGTCGACTACGACGTCGTCCAGAACGAGGACGAGCTGCGGGCCTTCGCCGACGAGCTCGGCGAGCACGATCGCTACGCGTTCGACGCGGAGACGACCTCGACGGACCCGATGTACGCCGCGCTGGTGGGGCTCTCCTTCAGTTGGGCGGCCGAGCAGGGCGTCTACGTGCCCACGCCGCTCCCGGACGGCACCGACACGGACACGGTCCTGGAAGTGCTCGGGCCGCACCTGGCGGCCGACACGACCAAGGTGGGACACAACCTGAAGTACGACCTGCTCGTCCTGCGCCGCCACGGCGTGGAGGTGGGCGGCCCCCTCGTCGACACGATGGTGGGCCACTACCTGGTGGCCCCCGAAGAGAATCACAACCTCGACGACGTGGCGCGGTCGACCTTGAACTACAAAATGGTTCCCATCACGGAGCTCATCGGCGACGGGGCCGAGGCGGAGTCGATGCGCGACGTGGCGGTCGAGGACGCGGCCCCCTACGCCTGCGAGGACGCCGACATTGCCCTCCGCCTCGCCGACGCCCTCGAGGAGCAGCTCGCCGACGACAAGCTCCTGGAGATCGCGGAGGACATGGAGTTTCCGCTCGTCCGGGTGCTGGCGGAGATGGAGCACGTCGGCATTACGGTCGACACCGACGTGCTCGACGAGATCTCCGCGCGGCTGGAGGCGGAGCTCAGCACGATCGAAGAAGAGATCTTCGACCTCGCCGGCCAAGAATTCAACATCAACTCCCGGCAGCAGCTCGCCGCGGTACTCTTCGACGAGCTCGACCTGCCCGTCGTGTCGAAAACGCCGACGGGCAAGCGGTCCACGAAGGAGAGCGTCCTGGAGGAGCTGTCGACCGAGCACGAAATTCCGGGCCTCGTCCTCGACTGGCGCTCGACCTACAAGATCAAAAGCACCTACCTCGATGCCCTCGGCGAACTGGTGCATCCGGAGACCGGCCGCATCCACACCAGCTTCAACCAGACGCGCACCTCCACCGGGCGGCTCTCCTCCAGCGATCCCAACCTCCAGAACATTCCCATCCGCACCGAGGTGGGGCGGGAGATCCGCCGCGCCTTCATGCCGCGGGAAGGGTGGACCCTGATGGCGGCCGACTACGCCCAGATCGAGCTCCGCATCCTCGCCTCCATGAGCGGCGACGAGGCCATGCAGACGACCTTCCGCGAGGGGGGAGACATTCACACCGACGCGGCCGCCCGCGTCTACGACATCGACCCGGCGGACGTGACCTCCGACCAGCGCCGCAAGGCGAAGGAGGTGAACTACGGCATCCCGTACGGCATCTCGCCGTGGGGGCTCGCCCAGCGGCTCCGCATGCCGGTCGACGAGGCGCAGAGCCTCATCAAGCAGTATCAGAAGTCCTACGCCGGCGTCTCGCGGCTCCTGAACGAGCTGGTCGAGAAGGCCCGGGACAACGGGTACGCCGAGACGCTCCTGGGGCGCCGCCGCTACCTGCCCGACATCGACCACTCGAACAGCAACCGCCGCAGCGCCGCCGAGCGGGTGGCGGTGAACATGCCGATCCAGGGCACGCAGGCCGACATGATCAAGATCGCGATGAACCGCATCCACGACCGGTCGACCGAGGAGGACTGGGCGGCGGAGATGCTCCTCCAGGTTCACGACGAACTCGTCTTCGAACTCCCGCCCGACGAGGTCGACGCGGTGCGGTCGATGGTGGACGCCGAGATGCGCGACGCCCTGCCCCTCGACGACGTGCCGGTGGTGGTCGACATCGACGTGGGCGACCACTGGCTCGACGCGCACTGAGCGTACTGCGTAGTTCGTATTGCGTGCTCGACAGACGATACCGACTGCCACGCGATACGAAATACGCAATACGAAATAATGAACTGTGCCCACATGAAGTGATAGTGTCTCCCTATGGATCAAGCGACCACTGCTGCGCCGCCGTCCCGTATCCCCGACGCGTTTGAGTTTCAAGAAGCGTCCGGCGACATCGAGTGCTACCGCCTCACGGACAACGACCTCCGCGTGCTGCTTTTGCCGCAGAACGGCGCGCCGGTGGCCACCTCGATGGTGACCTACCACGTCGGCAGCCGGAACGAGCGCACCGGCCACACCGGCGCCACCCACATGCTGGAGCACCTCATGTTCAAGGGCACCGAGCGCTACCACAAGCGGGAGGGGACCTCCATCTTCGAGACGCTCCAGCGTGTGGGGGCCAAGGTGAACGCCTCGACCTGGCTGGACCGGACGAACTACTACGAGATGCTGCCCACCCAGCACCTGCCGCTGGCCCTCGACATTGAGGCCGACCGCATGCGGGGGGCGCTCCTCGACCCGCAGGACGTGGAGTCGGAGCGGACTGTCATTCTCAACGAGCGGGACCGCAACCAGAACGACCCGGTGTCCTGCCTCTTCGACGAGGTGTGGGCGGCGGCGTTCACGGCGCACCCGTACCACCACCCCACGATCGGGTGGAAGAGCGACATCGAGCGCATCACGGCCGACGGCCTGCGGGAGTACTACGACACCTTCTACTGGCCGAACAACGCCACCGTCTCGATCGTCGGCCACTTCGACCGCGCCGACGTCCTGTGGGAGGTGGCCGACCACTTCGGCGCCCACGACGCCGCGCCGCACGACATTCCGACGGTCACGACCGAGGAGCCAGAGCAGACCGGGCAGCGCCGCGTGCAGGTGCGCCAGGACGGCCAGCTCGGGGCCGTGCTCATGAGCTACAAGTCGCCGCCGGCCACCGACCCGGACTCCGACGCCCTCGACGTGCTGGCCCGCATCCTCGCCTCCGGGAAGGGCAGCCGCCTGTTTCGGCGCTGCACCGACCAGGGCCTCACCAGCGACGTCTTCGGCATCAATTTTCGGCTCCGGGACCCGGGCCTCTTCTCGGTGTTCGCCTACCTCGCGCCGGAGACCGACCACGAGAGCGTCGAGGCCGCGATCGACGACGAGCTTGCCCGCGTCCGGGAGGAGGGCGTGACGCAGGAGGAGCTCGACCGGGCCCGCAGCCAGCTCCGCGCCCAGATCGCCTTCGACCGCGACGGGCCCATGAAGGTGGCGGCTCAGCTCAACGAGGCCCTCGCCGCCGGCGACTGGAAGCTCTACACCCAGTACCTCGACCGCCTGGAGACGGTCACGACCGACGACGTGCAGCGGGTGGCCCGGACCTACCTCACCGACGACGCGAGCACCGTCGGCTGGTACGTGCCGAGTGAAGCGTGATGCGTGAGGAGTGATGCGTGAGCGGAGGGCCCGGGAGAGACGAACTTCCCGCCGGGTCGAGCCGACGACCGCCCCGCGCCGTGGCCCACGCAGTAACGAGGCCGTTGCCCCGACCGCCGGCGCCCCCGGTCCGATATTCTATTGATCGATCGTGCACCTCTATGTCCACCAACGTTTCCACTTCTGCTTCGGCGACCGCCGCTCCCGCCCTGGCCTCCCGCATTCGGGACCGCTCGGCCGGGCCCGGTCGCCTGCTCACGCTCGAGACCGCCGTCGACGACATCGTCTCCTGGCGAGGGTCGTTTCTGGCCTATCCCGATCTCGCCGCCGAGGACGAGCTGCGGCAGGAGCTGACCGTCTCGCTCCTGGACAAGGGCACCGAGCACCGCGACCGGTTTGCCCTCGCCCGCGTGCTGGAGGACTGCGGGGCCAAGCTCGACCTCTCGAGCGACGGCCTCTACGTCGACGTCTCGGGCCGGGCGCTCGTCGAGGACCTGCCCCGCGTGCTCGACGTGCTCGCGGAGATGCTGCGCGTACCGGCGTTTGAGGAGTCGGAGTTCGAGAAGGCCCGCGCGCAGGCCATCGCCGAGACGCGGCGCCGGATGGAGAAGACCGGGGCCCAGGCGTCGGCCGCCCTTACGCGCCGGCTGTTCGGGGCCGGGCATCCCAACCACAGCGCGGCGCCGGACGCCGTAATCGACCGCCTCCGATCGCTCACGCTCGAGGACATCCGGGCCTACCACGCCGAGCACATCGGGGCCACCGACTGGACGATGGCGGTCGTGGGCGACCTCGACCACGGCGCCGTCGGGCAGGTCGTCGCCGACGCGTTCGAGGACTGGGGGCCCCACGGCGCCGAGCCGACCCACGAGACGGAGGCGGCGCCCGAAAATGTGGGTCGGAGCGTCGTGCCGATGCCCGACAAGTCCAACGTCGACGTGCGACTGGGACACCCGGTGCCGATTCGCCGCGATCACCCCGAGTACCATGCCCTGTACGTCGGCAACTATATTCTCGGCGGCAACTTTGCGGCGCGCCTCATGGACACCGTGCGCGACGAGAAGGGGCTCACCTACCACATCGGCTCCGGCCTCTCGGGCGTCACGACCCGGTACGCGGGCTACTGGCAGACGAGCGTCACCCTGAGCCGGGACACCCTGGACGAGGGCATCGCCGCCACGACCGACGTCATCCGCCGGTTCGTCGAGGAGGGGGCCACCGAGGCGGAGCTCGACGACAAGAAGACGACCATCACCGGCTCCTACGCCGTGGGACTGGCCACCACGCGGCGGCTCGCCCGGTCCATCCTCACCAACGCCGAGCGCGGCTTCGAGACCGACTACCTGGACCGCTTTCCCGAAGAGATCCGCGCGCTCACCCTCGAGGAGGTCAACGAGGCGGTGCGCACTCACCTCCGGCCGGACGAGATGCACGAGGCCCTCGCGGGGGTGCCCGAACCGGCGGCCGCCGCCGAGTGACGGCCCCTCCGCGTGC
>JAZKTD010000437.1:0-2544 GCA_036625705.1 Salinivenus sp.
CCATCGTCTCGTTCCCGACCGCCCGCTCGTGCTCGGCGGCGTCACGATCCACCACGACAGGGGCCTCGCCGGCCATTCGGACGCCGACGTGCTCCTGCACGCCCTCGCCGATGCGCTCCTCGGGGCCGCGGCGCTGGGCGACCTCGGCCGTCACTTTCCCGATACGGACCCGGAGTGGGAGGGGGCCGACAGTCTGGCGCTGCTGTCGACCGTCGTGGAGGAGGTGCGGGAGGCCGGGTACACGCCGCACAACGTCGACGCCACCCTCATCCTCGAACGTCCGAAGCTCCGGCCGCACATCGACTCGATGCGAGAGAACATCGCGGACGGCCTCGGACTGGACCCGGCGGCCGTGTCCGTGAAGGCCACGACCAACGAGGGCCTCGGGGCGGTGGGCGCGGGAGAGGGGGCGGCAGTCCACGCGGTTTGTACCATCCGTCCCCGGTGACGGACCGCACTGCTCCTGCAATGCTCCGTGTGCGCGATGCTTGAGTGGTTCTCCAATTTCTTTACCTGGATGCAGGGCCTCCCGCCGCTGTGGGCGTACGTGACCCTGCTAATCATCGCCTACGGCGAGAACGTCGCGCCCCCCATCCCGGGCGACATGGTGGTGGTCTTCGGCGGGTACCTCGCCGGAATCGGGCAACTGCACCTCGGCGTCGTCATCGCACTCTCGACCGTGGGGGGAGCGCTGGGCTTTATGACCGTGTTCGCCCTCGGGTACCGCCTCGGAGAGGCTTTCCTCGACTCCGACCGCCTGCCGTGGCTGCCGCGGGACGGGGTTGAGAAGGCCCGGCGCTGGATCCACCAGTACGGGTACGGGGTCGTGGCCGCCAACCGGTTTCTGAGCGGGGCGCGGTCGGTCATTTCCCTGACGGCGGGCATCGCCCGGATGAAGCCCGGGCGCACGTTCTGGTGGTGCACCGTGAGCGCCTTCGTGTGGACGGGGCTCATCAGCTACGCCGGCTACGCGGTGGGGGAGAACTGGGACCTGGTGGTCTTCTATCTCCGCGCCTACGGCCGCGTGATCCTGACGCTCCTCCTGCTCGTGGGGGCCGGGCTGCTGGCGCGCTGGTACTGGCGCCGCGAGGCCCGCACCGCCGCCGACGCCGGTCCGAGCGACGCCTCTTCGGGCACGGACCCGGTCGAGTAGGGCCGTGCCGGCCGAACATTCTCGGCCTTCGGTCGTGGACCGTGATTCAGGACCGGTCCGATAGCTTCCCACATGCTGACGTAGCTCAACTGGTAGAGCAGCGCACTTGTAATGCGCAGGTTGGCGGTTCGAGTCCGCTCGTCAGCTCCCTGCGAAGAGTCTTCGAGCCCTTCGGGCGTCCGCGCGGCGCCTTGGAGGGCGTTTTTTGTTTATGTTTTGTTTATGGGACCTCGCCGTCCCTGGGGGACGCAGAGAGAGACAGCGCCCTGATCTGGGGCCCGCTCTGTACCCATGCGGTCCGGAGTCGACCGTCCGCTTCTGTGAGGAGTCTTGATTAAAGACACAAACGGACTGAAGAGTGTCCCCCGGCTTGAAAAAGTCATAAGGACTCTTATCTTTAATAAGTCCTTGGTCTTCACGCACAGTTTAAGTTCTCGCTGGGAAAGCCCCGATCTGTTTGGTCTCCCCACCGAGGGCGAGTCGTCCGTTTCTTTTCTGTGCCCGGCACCGTTTTTCTCCGCGTGGGGCGACGGGGCGCATCGTCTCTCGCTGGAGGCTCGCATTGTCTAAAGGGCTGTCCGTTATGTCTAGCCTGCATGTCTGTTTGTTCGGGAAGCTGGAAGTCAGAATGTGCGGAAGCGAGCTGACCGGTTCGCTTTCGGGGAAGGCGCAGGAGCTCCTGGCGTACCTGCTGCTCCATCGTCGGTCTCACCCCCGGGAGAAACTCGCCACGCTTCTGTGGCAGCACGGCTCGAGTCAGCGGACGAAGGCCTATCTGCGAAAGGCGCTGTGGCAGCTGCGGGACGCGCTCGAGTCTGAGACCGATAACGTCCCGTCCGTCGTGCGTGCCGACGACGACTGGATTCAGATCAATCCGGAGGTGCCCCTCTGGGCGGACGTCGTGGCCTTTGAGGACGCGTTCGACGCGGTGCGAGACTGTCCGGCGTCAGAGATGCCGCCCGAGGACGTACGGGCGCTACAGGAGGCCGAGACCCTTTACACCGGCGACCTCCTCGAAAACTGGTACGAGGAGTGGTGTCTGATGGAGCGGGAACGGCTGCGGGACATGTTTCTGCGGATGCTCGGCCGGCTGGCGCGGTGCTGCGAGCACAATGGGGCCTACGACACCGGCATTCAGTACGGGCTTCGTCTCCTGCGCATCGACCCGGCCCGGGAGCGGGGCCACCGCCAACTCATGCGGCTTCGGGCCCGGGCCGGGAATCGCGTCTCGGCGCTTCGCCAGTACGAGCGGTGTGCCGAGGTCCTGGACCGCGAGCTGGGGGTCGCGCCGGCCACCGCCACGTGTCGGCTCCGGGACCAGATCGAGGCCGATACGTTTCCGGGCGCCGATGGAGAGCCCAACCCGGGCCCCGGCAGCCGGGCCACGACGA